>NZ_AP019736.1:1217500-1561250 GCF_006542685.1 Alistipes dispar | reverse complement strand
GCCCTGGCAGCCGGCCAGCGCCAGCAGGCAAAGCAGCGAACCGAAGCAGTGAGTCAGAGAGCTTTTCATTGGTTTTAAGTCGGTTAATGGATTATTGATTATTGTTTGAACTGATCTATTTCAGCGATTCCAGAATCTCCCGCACCGAGAGGTCGGCCCGGCAGATCACCTCGTCCGACGCGCCGTAGTACATGACGATGCGGTCGCCCTCGACGATGTGGCCGTTGGTGAAGATGACGTTTCCGAAGAACCCCGTCAGCTCGTAGGGGGCCGACGGCTCCATGATCGGCCGGTCGCTGCGTGCGAGCACCTTCGAGGGGTCCGCCGCGTCGAGCAGCATGGCCCCGAGGCAGTAGCGGTTGTCGCCGTCGGCGCCGTGGTAGATCATGAGCCACCCCTCGCCGGTCCGTATCGGGGCGCAGCCCGCCCCGATGCGCGCGCTGTCCCACATTCCCTTGCGCGTGCGGGCCACGCAGCGGTGGTTGCCCCAGTGGCGCAGGTCGCGGCTCTCGGCGATCCAGATGTAATTGCCGCCGATCTCGGGGCTGCTCGGACGGTGGAGCATATAATATAGGTCTCCGATCCGCTCGTCGAAAAGCGTGCAGTCCTTGTTGTGGGGAGGCAGCACCAGCCCGTAGTCGGTGAAACGCTTCCAGTCCGTCGTGCTGCGCATCCGCACGGCCACGCCGTTGGCCGACACCGCGGTATAGGTCAGGTAATACGTCCCTTCGAGCAGCGTGACGCGGCAGTCCTCGATGCCGTAGGACTCGTAGGCGTCGCTGCCGAAGATCGGCCCGTAGCCCGGCTCTTCGGCAAAACGGACGCCGTCCGTGCTGCTCATGAGCCGCAGGTGGGACATGGTCGTAAGGTAATCGCTGCCCTTGTAGCTGATGACCCGCGGATCCGACAGGTCCAGCTCCGGCGAGGAGGAGGGCACGCGCATGACCGTAATCCGGTTCGCGTCGTCGAGCAGCGGGAAGCTGATCTCGCCCTCGCGCTGTTCGGGCCGCTCGGCGACCCGGATCAGCAGCCAGGTCTTTCCGTCGAAGCGGAAAACGCCCGGATTGAGCAGACATTCGATCTTCATGGACTCCTGACTCGGCGCAAGGTCGCGGGGTGTCAGAATCGGGTTGTTCGCGTAACGCATAGCGGCTGATTTTTGTAAAACAAAGGTAGATTTTCTCCTGTGCCGAATTGTATACTATCCTCCCAAAAGAGTATAATATGGAGACAAAAGCCCGTTTCACCCCCCCCCGATACAAAACATAACACACTACACATCAACACAATACGAACCAAAAATCCCATTATACGCCGCTGCGATGCCCGTACACTTCCACATGTGCGGCCCCCTTTTCCGCGTCCGGCGGTGCGTATGCGCGGAGTATATCCGGACACCGCGCCGCCGTCGCCGGAAAAGCCGTCCGAAGACACTTTCCCTTCCCGGCCGAAGCCGGAAATCGGCGGGTCTGCCGGAAACGCCTCCGCGACGAGGCCGACACCCGGACGTACCGTGCCGACGCCGGATACAGCGAGGCCGTCGTCCGGCCCGTTCCCGGACCCCGCGCTCCCGCCGGAGAGGCCGAAAGCCGGAAATCGGGCTGCAAATTTGCAAAAACGGCGGGAATTTTCTATTTTTAGGATTCGAAAAGATCAATCCCGCTACACCTATTTTTATTATGAAAAGAACCTTCCTGCTGACCGCCGCCATTTTGGCGGCACTCTCCGCCGCGGCGCAATGGCAGCCCGCCGGCGACCGCATCAAAACCGTCTGGGGCGAGAATCTCGACCCGCAGAACGTCCTGCCCGAATACCCGCGCCCGCAACTGGTCCGCGGCGAGTGGCAGAACCTCAACGGCCTGTGGAACTACGCGATCCGCCCGCTGGGCGAAACGCCCGAAGAATTCGACGGCGAGATTCTCGTGCCGTTCGCCGCGGAGTCGGCGCTCTCGGGCGTGGGCCGATGCCCCGGCGCCGCGAACGGTCTCTGGTACGAACGGACCTTCTCCGTTCCGGAGAAATGGCACGGCAAACGGGTGCTGCTGCACTTCGGCGCCGTGGACTGGAAGACCGACGTCTGGGTGAACGGCATCGCCGTCGGCTCGCACACGGGCGGCTTCACCCCCTTCGCGTTCGACATCACCGAAGCCCTGGCGAAAAACGGCAACACCCTCCGCGTCCGGGTCTGGGACCCCACCGAGAAGAGCTACCAGCCGCGCGGCAAACAGTCCGACAGGCCCGAAGGCATCTGGTACTCGTCCGTGAGCGGCATCTGGCAGACCGTGTGGCTCGAAGCCGTGCCGCAGCGGTACATCCGCGAGGTGCGGACGACGCCCGATCTCGACCGGAAACGGTTCCTCGTCGAAGCGCCCCTCTCGGAGGCGGTTCCCGGAGACCTCGTCGAAGTCGCGCTCTACGACGGGGAGACGCAGGTGGCCGCCGGCCGCGCGCTCAACGGCGCCCCCGTGGAGCTGTCCGTGGCGGAGCCGAAGCTCTGGAGCCCCGACACGCCCTTCCTCTACGACCTGAAGGTGACGCTGCGCCACGACGGCCGTATCGTGGACCAGGTGCGCAGCTATACGGCGATGCGCAAGTTCTCGACCGGACGCGACCGCCACAACGTCCCGCGGCTGATGCTCAACGACAAGCCCCTCTTCCAGTTCGGCCCGCTCGATCAGGGCTGGTGGCCCGACGGGCTCTACACGGCCCCGACGGACGAGGCGCTGGCCTACGACATCGTGAAGACCAAGGAGCTGGGCTACAACATGATCCGCAAGCACGTGAAAGTAGAGCCGGCACGCTGGTACTACCACTGCGACAAGGCGGGCATCATCGTCTGGCAGGACATGCCCAGCGGCGACATCACCCCCGGCTCGCCCCGCTGGCAGATGAACCGGTACTTCACGGGCGAGGAGAAGCAGCGGTCGCCCGAATCCGAAGCCTGCTACCGCAAGGAGTGGCGCGAGATCATCGACTGCCTCCGTCCGTTCGTCTCGATCGGCGTGTGGGTTCCCTTCAACGAGACGTGGGGCCAGTTCAAGACGCCCGAAATCGCCGCGTGGACCAAGGCCTACGACCCGACGCGCCTCGTGAACGCCGCCAGCGGCGGCAACCACTACCGGGCGGGCGACATGCTCGACCAGCACAACTACCCCATGCCCGCGCTGCTGCTCTTCGACACCGACCGCGTATCGGTGCTGGGCGAATTCGGCGGCATCGGCCAGGTCGTCGAAGGCCACCTCTGGGAGAAGGACCGCAACTGGGGTTACGTACGCTTCAACTCGCCGCGCGAAGTGACCGACGAGTACGAAAAGTACGCCGAGGAGCTGCTCCGCCACCTGCGCTACTTCTCGGCGGCGGTCTATACGCAGACCTCCGACGTCGAGACCGAGGTGAACGGCCTGATGACCTACGACCGCAAGGTGATGAAGGTCGAGCCGGAACGCATCCGGGAGATCAACCGCAAGGTCTGCAACGCACTGAACGAATAACCGCCTCCCGGCCCGTCCGGGAGCCAACGACACGAAAAAGATGAAACGAACGCTTATCGCCGCGGCGCTGCTTCTGGCCGCCTGCGGCTCCGACACGGAAACAGACGAGATCCGGCTGCTGCCCGCCGAAGCCTTCCGCCGCACGGTGGACGGCAAGGCGGTGGAGCTGTACACCCTCCGCGCGGGCGACATCGCACTGCAGGCGACCAACTACGGAGGGCGCGTCGTGGCGCTCTGGACGCCCGACCGCGAAGGCCGCTACGAGGATATCGTGCTGGGCTACGAATCGCTCGACCGCTACATCGACAACCGGGGCGAACGCTTCCTCGGGGCCGTCGTGGGTCCCTATGCCAACCGCATCGCCGGGGGCCGCTTCACGCTCGACGGCAAACAGTACACGCTGCCGACGAACGACCACGGACAGACCCTCCACGGAGGCATGACGGGGTTGGACCGCGTCGTCTGGGACGTGGTGTCGGCCGACGAACGGCAGCTCGTCCTCGGCTACCTGCACAAGGACGGCGAGGAGGGATTTCCCGGGAACCTCCGGATCCGGATGACCTACTCCGTGACGCCCGAAAACGAGTTCCGCGTCGATTACGAGGCGACGACCGACGCTCCGACGGTGGTGAACCTCTCGCACCACTCCTTCTTCAACCTCAAGGGCGAGGGCAACGGCACGGTGCTCGACAACGAACTGACGCTCCGCGCGAGCCGCACGACGCCGGTGGACTCGCTGCTCATCCCGACGGGCGAAACAGCCGACGTCACGGGCACGCCCTTCGACTTCCGCGAACCGCACGCCATCGGCGAGCGGATCGGAGCCGACGATCCGCAGTTGCGCAACGCCCGCGGATACGACCACAACTGGATCGCGGACCGCACGACCGACGGCGACGTGGAGTTCGTGGCCAGACTCCGCGAGCCGACGACGGGCCGCACGCTCGAAGTGTGGAGCGACCAGCCCGCCATCCAGTTCTACTGCGGCAACTTCTTCGACGGGTCGTCGGTCGGCAAGACGGGCAAACCGCTGCGCTACCGCGAATCGGTGGCCCTCGAGACGCAGAAGTACCCCGACAGTCCGAACCACCCGGCCTTCCCCTCCACGACGCTCCGGCCCGGGGAGACCTACACCCATACCTGCATCTACCGCTTCGGCGCCGAATGACGCCGAAGCGCCGCATCCCCCGAGCCCCCGGTTTCCCTCCGCGGATGCCGGGGGTTCCGGTTTCTCCCGCCGCGGAGGCAGGAGGCTGAAGCGGGAAGCGATCCGGAACAGTCCGGGCGGGCTCCGGCCCGTCCCGGGCACACCGGAGGGGGAGGGGCCCGGCCCCGAAGAAAACACGCCCCCGGAAAACACGCCCCGCCCAGGGGAGGGGGCCGCCGGAAGATTCGCCCGGAAAACACGCCCCGGGGGAATCCGCCCTGAAGGTTCGCCCGGGATACACGCCCGGAAGGCGGGAATCGGAGCCGCGGAATCCGGAATCGCGGAAAACTTCGTATATTTGTCCGATGGAGTATCTCGACAACGACATAAAGTACGTCGCGGGGGTCGGCGAAGCGCGGGCGAAAGTGCTCGAGCGCGAGCTGGGCATCCGCACGCTCGGCGACATGCTCCGCCATTACCCCTTCCGCTACATCGACCGCACGCGTATCTACCGCATCGCCGAGATCACCGATGCGGCGGGACTTTCCTACGTGCAGTTCCGCGCCCGCGTCACGGGCGTCGGCTACGCCGGAGCGGGACGCAAACGCCGCTTCACGGCCTGCGTGCAGGACCCGACGGGCTCGGCCGAGCTGGTGTGGTTCCAGGGAATCAAGTGGATCGAGAAGCGGATCGAGGTCGGACGCGAGTACCTCGTCTTCGGACGGCCGTCGTTCTACCGCGGGGAGCTGTCGATGGCCCACCCCGAACTGGAGACCGTCGAACAGGCCCTCTCGCACAAGGCCGAGAGCGGGATGCAGGGCATCTACCCTTCGACCGAGAAACTCTCGAATGTGCTGGGCGCGAAAGGCATGTACCAGATCGTCTGCAACCTTTGGACGCTCGTGCGGGAACGCATCGCCGACCCGCTGCCCGAAGCGCTGCGCACCCGCTACGGACTGATTCCGCTGCGCGAGGCCTACTACAACATCCACTTCCCCCAGTCGCAGGAGCTGCTGCGTCAGGCGCAGTACCGGCTGAAGTTCGACGAGCTGCTCGGCGTGCAGCTCAACATCCAGTCCCGGCGCACGGCGCGGCTGGCCAAGAGCGACGGCTTCCTCTTTCCGAAGGTCGGGAAGGCGTTCAACACCTTCTACAACGAAAAACTGCCCTTCCCGCTCACGGGAGCGCAGAAGCGCGTGATCCGCGAAATCCGGCAGGACACCGTGACGGGATTCCAGATGAACCGCCTCCTGCAGGGCGACGTGGGCAGCGGCAAGACCCTCGTGGCGCTGATGTCGATGCTGCTGGCCGTGGACAACGGATTCCAGGCCTGCATGATGGCTCCCACGGAGATTCTCGCCCGCCAGCACTTCACGACGATCCGCCGGATGCTCGCGGGAACGGAGGTGACGACGGCGATCCTCACCGGCGCCTCGAAGGCCCGCGAACGCCGCGAGGCGCTCGAAGGAATCGCCTCGGGCAGGGTGAACATACTGATCGGCACGCACGCGTTGATCGAGGACCGCGTGCGGTTCGCCGACCTGGGGTTCGTCGTGATCGACGAGCAGCACCGTTTCGGCGTCGAGCAGCGCGCGCGGCTCTGGACCAAGAACGCGCAGCCGCCCCATATCCTCGTGATGACCGCCACGCCGATCCCCCGCACGCTGGCCATGACGCTCTACGGCGATCTGGACGTCTCGGTGATCGACGAGCTGCCCCCCGGACGCCGGCCGGTCAAGACCTTCCGCTACACCGACGCGGCCCGGCTCAAACTTTTCGGTTTCATGCGGCAGCAGATCGCGCTGGGACGGCAGGTTTACGTCGTTTACCCGCTCATCAAGGAGTCCGAGGCGATGGACTACAAGGACCTCACGGACGGCTACGAGGCCATTTCGCGCGACTTCCCCCTGCCGCAGTACGTCACGGCGATCTGCCACGGCAAGATGAAACACGCGGACAAGGAGGAGTCGATGCGCCAGTTCAAGGAGGGCGAGGCGCAGATCCTGGTCGCCACCTCCGTGATCGAGGTGGGCGTGGACGTGCCGAACGCCACGGTCATGGTGATCGAATCGGCCGAACGCTTCGGACTGTCGCAACTCCACCAGCTGCGGGGCCGCGTGGGCCGCGGCGGCGAGCAGTCCTACTGCATCCTCATGTCGGGCGAAAAGCTCTCGCGCGAATCGCGGGCGCGGCTCGACGCCATGTGCGAGACGAACGACGGCTTCCGGCTGGCGGAACTGGACCTCAAACTGCGCGGCGCGGGCGACATCAACGGCACGCTGCAGAGCGGCATGGCATTTGATCTGAAGATCGCCAGCCCCACGGCCGACGTGCAGATACTCACCCTCTCGCGCGAGGCGGCCGTCTCGGTCCTCGAGGCCGATCCCGCGCTCGCGACGCCCGAAAACCGGGGGCTGCAGGAGCTGCGGCGCCGCTACTCGGGCCGCGAAGAGATGGATTTCTCCCGCATTTCGTAATATATTCCCGACACGACGCGTTTTACATTCAAACCGATACCGACATGAAACGATTCCTCTTCACCATACTGCTTCTGGCGGCCGCCCCGCCGCTCGCCGCACAGCTCTACCACCCGGGCGAGGTGCTCAGCTACCGCGTGAGCTACAAGGCAAAAATGTTCCCCAACACGGAGGTCGGAACCGTGGAGGTCGCGACCTCCGAGGAGACGCACGACGGCCTGACCCGCTACAAGGTGGTGGGCGCGGGACGCACGCTGCCCACCTACCGCTGGTTCTTCAACCTCGAGGACATCTACACCGTGTGGGTCGCCGCCGACGAGCTGCGCCCCGTGCGCTTCACGAGCGACATCCGCGAGGGCGACTACACCTTCGACAGCCGCTACGAATACGACTGGGACCGGTCGGTGGTCCGCACCCGCTGGCGCAGCCGCCAGCGCCCCTATCAGGAGAAGGAGATGCCCCTGACGGCGGAGAGCATGGACCCGATCGCCCTCTTCTTCAGCCTCCGGAGCGCCTCGGCCGAGGACTTCCGCGAGGGAGAGCCCGCCACGCTCCGGATGGTGCTCGAGGACACCGTGCGCCTGCTGCACTACCGCTATCTGGGGCGCGAAACCAAGAAAATCCGCAACATGGGACGCTTCCGCACGCTGAAATTCAACTGCCAGCTCGGCTCCTCGCAAGGTTTCTCGTTCACCGACGGCTCGGTCTTCACGATCTGGATCTCGGACGACGAGAACAAAATCCCGCTCTACATCGAATCCCCCGTGCGGGTGGGCAGCATCAACGCCTACATATCGGGGTACAAGGGGCTGAAATACCCGATGACGAGCCTCGTGAAGTGACCCTCCGGCCCTGCGCCGCACCGCAGGGCGGCAAAATTGCCGTTCCCGGCGGTCATGTGACTGAATTTTATTATATTTGTCCCGTAAACCTCTAACGCGTTATGGAAAACAGACAGGGATACGATCCTTCGGAATTCGAAGACGACGACTACATGAACCCGCAGCCGGCGGCCGACAAGTCGATCCGCGGCTACCGCATCGTCATCATCATCCTCTCGGCGATCCTCGTGGCGCTGTCGGTCCTCTACTACAGCATCCACCGCCAGCAGATGATCGACAACGAGCTGCTGCAGGCCGACCGCGATTCGATCCAGAACGATCTGGGCCGTCTGATGACCGACTACGACAACCTGCAGATTTCGAACGACTCGATATCGGCCAACCTCACCCTCGAACGCGAACGGGCCGACTCGCTGATGACGCGCCTGAAGAAAGAGCGGTCGTGGAACCTGGCCAAGATCAAGCAGTACGAGAAGGAGGTGGGCACGCTGCGCACGATCATGCGGGGCTACGTCCGCCAGATCGACTCGCTCAACACGCTCAACAAGAAGCTCATCAAGGAGAACGTCGGCTTCCGCAAGGAGATCTCCTCGGCCAACCTGCGCGCCGAGATGGCCGAAGAGAAGGCCGCCGAGCTGGACAACAAGGTGCGGATCGGCGCCGTGCTCCGCGCCCGCGACATTTCGCTCGCCGCGCTCAACAACAACAGCCGCGAAGTTTCGCGCATCAAGAACGCCTCGCGCCTGCGCGTGGACTTCACCCTTTCGGCCAACGAGCTGGCTTCGCCCGGCAACAAGGCGCTCTACGTGCGCATCACCTCGCCCGACGGCTACGTGCTGACCACCGAGGAGATGCCGACCTTCGAGTTCGAGGGCGAACGGCTGAGCTATTCGGCCGTGCGCGAGGTCGAATACGACAACACGAAGGACCTCGGCGTGGGTATCTTCTACACCAGCACGGGATTCACCGCCGGAACCTACAAGATCCAGATTTACTGCGAAGGCCGCCTGATCGGCCAGACCGACGTGGCGATGCGATAGTCCGGAGCGAAAAATCCGGCACCGACTTAGGAGCGGGCAAGGACGGTACGGCCGAAAGAGCGGCAAGAGCGCACCGACACGAAGGAGCGGGAGGGACGACACCGGCGAAAGAGCGCAAGGACGCACCGACAAAGGAGCGGGAGAGACGGCACCGGCTGAAAGAGCGGGAGGGACCCGACGGAAAGGACGGAACGACCGGGAAACACGGACGGAGAGACCCGGACCAATGCCTGCCCCCCTCCCGACCGCGAATACACGAATACACGAAAAGAATCCCGGCCCACGTGTATGGACCGGGATTCTTCATGGAAACCCGTGAAAAAGGGGCGGAACCCGCGTCCCGCCCCTCGCTTCCGGGGGAAACTCCGCCGGAAAGACTTTATCTCGCAGCTTCCTGCCAGATCAGCGCCGAGGCGCCGAGGATGGCGGCGTTCTTGCCCTGAATGCCGCTCGGGAGCAGCTTCACCTTGTTCTTGAATACGAAGAGCATGTTCTCCTCCATATACCACTGCGTAGGCTCGAAGAGCAGCTTGCCGGCCTTCGACAACCCGCCGAAGAGGAAGATCGCCTCCGGAGAGGTGACCGTCACCACGTCGGCCAGCGCCCGGCCCAGCATCTCGCCCGTGAAACGGAACGCCTCGAGCGCGATGGGGTCGCCCTGTTCTGCGGCGGCCGAAACCATCGAAGCGTCGAAATCGTCGTACGCGATGCTGCGCAACTTGCTCGGAGCGGTCATTTTGGCCATCAACTCGAAAGCCGTGCGCTTGATGCCCGTCGCCGAGACGTAAGCCTCCAGACACCCCCGGCGGCCGCAGCCGCACTCGCGGCCGTTGCGCTCGACGATGACATGGCCGAACTCGCCGGCGAAGCCGTCGTCGCCGTAGATCATCTCGCCGTTGGCCACGAAACCCGAACCGAGCCCCGTGCCGAGCGTGATCATGATGAAATCCTTCATGCCCTTGGCGTTGCCGTAGATCATCTCGCCGATCGTCGCCGCATTGGCATCGTTCGTAATGAGCGTCTTCACGCCGCCGAAACAGTTCGAAATGTCGCTCGCCAGCGGAAAGATGCGGCGGCTCTCGTCGGGATTGGGGTCTCCGTCCCGGAATTTCCACAGATTGGCGGGCGTCTCGACCGTTCCCTTGTGGTAGTTGGCGTTGGGCGCGCCGATGCCGATGCCCGTCAGCTCGTAATCGAACGAAAGGCTCTTGGCCATGGCATGCATGGCGTCGCACAAATCCTGCACATAGGCCGGATAGTCGTCCACATACGGATATTTCTTGGTCGAAATGACCGATTCGGCATAGAGGTCGCCGTTTTCATCCACAAGACCGAAAGCGGTGTTGATACCGCCGATATCCACGCCGATAGCGAGTTTTTTCATAGCAGGTTTCAGGTTAAAAGTTAAAAATGTAAGGCCAAAGTTAGTGGAAAATTCGGCCACTCCAAACTTTTTTCCTACTTTTGGGACTGATTCAGACTCAAAACGCATCCAGTAAACCATGCAAACCAACGAGCAACTTCTCTCGGTGATCGAGAATTACCTGGCACAAACCGAACTCCCGGCCGAACCCGAACTGCTGTACGCGCCGATCGGCTATTCGCTCTCCGGAGGCGGCAAACGGCTGCGGCCGATGCTCGTCATGCTCTCGTGCGGCATCTTCTCCGACGATGCGCTGCAGGCGCTTCCCGCGGCGGCGGCCGTCGAGATGTTCCACAATTTCACGCTCCTGCACGACGACATCATGGACAACGCCGCCGTGCGGCGGGGCAAGCCGTCGGTCTTCGCCCGGTGGGGGCAGAACGTGGCGATCCTCTCGGGCGACGCCATGATGATCAGTTCCTACCGGCTGCTGAGCGGCGTGCCCCCGCGCCTGCTGCCGCAGATACTCGCCACGTTCAACGAAATGGCGCTCGAGGTGTGCGAGGGCCAGCAGTACGACATGGATTTCGAAATGAAACCCAAAGTCTCGGTCGTCGATTACATGCACATGATCGAGCTGAAGACTTCGGCGCTGCTGTCCGGCGCCGTGGCCATCGGCGCGATGCTGGGCGGCGCCTCGGAGGAGGACTGCCGCAAACTGCGCCGCTTCGCCCTCGAACTGGGGCTGGCCTTCCAGCTGCAGGACGACCTGCTGGACAGCTACGGCGACGAGGAGCTGGGCAAAGCCATCGGCGGCGACATCCTCGAAGGCAAGAAGACCTACCTGATGGTGACGGCGATGAGCCGCGCCGACGAGCCCACGCGCGAAGTGCTCCGCCGGACCTACCGCGACGAGCGGCTCACGGATGCGGAGAAGATCGCCGCCGTGAAGCGGATCTACGACCGGCTGGACGTGCGCCACCTCACCGAACAGCAGATTTCGCTGCGCTTCGACCGCGCGCTGGCGGTCCTCGGCTCCCTCTCGGTGGACCCCGCGCGCACGCTGCGGATGCGCGAATACGCCGAAAGCCTGGTGGACCGGAAGAAATAACCGGAAGAAGCGGTCCGGAGGCCCGGACAGGGAAACGCACGGCGGCTCCCGACAGAAACGGCCCGGGACCGAAGCCGGCCGGGAAACCGGGAGAAAATACGGCCCGAAGAGGCCGGACAACCGAAAAACAATCCGAAAATTGAAACGTTCCGACATAGAGATCATGGCCCCCGTGGGGTCGTACGAATCGCTCGCCGCAGCCATTCAGGCCGGAGCCGACGCCGTCTATTTCGGCGTGGGGAAACTCAACATGCGCTCGGCTTCTGCGGCCAACTTCTCGCTCGACGATCTGGCGCGGATCGTCGCCACGGCCCACGCCGCAGGGGTGAAGGCCTACCTGACGGTGAACACCGTCGTCTATGAGGAGGAGATCACGACGGTCCACGAGGTGATCGACCGGGCCAGGGCCGAGGGCGTGGACGCCGTCATCGCCTCGGACATGGCGGCGATCCTCTACGCCCGGCGCATCGGACAGGAGGTGCACATCTCGACCCAGTGCAACATTTCGAACTCCGAGGCGGTGAAGTTCTACGCCCAGTGGGCCGACACGGTGGTGCTGGCCCGCGAGCTGTCGCTCGAGCAGGTGGCCGAAATCCGCCGCCGCATCGTGGAGAACGACATCCGCGGACCGCGCGGCGAACTGGTCGAGATCGAAATGTTCGCCCACGGCGCGCTCTGCATGTCGATCTCGGGCAAATGCTACCTCTCGCTCTACGAAACGGGCTGCTCGGCCAACCGCGGCGCCTGCCGCCAGCTGTGCCGCCGGAAGTACACCGTGCGCGACAAGGAGACCGGCGCCGAGCTGGACGTGGACGGACGCTATGTGCTCTCGCCCAAGGACCTCTGCACGATCGACTTCCTCGACCGCATGCTCGCGGCGGGCGTCCGGGTGCTGAAGATCGAGGGACGCGCCCGCGGCGCGGAGTACGTCAAGCGCGTCGTGGAGTGCTACGACGAGGCGCTGCGCGCCATCGAGGCGGGAAGCTACACGCCCCGCCTGGCCGCGGAGCTGAAGGAGCGGCTGCGGACGGTATTCAACCGCGGCTTCTGGGAAGGCTACTACGCCGGACGCCCCGTCGCGGAACACAGCCCGGCCTACGGCTCCTCGGCCACGCGCCGCAAGGTCTATGTAGGGAAAGTGACGAATTTCTACAAAAAACTCTCCGTGGCCGAAGTGCTCGTCGAGGCGGCGCCGCTCGCCGTCGGCGAGGAGCTCTTCTTCCTCGGAGCGACGACGGGCATGGCCGAACAGCGGCTCGAGGAACTGCACGGTCCCGACGGCACGCCGGCGCAGGAGGTCTCGCAGGGCCGGCTCTGCGCCATCCGCACTCCGGGACCGGTCCGCCGCGGCGACCGGCTCTACAAATTCGTCGATACCGATTCGCAGGCAAACCAATCCGAATAACGCATGAACCGACCTCAAACCGACCGGCCCCCGCAAACCGCCGCCCCGCAACGGCTGCTGTCGCTCGACACGCTCCGGGGCTTCGACATGTTCTTCATCATGGGCTTCGCCGCCCTCGTCGTTTCGCTCTGCCGTCTCCGGCCGGGCGGCTTCTCCGACTGGCTCATCGCGCAGATGGGCCACGCCGAATGGGACGGATTCTTCCACCACGACACGATCTTCCCGCTGTTCCTCTTCATCGCGGGCATCTCGTTCCCCTTCTCGCTGGCCAAACAGCGTTCGAAGGGAACGAGCGAGAGGGCCATCCTCGCGAAGATCGTCCGCCGCGGCCTAACGCTCGTCCTGCTGGGACTGGTCTATAACGGACTTTTCCGGCTCGACTTCGCCACGCTGCGGCTGCCGAGCGTGCTGGGACGCATCGGACTGGCGTGGATGTTCGCCGCGCTGCTCTACATGCGCTTCGGCCTCCGCACGCGCATCGTCCTCGCGGCCGGCATTCTCGCCGCATACAGCCTCGTGCTGCATTTCGTCGGCGCGCCCGACGCCCCCGGAGCCGGCACGCTCACCCTCGAAGGCAATATCGCGGGCTATATCGACCGCCGGATCATGCCCTCGCACCTCTATCTCGACGGTTTCGATCCGGAAGGCATCCTGAGCACCTTCCCGGCCGTCGTGACGGCCATGCTGGGCATGTTCACCGGGGAGTTCGTCCGCCGGAGCGACAAACGCCTCACCGGCGGCCGCAAAGCGCTCGGCATGGCCTGCGGAGCCGCCGCGCTGCTCGCCGCCGCACTGCTCTGGAACATGTGGCAGCCGATCAACAAAAGCCTCTGGAACGGATCGTTCGTCTGCGCCGCCGGGGCCTACTCGCTCGGCATGTTCGCGCTGTTCTACTATATGATAGACGTAAGGCAATGGCGCCGCTGGACCTTCTTCTTCAAGGTGATCGGCGTCAATTCGATCACGATTTACCTCGGGCAGATGATCGTCAATTTCGGCTACACCTCGAAATTCTTCTTCGGGGGCGCGGCCTCCAAACTCCCGCCCGAGGCGGGTGCGGTCGTGCTCGGCATCGGCTACATCGCCTGCTGCTGGCTGCTGCTCTGGTTCCTCGACCGGCAGAGGATCTACTTCAAGGTGTGACGCTGCGGCGGGCGGATTTCCGCCCCGCACCGCCCCTTCCGGGAGATGCACGGGGCCGGACCGGGGACCGTTCCGATTCGAAAAGCGCGCCGCACGGCGCGCTTTTTCATGCCCGGAGACGTCTGCGACCGCCTTTCGGAAATAATTTATCGAAAAACAATAAAATTTATTTGTTTTTCGGATTTCATTGTGTATATTTGCAACGCCGAACCCGAAACGAACGCTTTCACTATGGAAACCGAATGCGTCATCCGCATCCCGATTCTTCCGCTGCCCGCCGCCGCTTTCGCCGTGCATATCGCCACGAGGCGCCGGTTCTCCGAGGCGGACGGCAGTTTTTCGCCGCCGGTGCGGATCGCGCCGCCCGTTTACGCGGAAGGAGTGCGGGAAGACTGGGGTGCATACGATACAAACCTATGAACCACAACCATTTAAAATAAAAAGTTCAAGCAGGGGAACCCCGGCGGCGGTTATCTTACCGGCCGCGGTCGCGGAAGCCCCGGATAGTTGTGTGGCGAAAGCCCGGAGAACCCGGGTTTTCGTTTTTTTCGTATCTTTGCGCCGCCATGACCCCTCCGCAGCACATAGCCCCGCCGGCAGACGGGATTCCGATGCCCCGCCGCATCTGGGCCATTCTGGCCGTGGCGTTCGGCGTCTCGCTCTCGGTGATCGACTCGACGATCGCCAACGTGGCCCTGCCGACGATCTCCCGTGCCCTCGGCATCTCCTCGGCCGACTCGATCTGGGTCGTCAATGCCTACCAGCTGGCGATCGTGGTCTCGCTGCTCTCCTTCTCGGCGCTGGGCGACCTGGTCGGCTACCGCAAGATCTACATCGGCGGCCTGGCCCTCTTCACCGCGGCGTCGGTGGGCTGCGCCCTCTCGCAGTCGCTCGGAACCCTCGTGGCGGGACGCGTCCTGCAGGGATTCGGCGCGGCGGCCGTGACGTCGGTCAATACCACCCTCATCCGCATCATCTACCCCCGCAACCGCCTCGGGCGCGGCATGGGCATCAACGCCACGGTGGTGGCCGTCTCCTCCGTGGCGGGTCCGACGCTGGCCGCCGGCGTCCTCTCGGCGGCCGAATGGCCGTGGCTCTTCGCCGTCAATATCCCCGTGGGGCTCGTCGCCCTCGCGCTGAGCCGGCGCTTCCTGCCCGCCAATCCGGTCCGGGTGCGCGACCGCCGCTTCGACTGGCGCGACGCCGCGATGAACGCCCTCGTGTTCGGACTGCTGATGGCCTCGGTCGAGGGATTCTCGCACGGACTCGATCCGCGGATCGTCGCGCTCGGCGCGGCGGTGCTGGTCCCCGTCGGCTTCGTATTCATCCGCCGCCAGCTGCGCGAGCCGTACCCGATCCTGCCGTTCGACCTGCTGCGCATCCCGATCTTCTCGGTCTCGGTGCTGACGTCGATCTGCTCGTTCCTCGCGCAGATGCTCGCCATGGTGGCGCTGCCCTTCTACCTGCAACACGCCTGCGGCTACGACGACGTGGCCACCGGCCTGCTGCTCACGGCCTGGCCCGCGGTCATCATGGTCGTGGCCCCCGTGGCCGGGCTGCTCGTCGAACGGGTCCACGCCGGCCTGCTCGGCGGAACGGGCCTCGCGGCGATGGCCGCGGGGCTGCTCCTGCTGGCTTTCCTGCCCGAACACCCCACAGACTTCGAAATCGTGTGGCGGCTCGTGTTGTGCGGTGCGGGATTCGGGCTGTTCCAGTCGCCCAACAACAGCATCCTGATCGCCTCGGCGCCTCCCGAGCGAAGCGGCTCGGCCAGCGGAATGCTCGCCACGGCCCGCCTCCTGGGACAGACCACGGGAGCCGCCCTGATGGCGTTCCTGTTCCATATCGTACCCGACGACAGCACCCATACGGCACTGCTGCTCTCCGCCGGACTGGCTCTCACGGGAGCCGTCGTAAGCCTCGCACGCCTCTCGCTCCCGCTGCCCGAAGGGCTCACCCGCCGCAAACGCCACCCCGGAAAACAATGATACGAACCCTCCTGCTCGCCGCACTCTTCACCGGCCTTCCCGCCGCCTTCCGCCCCTGCGCCGCCGGAACGGCCGCGGGCCGCACCGACACGGCCGCAACCGCCCGGATCCCGGCCGACAGCCTCCGCCCGGCAGCCCGCACCCCGGAAGAGTGCCTGCCGGACGGAAAAACCGCTTCGGCAAACACGCCGGACACAGAGTCCGCGGCCGGAACGAACCCCGCCCCGGCCGATGCCCCGGACACAAAACCCGCCGCCGAAACGGCCGCGGCCGGCACAGCGAACGCCCCCGCCCCGGCCGACACCGCGGCCTACCTCCGTCCGCCCTATCTCCGCGAAGGCGACACCATAGCCGTCGTCTCCCCCTCCGGACGCATCGCGGCCCGAGCCGACACGGCGAAGGTGCGCGAACGCCTCGAGTCGTGGGGTCTGCACGTGCTCTTCGGCACGCACTACGCCGACCGCAGCCAGCCCTACTTCGCCGGGACCGACGCCGAACGGGCCGCCGACCTGCAACGGATGCTCGACGATCCGTCGGTGAAGGCGGTCATCGCCTTCCGCGGCGGATACGGCTCGGTGCGCCTGCTGCCGTACCTCGACCTCCGGAGGCTGCGCGAGCACCCCAAATGGCTCGCGGGGTTCAGCGACATCACCACGCTGCACCTCGTCCTCCGGAGGCTCCGCATCGAGAGCATCCACGGGCAGATGCCCGCGGGATTCCTCTTCGACGAAGGGACGGAGGACCCCTCGGCCGAATCGCTCCGCGAAGCCCTCTTCGGCCTCACGCGGCGCATCGACACGCCGCCGCATCCGCTCAACCGCCCCGGACGGGCGACGGGACGCCTCGCGGGCGGGAATCTCGCGGTGATCTGCGCGGCGACGGGGACTCCCGAGGAGCTGCTCACCGATTCACCGACGGTGCTCTTCATCGAGGAGGTCGGCGAGTTCGTTTACCGCATCGACCGGATGATGCAGAGCCTCGCCCGCAGCGGAAAGCTCCGCAACCTCCGGGCGGTCGTCGTGGGACACCTGACCGACATGATGGGCGAGAAGAAATTCGGCGTCGCCGACGCCTGCCGGATCATTTCGGACTACACGCAAGAGCTCGGAATCCCCGTGCTCTTCGGCTTCCCGGCCGGACACGACGAGCCGAACCTGTCGCTCTACCTGGGACGCGAGGTGACCGTCACGGTGGACGACGGAGGGGGCTGCGTGGAGTTCTGACGCCGCGGAAACCGTACCGGCCGACGGAAGGGACCGCGGAGAACGCCCGGGCCGCCGAATCCCGGAAAAGCCGGCAGCCCGGACGCACGGAGCGCGCAGCCGCACGAAAAATACGCTCCGGCGGAACAGATTCGGGGATTTTTGCCTATTTTTGTGGAAAACAGCAAATCTTATGTTCTCTGCAAAAACCTATACCGCGCGCCGCAGCGAGCTGCGCACGAAGATCGGACAGGGCATCGTCCTGCTCCCGGGCAACGGGCTGGCCCCGAACAACTACCCCAACAACGCCTACTACTTCCGGCAGGACTCGTCGTTCCTCTACTACTTCGGGCTGAACATCCCCGCGCTGGTCGGCGTGATCGACGCCGACACGGGCGAGGAGGCGCTCTACGGCGACGACTTCACGGTGGAGGACATCATCTGGACCGGTCCGCAGCCCACCCTGCGCGAACTGGGCGCCGGGGTCGGCGTCGCGGAGACCTTCCCGACGGCGGCGCTCGAAGCGCGGCTGCGCAAGGCGATCGCACAGGGCCGCCGCATCCACTACCTGCCGCCCTACCGGGGCGAGACGAAGCTCCGGCTCTCGGCGCTGCTGGGAATCAACCCCGCCCTGCTGCACGACTACAAGTCGGTGGAACTGATGTTCGCCGTGGCCGAGATGCGCGAGAAGAAAAGCGCCGAGGAGATCGAGGAGATGGAACGCGCCTTCGAGATCGGCTACCGCATGCACACGCTGGCGATGAAGATGTGCCGTCCGGGCGTCGTCGAACGCGAAATCGCCGGCGCCATCGAGGGCATCGCCAAATCCTACGGCGCGGGACTTTCGTTCCCGTCGATCGTGACGCAGCACGGCGAGACGCTGCACAACCTCCACTGCGACGGCACGCTCGAGGAGGGACGCCTGCTGCTGTGCGACGCCGGAGGCGAGACGGTGAACAACTACTGCTCGGACCACACGCGCACCTATCCCGTCAGCGGACGCTTCACCCAGAAGCAGAAGGACGTCTACAACATCGTGCTGGCGGCCCACGACCACGTGGCCCGCATCGTCAAACCGCACATGATGTACACCGAAATCCACAACGCCGCCTACCTCACGCTGGCCGAGGGGCTGATCGGCCTCGGACTGCTCCGGGGCACCGCCGCGGACGCCGTGGCGTCGGGCGCCATGACGATGCTCATGCCTCACGGGCTGGGACACGGGCTGGGCATGGACGTACACGACTGCGAGGCGATGGGCGAACGGTCGTTCGACTTCGCCTCGATCGCCGAACGCGCCGCCCGCTCGGCCACCTGCATCTACCGCGCGGCATGGCGCATCGAGCCGGGCACAGTGCTGACCGACGAACCGGGTCTCTACTTTATCCCGGCGCTCATCGACAAGTGCCGCGCCGAAGGGCTGTACAGGGGCATCGTCGATTACGACGCGCTGGAGGCCTACCGCGACTTCGGCGGCATCCGCATCGAGGACAACATTCTCGTCACGGAGGAGGGCAGCCGGATGCTGGGCGACAGGAAGATACCCGTCACGGTCGAGGAACTCGAAACCGTCGTCGGCAAGTAACGGACCGCCGCAAAGAGAGAGGCCGGAACCCTCGCCGGGCGTCTCCGCGCACACTCCGCCCGAACCATGTACCGCACAACAGGACTTCCCAACACCCGTATCCGCGTGGCGGATGCCCTGCGGGGCATCGCCGTCGCGGGCATCATCCTCATCCACGCCTGCGAGCACTTCAACCTCTACTGGGCGGGGCTGCCGTACCGGCGCGCACTCGTCGAAGGACTGGAGGAACCCGTCGCAGGATTCATGTGGTGGCTGCTGGCGGGCAAGATGTACACGATCTTCGCCCTGCTGTTCGGCCTGAGCTTCTACGTGCAGAGCGACAACCAGGCCCAGCGGGGACGCAGCTTCACGGGGCGCTTCACCTGGCGCATGGCGCTCCTGCTGGGCATCGGTCTCGTCAATACGGCCTTCTACAACGGCGACGTACTCGTGCTCTACGCCCTGCTGGGCGTCCTGCTGCCGTGGCTCGGAAAGCTTCCGACGCGGTGGCTGTGGGCGCTCTTCGGCATACTGGCGCTCCAGCCGCTCGAACTCTTCCAGATCGCCGCCGCACGCCCGCTCTACGTCGATGCGGACGTCTGGGGCGACGCCGCCCTGCCCGCCTTCACGGAGGGCACGCTGGGCGATACGCTCCGGGCGAGCCTCCGCTACGGGCAGCCGATGACCCTCGCCTGGTATCTCAACAACGGCCGCATCACGCAGACGTTGGCCATGTTCCTGCTCGGCATGCTGCTGGGCCGCCGCCGGCTCTTCTACGACGAACCGGGCAACCGCCGCGTCTGGGGCGGCATCCTCGCGGGAAGCCTGCTCGCGGCCGTCGCCCTGGCGGCCGACTTCGGCGGGGAGGGATCGCCCCTGCGGGTGATGACCTCCGCATGGTACAACCTCGCGCAGACGATGGCGCTCGTCGCCTCCGTCGTGCTGCTCTGGTACGGATTCGGCGCCTTCCGCCGCGCCGTGGGGCCCATCTCGGCCATCGGACGCATGAGCCTGACGAACTACCTGCTGCAATCGGTGCTGGGAACCGCCGTCTTCTACAACTGGGGGCTGGGGCTCTACCGCGAGGTGGGGATCGTTTACGCGCTGCTGATCGGCACGGGCCTCGTCGTCGTGCAATACCAGTTCTCACGCCTCTGGCTGCGGCGCTTCTCCCACGGTCCGGTCGAATGGCTCTGGAAAAAGCTGACGTGGCTCTGACGGCCACACGGAACACACGCTGCGACGGGATCGCCTGATCAGGCGGTCCCGTCGCTTTCCGCCCCGCGGCAGACACCATGCCGCGGCGGACCCCGCCGGAACGGAAAGCCCGGCCGGCCCGGAGACCGGAAGCGCCGGGCCGGGCGAATCCCCCGCGCCGCATACGGAGAGCGCTCCCGTCATCCCCGAAAACAAACAAATTACCCGCCCGAAAGCCACAAAAAAGCGGCAGCGGACTTGTTTGTTCCGATTTTTTCGTATATTTATAGTCGGCTAACCGGAAATCAACCTTAAAACATAGTCGGAATATGAAAAACTATTCAGCAAAAGAGATCAAGAACATCGTACTCATCGGCGCGCCCGGCACGGGAAAGACTACCCTTGCCGAAGCGATGGCCTACGAGGGGAAGGTCATCGACCGCAGGGGTAGTATCGAGACGAACAACACGCTCTCGGACAACACGGACATCGAGCACGAATACAAACGCTCGATCTACTCCACGATCCTCTTCACGGAATTCATGGACCGCAAGCTGAACATCATCGACTGCCCGGGGTCGGACGACTTCTGCGGCAGCCTCTTCTCGGCCTTCAAGGTCGGCGACGTGGGGGTTTTCCTCTTCAACGCCCAGAACGGCTGGGAGGTGGGCAGCGAAATCCAGGCCCGCTACGCCCGGCTGCTCAAGAAACCCGTCATCGGCGTAATCAACCAGCTCGACGCCGACAAGGCCTCGTTCGAAGCGGCTTTCGAGTCGATCAGGGCCGCCTCGCGCGTGAAGCCCGTCCTGGTGCAGTATCCGGTCAATCAGGGCCCGGGCTTCGACTCGTTCATCGACGTCCTGATGATGAAGATGTACCGCTTCAAGGACCACGACGGCCACCGCGAGGAGCTGGAGATTCCCGCCGGGGAGCTGGAGAAGGCCCAGATGCTGAACAAGGAGCTGGTGGAGATGGCCGCCGAGCACGACGAGGCGCTCATGGAGCTCTATTTCGACAAGGGGACCCTCACGCAGGACGACATCCGCGCGGGGCTGAAGATCGGCGTCTCGAAACGCGAGGTGATGCCCGTGTTCTGCACCAGCGGCAAATACGACATCGGAACCAAACGCCTCATGGAATTCATCATCAACGTGGCTCCCGGTCCGCTGAAGGCCCCGGCGTTCCTCTCGACCGAAGGCGAGGAGATCGCGGCCGACGAGACGGCGCCCGCCGCAGCGTTCGTCTTCAAGAGCCAGATCGAACAGCACATCGGCGAGATCACCTACTTCCGCGTCGTCCGCGGCCGGATCGCCGAAGGCACGGAGCTGGTGAACACCCGCACGGGCAACAAGGAGAAGCTCTCGCAGCTCTTCGCCGTGGCGGGCAAGAACCGCATCAAGGTCACGGAGCTCTCGGCCGGCGACATCGGCTGCACCGTCAAACTCAAGGGCACGCGCACGAACGACACCCTCGCGGCCGCGGCGGCGCCCGTCACGATCGAACCCATCGTCTTCCCCGAACCGCGCTACCGCGCCGCCGTCAAGTGCAAGGAGCAGGGCGACGAGGAGAAGCTGGGCAAGCTGCTCAACGACGCCAAGTTCGAGGACCCGACGATTCTGGTGGAGTACTCCAAGGAGCTCAAGCAGACCATCATCCAGGGCCAGGGCGAACACCACCTCAACATCCTCCGGTCGCGCATCCTCTCCGAAAACGGCAAGCTCCAGTTCGAATACATCGCCCCGCGGATTCCCTACCGCGAGACCATCACGAAGGTCGCGCAGGCCGACTACCGCCACAAGAAGCAGTCGGGCGGCGCGGGACAGTTCGGCGAGGTGCACATGATCATCGAACCCTACTACGAGGGGATTCCCGAACCGAAGAACTACAAGGTCCCCGGCAAGGGCGACATGGTGGTAAACGTCAAGACCAAGGAGGAGTACGACCTGCCGTGGGGCGGCAAGTTGCAGTTCTACTCGGCGATCGTGGGCGGCGCCATCGACGCGCGCTTCATGCCCGCCATCCTGAAGGGCATCATGGAGAAGATGGACGAAGGCCCGCTGACGGGCTCCTACGCCCGCGACATCCGCGTGGTGATCTACGACGGCAAGATGCACCCGGTGGATTCGAACGAGATTTCGTTCAAGCTGGCGGCGCGCAACGCCTTCAAGGAGGCCTTCCGCAACGCCGGGCCCAAGATCATGGAGCCGATCTACAACGTCGAGGTCCTCGTGCCGTCGGACTACATGGGCGCCGTGATGTCCGACCTGCAGAACCGCCGCGCGATGATCGCCGGCATGGAGTCGGACAAGGGATTCGACCGGCTGAACGCCCTCGTGCCGCTGGCCGAGCTCTACCGCTATTCGACCACGCTCTCGTCGCTCACGTCGGGATCGGCCACCTACACGATGCGTTTCGCCTCCTACGAGCAGGTTCCCGCCGACGTGCAGGAGAAACTGCTGAAAGCCTACACCGACACGGACGAGGAGTAACCGCCCCGCGCTCCCTGTCTCCGCAAGCGCCGCAGCGGGCCGATGCCCGTTGCGGCGCTTTTCCGTCCGGTGACGGCCCGGCTTGCGGCCGGACACCGGAACGCGCGGTTTTCTCCGCTCGCCGGGAACGAAATTTGTATTATCCGAACTTTTTGTTACTTTTGTTTTTCAGTTCACACGGAAGCGACCGGCTTGCCGACGCAACGATCGAAACATCCGCTTCCGTCATTCCGGACAAAGGACGGCGTCCTCCGGCTCCGGAATGCGGCCGTACCTCTCCTCAATCACGGGCAGCAAGGAATCGCCCGCACATACACAGCGGCAGGAAGTTTTTCGCACCCACTTCGAATTCTTCAGGGGGCGGGAAACTGTTGCGACCTGCCGCTGTTCTTTTTTCGCTCCGCCCGGCGGCAAAACGTCCGGAACGCCGCTTCGGTGCGCCGCAACGTTAAATTAACGTTAACAATCGAATACGAAACGGTTTCATCGGCTTTTTCTCTGTAAATTTGTTCACAATTTGCACGAACCCAAGCATGAGCGAAATCTACACCGTCATTGTCGGCATTCTGGGAATTCTCGCCATATCCGGTCTCTTCGTCGGCGTCACCAACGACGCGGTAAACTTTCTCAACTCGGCCATCGGCTCCAAGGCCGCTTCGATGCGCGTCATCCTGCTGGTCGCCTCCGCGGGCATCCTCATCGGCGTCATCACCTCGAGCGGTATGATGGAGGTCGCCCGCAACGGCATGTTCGACCCGGGACTCTTCACCTTCCACGAAGTGATGATGCTCTACCTGGGGGTCATGTTCGCCAACATCATCCTGCTGGACCTCTACAACTCGTGGGGGCTGCCGACCTCGACCACCGTGTCGCTCATCTTCTGTCTGCTGGGTTCGGCCATCGCCGTGTCGATCTACAAGATCGCCGGAGACCCCGCGCAGGGCGTCTCCTCGCTCGGGCAGTACATCAACACCTCGCGCGCCATGGGCATCGTGTCGGCCATCCTGCTGTCGGTGGTCATCGCCTTCACCTGCGGCACGGTCGTCATGTACATCTCGCGCGTGATCTTCTCGTTCCGCTACACGGCGCTCTTCAGCCGCTACGGGGCCATCTGGTGCGGCGCCTCGCTCACGGCGATCATCTACTTCGCCGTCTTCAAGGGGCTCAAGACCGTGCTCGCGGGCCACGACTTCATCCAGACGGTGGACCGGCATCTGGCCGCCGCCGTACTGATCTGCTGGACGGCCTGTTCGGTTCTGCTCTACGTGATCCAGCGCTTCCGGATCAACATCCTGCGCATCACGATCCTCTCGGGAACCTTCGCCCTGGCGCTGGCCTTCGCCGGCAACGACCTGGTGAACTTCATCGGCGTACCCGTCGCCGGCTTCGACGCCTATTCGATCGCCCACCGCACGGGCGACGCCTCGATGCTCATGGGCGCCCTCAACGAGAACGTCCCGGCCAACTTCCTCGTCCTGCTGGCCGCCGGCGGCGTGATGATAGCGACGCTGTGGACCTCGAAAAAGTCGATGCACGTCTCGGCCACCGAGCTGTCGCTCTCGACGCAGAGCGACGAAGGGTCCGAACAGCAGTACGGCTCGTCGTTCTTTTCGCGCACGATCGTCCGCGCCGCGCTCAACATCAACGCCGGAGTCGAACGGGTCATCCCCCGACGGCTGCGCACGGCGATCGCCAAACGGTTCGAATACGAGGACATCGAGCACAGCGGCGCCCCCTACGACATGATCCGCGCCACGGTGAACCTCACGACCTCGGCGCTGCTCATCGCGCTGGCCACATCGCTCAAGCTCCCGCTCTCGACCACCTACGTCAGCTTCATGGTGGCGATGGGCTCGTCGCTGGCCGACCGGGCCTGGGGCCGCGAAAGCGCCGTTTACCGCATCTCGGGCGTCATGACCGTCGTGGCAGGCTGGTTCGTCACGGCGCTCGGCGGCTTCCTGATCGCCTTCGTCGTCGGACTGGCGCTCATCTACGGCGGCATCCCGGCCTTCGTCCTCATCACGCTCCTCTGCGGATACATGATCGTCCACAGCAACTTCCTGAAAAAGAACAAGGAGGCGGCCGCGACGACCCGGCGCGCCGAAACCAACGAAGACATCATCGCCGGACTGCGCGACGAGGTGTGCAGCACGATGGAGAACGCCACGCGCATCTACGACCGCACGCTGATCGCCGTCTTCAAGGAGAACCGCAAGGTGCTGCGCGACATGGTCAAGGAGTCGAACGACCTATTCTACCAGTCGCGCGAACGGAAATACACGCTGCTGCCGACGCTCCGCAAGCTACAGGGCGGCGACGTCAATACGGCCCACTACTACGTGCAGGTGGTGGACTACCTCAACGAGATGACCAAGGCGCTGATGCACATCACGCGCCCGGCGTTCGAGCACATCGACAACAACCACGAGGGCCTTTCGATGGAGCAGACGCGCGACCTCATGTCGATCAACGACGACGTGGAGACGATCTACCGCCGCATCAACCAAATGCTGCGCGAGGGCGACTTCTCGGAGATCGAGACGGTGCTGACGCTGCGCGACCAGCTCTTCGAGTCGATCGCCGAAGCCATCAAGTCGGAGCTGACGCGCATCAACGAGGCGCGGTCGAACACCAAGGCGTCGATGCTCTATCTGACGATACTCAACGAGACGAAGAACATGGTGCTCCAGTCGCGCAACCTGCTCAAGTCGCAGCAATACTTCCTCCGCCACCGCAACGAGCCGAAAAACTGGATCAAATAGCGGAAGGGGCGGGCCGCAACCCATGCAAATTCCGATGAAATGGACATAGCGAAAGCCAAACGGCGGGAAAATATCGCCGAATACATACTCTACCTCTGGCAACTGGAAGACCTGCTGCGGGCGCTGCAATTCAGCCCCGAGGCGATCTTCTCGACGCTCGTCGCCCCACGCAGGGACATCGCCGAGGAGCAGAAGCACGTCTTCCTGCTCTGGTATCTGGACCTCGCCAACCTGCTCCGGCAGGAGGGCAAGGAGGAGAAGGGCCATCTGGAACACACGCTCCATCTGATCCGCGACCTGCACGACCTGCATCTGCAACTGCTCAAACTCCCCGCGGGCGAACACTACCGCCGGACCTACGCGCGGCTCGAACCCGAGCTGCCGCGGCTGCGCGCCGTGCTGGGCAATCCCGGCATCAGCGACACGGAACTCTGCTTCCGGGCCCTCTACGCGGCGATGCTCTACCGCATCAAGGGAGAGGGCGGCAAATCGGCCGTCAGCGATACGATCGAGTACATCTCCCCCGTCGTCGCCGAACTGGCCGAGATGCACCGCAAGGCCGAGACCGGAGAGATCGACCTGTTCAAAGACGGGAAAGAGGAGAAAAACCGATAGAGAGCGCCACGAAGCGGACAGGAAGAGAGGAACCCGAAGAGAGAGACCCGAAACAACAGAAAGAGGGCCACGAAACGGAGAGAGAAGCCCGAAGCGGGACAGAACAGAGAGGGCCACGAAGCGGGACGGAGAGAGGGCTAACGAGCGGACGGAGAGAAGAGGAAGCGGAATGCCGCCGGAAAAGTCCGCTGCCGGGACGGAAGCCGGGCAGGTCCGGACAAGGCCGTCCTCAGCGTCGTTGTCCGTCCGCTCCGGGGCAGTCGTCCGTGTCCGTCCCGGCGATCTCCAACCCCATGATATAGTCGTTCATCCAGTAACCGCCGCCGATGGGGAAATCCCCCTCGCGGAGCTTGCGCATTCCCATCCGTTCGTAGAAATGCAGCGCCCGGTTATGCCGGTTCACGTTCAGCTCCATCCGGCAGGGTTCCGGACACACCGAACGGACATACGCCACGGCGCTCCGGAAAAGCAGCGCCCCCGCCCCGATACCCTGAAAACGGGGCAAAACATAAATTTTATGCAGGTGGAAGAGCCGCCCGCCCTGCCGTTCGACCGAGACGTAACCGCACGGCTCCCCGTCGGCCGAAACGACAAACCACACGTGCCCCGCCCGGAACTGCCCGCGCAGACTCTCCTCGGAGTACATCCACTCCATCATGTAGTCGAGCTGCCCGGGACTCAGCAGGTCACGGTAGGTCGCGGGAAACGCGACGGCGGCGATCCGCCGGATCGCCGGAATCCCCTCTTCGTCGATGCGGCGAACGGTAAGCACAGGCTAAACGGAAAAAGGCCGGCCCGGGGCCGACCTATGTCTCTTTTCCTGCAAGAAATCAAGCGTACTTGAACGTGGACTCGTCCGATACGGTCAGCTTCTTGCGGCCCTTCGCACGACGGGCTGCCAGCACCTTGCGGCCGTTCGCCGTAGCCATACGAGCGCGGAAACCGTGCTTGTTGATACGCTTGCGACGCGAAGGCTGGTAAGTTCTCTTCATTGCCATAGCTGTATAATTTATATAGTTTCAGACATTTTTACGGATTGCAAAAGTACAACAAAAAAACGTTCCGCAAAAATTTTTCACGAAAATATTTCAAAATCCCCGGGAAAAGCATGAAATCTTGCTAACTTTGTCAAGCAGGCGGCATTCCCGCGCAGGCGAAAAACGCGAAACATATGGCAGTGTTCAAAGTCGAAGGAGGCCACCGCCTCCACGGGTCCATCACCCCCCAGGGCGCCAAGAACGAGGCGCTCCAGATCCTTTGCGCCACGCTGCTGACCTCCGAACGGGTCACCGTGCGCAACGTTCCCCAGATACTCGACGTCATGCAGCTCATCGAGCTGCTGCGCGCGATGGGCGTGGAGGTCGAACGGCTCTCGGACGACGCCTATTCGTTCCGCGCCCGGGAGATCGACTTCGACTACCTCCGCACGGACGACTACCGCCGCCGCTGCGCCCGCCTGCGGGGTTCGGTCATGCTCATCGGCCCGATGCTGGCCCGCTTCGGCGTGGGATACATCCCCAAACCGGGCGGGGACAAGATCGGCAGGCGACGCCTCGACACCCACTTCCTCGGCTTCCGAAAACTCGGGGCGAAGTTCAACTTCGACGTCGCCGACGAATTCTTCATGGTCGAGGGGCGCGAGCTGCGGGGAACGTACATGCTGCTCGACGAGGCCTCGGTGACGGGTACGGCCAACATCATCATGGCGGCCGTGCTGGCCAAGGGTTTCACGACGATCTACAACGCCGCGTGCGAACCCTACATCCAGCAGTTGTGCCGCATGCTCAACCGCATGGGAGCGAAGATCTCGGGCATCGCCTCGAACCTGCTGACCATCGAGGGCGTCGAGGCGCTCGGCGGCACGGAACACGCGCTGCTGCCCGACATGATCGAGGTGGGCAGCTTCATCGGCATGGCCGCCATGAACCGCTCGGAGCTGACCATCCGCAACGTGTCGTACGAAAACCTGGGCATCATTCCCGCGCAGTTCGCCCGCATGGGCATCCGCTTCGAACAGCGCGGCGACGACATCCACATTCCCCAGCAGGACCACTACAGCATCGAGACGTTCCTCGACGGTTCGATCATGACCATCGCCGACGCCCCGTGGCCGGGGCTCACGCCCGACCTGCTGTCGATCTTCCTGGTGGTGGCCACGCAGGCCAAAGGCGCGGTGCTGATCCACCAGAAAATGTTCGAAAGCCGCCTCTTCTTCGTCGATAAGCTGATCGACATGGGGGCGCAGATCATCCTCTGCGACCCGCACCGCGCGACGGTCATCGGCCACGACCACCGGTTGCAGCTCCGCGCGACGCGCATGACATCGCCCGACATCCGCGCGGGCGTGGCGCTGCTGATCGCCGCCATGTCGGCCGAAGGGGTCTCGACGATCCAGAACATCGACCAGATCGACCGCGGATACAAGGACATAGACGGACGCCTGAACGCCCTCGGAGCCCGGATCGAACGGCTCGAAGAGTGCCTGTGACCCCGTTTTCCGGCGGATTCCCGTGCCGCGGAACGATCCGGCACGGGAATCCGCATATCGGGAAGCGGACCGTCCCCCAAACGACGACCATTCAGCAATACTCATTACCACACTATGTTTCTGGAAAACGCCAGCCGCAAGGGCTGGATCGAAGTTGTCTGCGGCTCGATGTTCTCGGGTAAGACCGAAGAGCTGATACGCCGCCTCAAACGGGCGCAATTCGCCCACCAGCGGGTCGAGATATTCAAACCCCGCATCGACGTGCGCTACTCCGAAGAAGAGGTCGTCTCGCACGACGCGAACGCCATCCGCTCCACCCCGGTCGAGTCGCCGCAGAACATTCTGCTCATGGCCTCGGACGTGGACGTGGTGGGAATCGACGAAGCGCAGTTCTTCGACGACAGCATCGTGGACGTCTGCCGGCAACTGGCCGACAGCGGCGTGCGCGTGATCGTCGCGGGGCTGGACATGGACTACACGGGCCGGCCGTTCGGCCCGATGCCGGCGCTGATGGCCACGGCCGAATACGTCACGAAGGTGCACGCAATATGCGTCCGATGCGGAAACCTCGCGCACCACTCGCACCGCCTAACAAGCGACGAGAAGCAGGTGATGCTCGGCGCGCAGGACACCTACGAACCGATCTGCCGCCACTGTTTCCGGGAGCTGATGCGCCGGAAGCAGGAACCGGAGCGGTGACCCGCCCCACCCGGAAAACGCACCGCCCCTGCCGCAAACCGTAGCGGCAGGGGCGTTTTCCCGTTCGGGCGGACGGCGGAGAGGGATCACGCCCCGTCGCGGCTGTGCTGCAACGCCTCGACGAATCCGGGCCAGAGCGTCCAGAGGTTCTCGGTCTGCAACCACAGCTCCCGGGCCTGCGCCGCCTGCGAGGGGCGTTCGCTCTCGATGTCCCGCAGGTAGGTCTCGTCGGCCGGATGCTCCGCGGCCGTGAACTCCGCGAAGTAGGGCGCGAAACGGGTCCGGAACCGCTTCAGCTCCCCCTCGGGCAACCGGCCGTCGCGGCGGTAGGCCGACCAGAGCAGCAACAGCTCCCGGCTGGCGCATTTGTCCGACACGTCATTGATAACCTCGTCGAACAGCTCCTGTTCGTCCATGGCCAGGTAGTCGAACGCCAGCAGCTCGCTCCCCTCCAGATGGTCTTCGGGGTCCAGTTCCAGCAGGAGCTCGAGCAGCGCGGCGGACATTTCGAAATCGTTTATCAGGAAGTGGTCGATGGCCGAGGCCCGGACCAGCTCCAGCGCCGCCCGCGAATTGCGGTGCGTCCATTCGAGGTTCACCTCCTCGTCGTCGGGAATCAGCTCCGCGAGGCGCTGGAAGGCCCGGAAACGTTCGTTGCAGGCTCCTTCGACATCGCCCGCCTCCTGCATCTTCCGGGCACGGTCCAGCACCCGGGCGAAATCGTACGGGCCTTCGCCGACCACCTCGAAGGTCTGGTCGGCCGTAGGGTTAAGAGAGGCTTTGCGCATCATCGCGTCGCAGTTTGAAAAGCATGAGAACAAGGACCGCCAGCGTCGCCGCACCGCCCAGCAGATAGGCCGCCGTGCGGTTTTCCATGCCGAAGAACTGCCCCGACACGAAGACGAACGAAGCGCAGATGAAGGTCATGAAGACCGCCGGAAGCAGCGCCACCCAGCGGTTGGACCGCCGCCGGACCATATAGACCACGACGGCCCACAGCACGATGGTCGCCAGCGTCTGGTTCGTCCAGGCGAAATAGCGCCACACGACGTCGAAATCGACCAGCGTGATGCCGTATCCCACGGCGAAAAGCGGGATACATATATAAAACCGCTTCAGCTTGCTCCGCTGGTCGATATGCAGCATGTCGGCGATAATGAGGCGGGCCGAGCGGAACGCCGTGTCGCCCGAGGTGATCGGGGCCGCGACGACGCCCAGCAGGGCCAGGATGCCGCCCACGACGCCCAGCGTGCCGTTCGAAATCGTATCCACGGCCCAGGCAGCGCTGTTGCCGTGCTCGCCGAGGGCCTCCGAAAGCCCGCCCGCGCCGCCGAAGAAGGCCATCGCCACGGCGGCCCAGATCAGCGCGATGACCGACTCGGAGATCATCGCCCCGTAGAAGACCGACCGGCATTCGCGTTCGTTGCCCACGCAGCGGGCCATGAGCGGCGACTGCGTGGCGTGGAAGCCCGAAATCGCGCCGCAGGCGATGGTGATGAAGAGCGTCGGAACGATCGGCACGGACGAGGCGTCGAGCTGGAAATTGGCGAAGGTGGTCATCTCGGGAATGCGGTAACCGCCGAAAAGCAGCGCCCCGAGAAGTCCCAGAGCCATGGCGACCAGCGCCACGCCGAAAACGGGATAGACCTTGCCGATGATCTTGTCGATGGGCAGCAGCGTGGCGACGAAATAGTAGGCCAGGATGATCCACACCCACGCAGGGCAGGAAACGGCCGGCACGATGTTGGCCAGCAGTTGCGCGGGACTGAGCAGGAAGACCGCCCCCACGAGCACCAGCAGCAGCACCGAGAAGACGCGCATGAACTGCCGCATCCCACCGCCCAGATAACGCCCGACGACCTCGGGAATGCTCAGCCCGTCGTTGCGCACGAGCATCATGCCCGACAGGTAATCGTGCATGGCCCCCATGAAGATTCCGCCGAAAGTGATCCACAGAAAGGCCACCGGACCGAAGCAGGCTCCCAGAATGGCCCCGAAGATCGGTCCCGTGCCGGCGATGTTGAGCAGTTGGATCAGGAAGATCCGCCAGCGCGGCAGCGGCACGTAATCCACGCCGTCGTAGAGCCGCCGGCAGGGCGTTTCGGACCGCGCATCGGCCCCCGCGAGCCGCTCCAGGTAGCGTCCGTAAGTGAAATAGGCCGCGACGAGCAGGGCCAGACAAAGCAGAAAGGTTACCATTTCCGGGTCAGATTTAGCGCGAATATAGCAAGAAATGCGAGATTTTTCTCAAAATTTTTGCGGGAAAAGAATTTTTTTCAGATATTTGCAGTCCCAAACGGGAAGGAAATTCCCCGCAGGCCGAATTAGCTCAGCGGTAGAGCACTTCACTCGTAATGAAGGGGTCCCGAGTTCAAATCTCGGATTCGGCTCGTAAAAAGGCCGCCGGACATGTCCGGCGGCCTTTTTACGTACAGGGAGGTCCGGAATCTTCGGAAGGCGGCCGCAACCGCAGCGCCCCGGGAACAGGCCGGAAGCCCCAAACAGGCCGGAACGCCGCCCCGGCAATCCGGCCCGGCCCCGGAACAGACCGGAACGACTCCCGAAAACCGAAAAAACGCCAGGACAAGCCGGAAGGCATCCCGGCAATCCGAAACCCGGTCTCCCGAACCGAAATGCGGACGGCGGAACGAAACGGACGCCGTGTCACCCGAAAGCCGGCGGTTCCGGACGGAAGGGGCCGGCAGCTCCGCGAAAGTCCGGAAAAATCGAAAAACCTTCCGAACAGTTGAAAACCGCATCCGGCCGGCCGGTGGCCGGTACGACTTTTCGGAACGGAAACCGGCCGAAACCCGATGCCGGAAACGACCGATCCGAAACTCCGCCGAATAAAAAAATCGCCCCGAGAGAACCATTTGTCCTATTTTTTATATCTTTGCCCCGATAGGTTTTCCCAGAAACCGGGTGTTCAAAATGCGAAAATATAAGGCAAAAACGGACTTTTCGTTACAGTCGGATTTCCGGGTCGAAAAACCGGTTACGAATAATAACATGAAGCGAAATATTCTTTAAAAATTTTTATATGCGAATTCTCTCCAAATCCCGTGTTTTGTTGTTGGCCGCAGCCCTGCTGATCGCTCCGGCAACCGGTCTGGCCGCTTCGAAATCGAAATCGAAGAAGAAAAAATCGAAGACCGAACAGGCCGAAAAGCCGAAAGTGGACAAATACACCAAAATGTTCGTCAATGACAAGTCGTGCCAGACGGCCCGCAGTCCGTTCCTGACGCTGCACAAGCTCAAGGGCAAGCTCTACGCGGAAGTTCCGTTGGAGACGATCGGCCGCGAGATGCTCATCGCCTCCACCATTTCGGAGGCCAGCGACATCAATCTGGGCACCATCGGCTACAAGCCCAAGGACCCGATGCACGTGAAATTCACGCGTATCGACACGACGCTCTACCTCTCGGAGGCCGTCGTGCCGCCCTTCTGCGATCCACGCGACTCGGCCCGGCTCAAGGCCATCGGCCGCAGCACCCTGCCGCCGATCATCGACTCCTACAAGTTCGTCTGCTACAACCGCGACAGCTCGGCCATCGTGGTGGACATGACCAAATTCTTCGCGGGCGACAACAAGCCCCTCGCCCCGATCGAGAGTTCGAGCGGCATGGTGAGCATCACCGGCAAGTTCAAGAGCGAAGGTTCGGCCATCGACCAAATCAAGGCCTTCGAGGACAACGTCTCGGTCAAGTCCTACCTCTCCTACTCCGTCTCGGCCGACCTGCTGGGACTCATCCAGCTCAAGAAGGACGAGCCGATGACCATGAAGGTGACGCGCACGATCCTGCTGCTGCCCGAGAAGCCGGCGCAGCCCCGCGTGGCGGATTCGCGCATCGGCATCTTCCTCACCGGCATGTCCCGGTTCAACGGCCAGAAGGATCAGATCGAGGATTTCTCGGTCATCAACCGCTGGAGCGTGCAGCCCTCCGACATGGAGGCATGGAAGCGCGGCGAGCTCGTCGAACCGGTCAAGCCGATCGTCTTCTACCTCGACGACGCCTTCCCCGAATTGTGGCGCGAGCCGATCCGCCGCGGCGTGCTCCGCTGGAACAAGGCCTTCGAGAAGCTCGGATTCAAGAACGTCATGCGCATCGAGGACTTCCCGACAGACGACCCCGAGTTCGATCCCGACAACCTGAAATACTCCTGCATCCGGTACGTGCCGGCCGCCGTGGCCAACGCCATGGGCCCCTCGTGGGTCGATCCCCGCTCGGGAGAGATCATCAACGCCTCGGTGCTGGTTTACAACGACGTGGTGCGCCTGGCCAACACGTGGCGCTTCGTGCAGACCTCGCAGGTGGACGAGCGCGTGCGCGGCAAGGAGTTGCCCGACGACGTGTTCCAGGAGTCGCTCGAGTACATTCTGGCGCATGAGATCGGCCACTGCCTCGGCCTGATGCACAACATGGCCGCATCGGACGCCTTCCCCGTGGACTCGCTCCGCAGCGCGACCTTCACGCAGCGGTACGGCACGACGCCCTCGATCATGGACTACGCCCGCTTCAACTACGTGGCCCAGCCCGGCGACAAGGGCGTGAAGCTCACCCCGCCGGACCTCGGTCCCTACGACTACTACGCCATCGGATACGCCTACCGTCCGCTGCCCGACAAGAAGGATCTGTTCGACGAGGAGGAGACCCTGCGCGGCTGGATCGACGAGAAGGCGGGCGACCCGATGTACCGCTACGGCCGCCAGCAGCTCGTCGCCCGCTACGACCCCACGGCGCTGGAGGAGGACCTCGGCGACGACCACCTCAAGGCCGGCGACTACGGCATCGCCAACCTCAAGTACATCCTCTCCCGCATGGAGGAGTGGATCCCCGACGCCGAAGACCCCGACATGAAGCACCGCACGGCGCTCTACGAGGCCATCGCCGGACAGTTCGCCCGCTACGTGAACGCCGCGATGCTCAACGTCGGCGGAATCCGTCTGACGGACGTGAACAGCAACACGGCGGGCGGCCCGCAGGCGATCGCCATCCCCAAGGAGGAGCAGCGCGCCTCGCTCAGGTGGGTGCTCGAGCAGATGAAGCACTCCGAATGGCTCGAGCAGCCCTCGCTGACGGGCAAGATGCCGCTGCACGTGGACTACTCGTTCATCCTGCGCTTCAACTTCTGCCGCGCCTTCTTCAACAGCTACAAGAACGTGATCCTCTCGTCGCACATCGCCCAAAACCCCTACACGCCGCAGGAGTACATGGACGACCTCTACCGGATCGTCTGGGAGAGCGCCATCAAGGGCCGTCCGGCGACGCCCGCCGAGCGGCTCATCCAGCGCATGTTCGTCGATACGGCCACCGACGTGGCCTCGAGCCAGTCGAAGCGCATCAAGCTGGGCGGCATCGCGGAGGCCTACGCCCCCTCGGTGGACGAGATCGCCCTCATGGGACTGGACGACACGGGGCTGGTGGAGCGCTACCTCGCCCCGCTGCGCGAGATCGAGGAGGCGAACGGCAAGGGCTACGTGGCCTCGCAACTGTGGAAGGACGAGATGCTCTCGGACGGCTACGGCTGGCAGTACAACGTCAACCTGCGGTCGATCGACGAGTCGCGCGCGCTGTTCTACCACGTGAACGACCGGATCCTCAAACTGCTGCGCAGCCGCGTGAACGGCGCCACGGGCGATACGAAGGCGCACTACCAGTCGCTGATCTACGTGATCGAGCGCAGCCTCTATCCGTCGCAAAACTAAACTCGTGAAAACCCGGACGGGCCGACCCCGCGGGCCGGCCCGTCCATAACCCAAAGCCTATGCACACATTTACGTTCCGTTTCAGCCGGATACCCCGGCTGCTGTTACTCGTGACCCTGTTGTGCCGCGCGGTCCTTACGGCGCAGGCGCAGGGGGGGGGTGAACCCGTGGACATGAACGCCACGCTGACGATCGACGCCGAAGGGACGCCCGTGACCGCCGTACTGGACGAAATCACCCGCAAGAAGGGCATCCGCTTCGCCTATGATCCCGAAGACATCCGGCAACTGCCCGCCGTGACCGGCCACTTCAAGAACATCCGCGTCTATGAGCTGCTCGGAAAATGCCTCGAAGGCACGAACTTCAAGTACGAGACCGAGAACGACTTCGTCGTCATCTACGACACCTCGGGCAAGACCCGCAAGTTCACCGTCTCGGGAACCGTTTACGACCCGAACAAGAATCCGCTGGCCGGTGCGTCGGTCATCCTGAAGGGCGGCAACGGACAGGGCGTCTCCGCCGACGGCGACGGACGCTTCTCGATCACCTTCACGTCGAAGACCAGTCCGGCCGTGCTCGAAATCGGCTTCCTCGGCATGGAGAGCCGCCGGATCGCCGTGACCGGTTCGGCCAAGGGACTGAAGGTCTCGCTCAAGGAGGGCGGCACACAGATCGAGGACGTCGTGGTGAACGGCATGTTCACCCGCAACAAGAACACCTACACCGGCTCGGTGACGACGATCAAGGGCGAAGACCTCGTCTCGATCTCGAACACCAACATCATGACGGCGCTCAGCGCCGTGACGCCCGGCATGGTGGTCGTGGACAACAACGCCCTCGGCTCGAACCCCAACGCCATTCCGGAAATCCTCATACGCGGTTCGAACTCCATCGCCACGTCGGCCGAGGAGAAGGCCTACAACAACCCGCTCATCATCCTCGACGGCGCGGAGATCACCATGGAGGAGCTCTACGACCTCGACATGTACGAGATCGAACGGATCGACGTGCTGAAGGACGCCCAGGCGGCCATCGTCTATGGCGACCGCGCCGCCAACGGCGTGATCGTCATCGAGCGCCAGCAGGTGACCGACAGCAAGCCCCGCCTGAGCTACAACTTCGTCCCCGAACTGAGCATCCCCGACCTCAGCTCGATGAACCTCTGCAACGCCGCGCAGAAACTCGAGCTGGAGCGGCTGGCCGGACTTTACACCACGGAGAACGGCTCGATGGACGAAGCCTACGCCTACAAGCTGCAAAACGTGCGCCGGGGCGTGAACACCGACTGGATACGCGCCCCGCTCCGCGTTCCGTTCAGCCATACCCACTCGCTGTCGCTGAGCGGCCGCGCCCAGAAGATCGACTACCGCACCTCGCTGCGCTTCAGCGACAAGTACGGCGTGATGAAGGGCGACAACCGCCGCAACTACACGCTCAACTTCTCGATCGGCTACCACATGCGCGACAAGCTCACGCTGCGTTACACGGCCAACTACTCGCTCACCGACGCCAAGGAGTCGCCCTACGGCGATTTCAGCGCCTACACCCGGCTCAACCCCTACGACACGCCCTTCGACGAGTACGGCAACCTGGTCAAGGCCTTCAACTTCGATCCGGAGGACACCTCGACCTCGGGCGACGGCCACCAGGTCAATCCGCTCTACAACGCCACGCTGTCGAGCTTCGAGACCACGCGCGACCAGACCCTGCGCAACACCGTGGACGCCAAATGGTACGTCACGAAGGACTTCTTCATCACCGGACAGTTCAACGTCGATATCAAGACGAACCAGTACGACCGCTACACCTCGCCCGAGGACGCGACATACCTCGGCGAAACCGATCCGGCCAAACGGGGCGAGTACCGGCTCGGCACGGGCAAGGCCTTCAACTACGACGGCAAGATCGTCCTCAACTACGGCCGCAACCTCGACGACCGCGGCACGGGCTTCGTGGTCAATGCCGGCGCCGACATCCAGCACACCAATACGACCACGTCGTACACCACGGCGATAGGCTTCCTCAAGGACGACCTGTCGGACATCAAATACGCGCTCGGGTACAGCCCGTCCTCCCTGCCGTCGGGCACCGAGACGCTCCTGGCCAAGGTGGGATTCTTCGCCAGCGGCAACTTCTACTTCCGCAACCGCTACTTCGCCGACATCTCCTACCGCACCTCCGGTTCGTCGGCCTACGGTTCGGAGAACCGCTTCGCGCCCATGTGGTCGTTCGGTCTGGGATGGAACCTCCACAAGGAGGCATTCCTCGAGCGGGCCAAGTGGATCGACGTGCTGCGCCTGACGTGGTCGTGGGGCTACAACGGCCAGACGACCGGAAACCCCTACCAGGCCATCACGACCTACAAATACGACAACGACTACCTCTATTACACGGGCGTGGGCGCCGTACCGATCCGCATGGGCAACCCCGAACTGAAGTGGCAGCGCGTGCTGAAGAACAACTTCGGCCTCGACATGACCCTCTTCAAGGAGCGGCTGGTCATCGGCTTCGACTACTTCCGCAACACCACGAAGGACCAGCTCATGTCGATCCCCCTGCCGGCATCGACCGGTGCGGAGGACATCACCGTGAACTTCGGCGAGAACCAGAACGTCGGCTACGAGTTTTCGGTGGCCGCACAGGTGATCCGCAGCAAGAACTGGGCCTGGACGACGGTCATCAACGGTTCGCACGTGAAGGACCGCATCAACCGCATCAGCACCACGCTCAAGAACACGTCGTACCAGATAGAGGAGGACAGCCCGCTGCGTCTGCGCTTCCGCGAAGGCGGTTCGCAGTACGATATCTACGCCGTGCGCTCGGCCGGCATCGACCCGGCGACCGGTCAGGAAATATTCATCGACCGGAACGGCGAATACACCTTCCGGTACGATGCGGACGACGAGGTGGTGGTGGGCAACACGCAGCCCAAGCTGCAAGGAACGTGGCTCAACACGCTCCGCTACAAGGGCTGGTCGCTGAACCTCGTGTTCAGCTACAAGTTCGGCGGCGACACCTACAACAAGACGCTCTGGTCCAAGGTGGAGGACATCGACCCGCGCTACAACGTGGACGCACGCGCCTTCACCGACCGCTGGAAGCGCCCGGGCGACCTCTCGCGCTTCCTGGCCATCAAGGAGATCCGGCCGGAGGACTCCTCCTACAGTTCGGAGCGTTTCGTCGAGCGCCTCAACGAGCTGTGGCTCTCGAGCGCGATGCTCACCTACGAGTTCCAGGCCAAGTTCCTCAAGCGCATCGGCTTCAAGCGGCTGGCCATCGGCGTGGGCGTCTCGGACATCTTCCGCCTCTCGACCGTCAAATACGAACGCGGCACGAGCTATCCCTACAGCCGGACGATCAACCTGGTGTTCCGACCCACTTTCTAAACCGTACAGCATTATGTCACGCATGAAAAAATACCGTTTCTATCTGTTGGCCCTGCTCCCGCTGCTGGGCGGCTGCGAGGCCTACCTCGACGTCAATCCCAAATCGGAGGTGACCGACAAGGAACTTTACGCGACGGCCGAAGGCTGCGAGGACGCCATCTACGGCATCTACGCCGAGATGGGCGCGGACAAGGACCTCTACGGCCGCAAACTCTCGTTCGAATACCCCGAGACGATGATCGGCAACTTCACCATACCGCAGACCGACCCGATGGCCTACGCCGTGCAGCGCCAGTGGACGACCGACGACGCCGTCACCATCGCCGAAGACATCTGGGTGGCAGGCTACAAGGTGATCGGGCACATCAACAAGGCCCTGACGCACATTCTGCCCAAAGCCGACGACGTATATCCCTATATCAGGCTCTACAAGGGCGAGCTGCTCGCCCTGCGCGCCTTCATGCACTTCGAAATGGTGCGCCTCTTCGCCGTATCGTCCGGCTCGGGCGACTCCGCGGCCAAGGCCAAGGCCATTCCCTACGTGAAGAGCTACGGCATCGAAGTCACCCCGTACAGCTCGCTCGACAAGGTGTTCGAGGAGATCGTCGGCGACCTCACCGAAGCCGAAAAGTACCTCGCCGAGGACGAGGAGCTGGTCACCCCGGTGCGCACCAACGCCGCCGACGGCTTCACCAGTTGCCGCATCACCCACCTGAACCTCTACGCCGTGCAGGCGATGCTGGCCCGCGTATATTGGACGGCGGGCAACCTGGAACTGGCCGAAAAGTATGCCGAAAAGGTGATCGACAGCGGGAAATTCCCTCTGATGCGGACCGCGGAGGCGTGGAATGCCGTGGAGACCGGCACGCTCAACATGCAGGAGACCCTCTTCGGACTCTACTCGACGCAGTTCCTCAAGAACTACTACGACAAACACATCTACAGCGGCGCCACGCTCGAGCTCTCCGACGAGTACAAGGAGGTGTACGCCACGGACGAAGCCGGCACCGACAAGCGGTACACCCTCTGGTTCAACACCAGCACGGGACAGTGCATCAAGCATTACAGCAAAATGTACGCCAACGGCGAGACGAACGCCACCTACACCGGCAACTCGATCCCGGGCCTGAGCCTGATCCGGATTCCCGAAATGTACTACATCGTCGCCGAGGCCAATCTCACCAAGGACCCCGACAAGGCGGTGGAATACCTCGACTACGTGGTGACGTCGCGCGAGCTGACCGCCTTCGCCGACCGCGAAGGTTCGATCACCGAGGAGAACATCTACAACGAACGCCGCAAGGAGTTCTATGCCGACGGCGAGAGTTTCTTCGACATGAAGCACCTCCAGTCGGACGTGGAGCTTCCGGGCATGGGCGTCTTCTCCGGCACGGACGACGCCACCTATACGATTCCCATTCCGAAAAGCGTGGAGGACAATTACCGAAACTAAACGACGAGGCTTTATGAAACGTTCATTCCTTTTCGATACGGCCCTGTTGCTGGCCGTCGCCGCCGGAGCGGTTTCCTGCGGCGATACGTGGCTGAAATACGACACGTCGCAGAAAAACAAGCTCTATTTCACGGAGGGTCCGCTCAACCTCGACCAGTATATCTCCACCGACATCTCGTTCGCCATCTACGACGAGACGGTGCAGGAGATCCAGCGGAAGGTCCCGGTCAAACTGCTGGGCACGGTCTCCGACCGCGACCGCACGTTCGAGGTCGCGGCGATCCACGACACCACGACGAACTACATCTCGGGCGGCGTGCAGCGCGAACTGGTCGATGCCGTCGAAGGCGAGGACTACACGCTGGGCGAGCTGGTCATTCCCGCCGGCGAGGTCGAAGGCGAGATCGTCGTCACGGCGAAGCGCTCGGAGAAGATCCTGACGAAAACCGCCTCGCTCGTGCTCCAGATCGTCGAGACCGACCTGTTCGAAGGCGTCCCGCGCAACGTATTCCGCGTACTCATCTCGGACGGCACCCCCACCTGCCCGATCTGGTGGCGTTACGATGCCGAGAACGAGTGGTACATGTACCTGGGCAACTTCACGCCCGACAAGTACCGCAAGGTGCTGGAGTTCTACCACGGCATCGAGGATACGAACCCCTCGCTCTACAAGACGATGGTCGAGCAGTTCGGCGAGAACATCGACAACGAACACTACACGACCACCACGGGCGGACAGGCGGACCTGACCATGGGATTCATGGTCCGGAGCAACAATCCGCAGAAACTGGCCTGGGTGCGCTACGTGCTCTGTCCGACGTTCGACTACTACAAGGAGAATTTCCCCGACGCCGAAGTCTACACCGACAAGTCCGTGAGCGTCACGACGAAGGGCTGGCGCGACCCCGCGTATAACTATTAACAGCGAGCTACCATGACAAGACAGATACTGAAATACCTGCTGCCGCTTCTCTGCGGCACGGCGCTGATCTCCTGCTACGGAATCGAGGAGGAGCACTACCGCGAGCTGGCCCCGGTGACGGTCAGCGGCGTGGACGAGGTGATCTATGCGAAAGCGACCGAGACGCTCCGTCTCGACGGCATCCGCATCGAGAGCGCCAACGACCGCGAGGTCGCCTGCGAATGGGCCTACGGCAAACCCGAAGGCGATTTCCCGGGGATGGCCGATTCGATCTACCTTTCCGACTCGCCCACGCTCGACTACACCTTCAACAGCGCGGGCAGCTACGTGCTGCGCCTGAAGGTGGACAACGGCGAGAGCGTCGGATTCCATTACTACGAACTGCGCGTGCAGGCGGGATTCGACGAAGGTTACCTGATCCTCTGCAACGACGAAGAGGGCAAGGGTTCGATGGCCTTCGTCAAGAAACGCTCGCCGCAGGAGGAGGCCGAGGGCGCCCAGGAGGTCTGGGAGGACCTGCTGGCGACGATCAACCCGAGCTACGCATTCCGCGACCTGCGCGACGTATATGTATTCTCCTCTTCGTCCGAATCGGGCGTGCTCATCACCTCGGGCGACGAAGAAGGGTCGATCTACCACCTCGACCCCACCTCGCTGGAGGTGACGTTCCGGCTCCGTGCGATGGACGAATACGGCACACGCACGGGCAGGATTCTGGGCGAAAAGACTTCGCGCGGCCACTACTCCTACGTCATCGGCGACGACGGAAAGGCCTACCGCTACGAATTCGCCTCCGACCTGCTCGCCGTGCGTCAGACGCCCTATCCGGTGAAATACGGCTACCAGAGCTACTACGCCAACACCGTGCAGGGCACGCGCGTGCCGCTCATGTTCAGCGAGAGCGGCGTGGTGGGCTTTCCGAACTCGAACATCAAGGGATTCGGCGTCCCCGACGGTTACGAGGTAATCAACGCCGCCGGAACCCGCGTGGGCACGGAGGAGTACTACGTCATCGCCCGCTCGACGGCGGGAGAGCCGCGCAAGGTGCAGATCATCAAGTCCAACTCCGGCATCTCGTCGCAGAGCACCGTGCTCGAATACGACGAGTCGCGCCCCATGCTGATCGACCGGAACTCCACGATGGTCCCGACGAAGGTAAGCAACAACATCTACTACAACTACGACGACAAAATCTACCACTGGGCGATGCTCAGCGTCACCCCGACGCTTCCGGCCGAGGGCGACCGGCCGGACATCACGCTTCCCGAAGGCGAACGGATCATGGCCATCTGCTCGAACGCCATGCCCTCCACCTCGGCCACGACCGTGGATGACGACCTGCTGCTGATCGCCACCTACAACCCCGCGGCGACCGACCGCAAGCCGGGCAGCCTCTACATCTACAACCTGAAGACGCTGGAGCAGGTTAAAAAGTATGAAGGCATCTGCGAGAAGCCCGTGGCCGTGACCTACAAATTCCCCACGTCGAACTGACGCGGCGGCACGCAGCGCAGGACGCCCCTTCCGGAGAACCGGAAGGGGCGTCTTCGCAGGGCAGGGCACAGACGGCCGGCATTCCGGAGCAGAATATCCGGAAAATCGGGAAGACATCCGGAGAACCGGGGAGGCAGGCACTGCGGAAATTCCGGGAACCGGACGCCGGAGCCCCTCCCCGCCGGGATGCGGTCCCGCCTCCCCCGGCGGCGGATTAGGATATGTACGGAATTCGTCGTATCTTGCGGGAAAAATACGGAACCATGACAGAAGAACTGCAATTCATCCCCTTTACCTCCCCCGCCGACAGGGGATGGGCCGAAGCAATGGAGATTTACCGCCGGTCGTTCCCCTACAAGGAGCAGCGCTCCGAGGAGGACCACGTCCGCGCCCTCCGGGATCCGCACTTCCGGGCCGACGGCATCTGGTGCGGCGATGAGTTCGTCGGCATCCTCTACCACTGGCAGGGCGACGGATGGCACTATGTCGAACACCTCGCCGTATCGCCCGCCCTGCGCGGCCGGAACATGGGTTCGAAGGCCCTCGCGGCCTTCTGCGAAGGCCGGCGCGTCATTCTGGAGATCGACCCTCCGGCGGACGAAATCTCGATCCGGCGGCTGCATTTCTACCGGCGGCTCGGCTTCGTCGAGAATCCGCACGAGTACATCCACCCTTCGTTCCGCCGCCCCTTCGAGCAGCACAGGCTGGTGCTGATGAGCTATCCTTCGCCGCTGACCGACGACGAGGCCCGCCGCTTCGCCGATTTCGTCCGCGAGACGGTGCTGCGCTACACCGAGCACGAGGCCCCGCAGCTTCCCCGGCTTCCGTAGGCGGAACCGGACCTCCCCGGCAACGGCAACCGCATGCAGTCCGAACCTGTTCCCGCCGCAACGACACGGAAAGCGGGCGGAACCTCCGGAGGTTCCGCCCGCTTCGCATTTCCGGACCGGGACCGGTCCTAAAACATGCCGACCAGCCCCTTCGTCACGAAATACCCTCCCACAACCAGCCAGACGTAGAGCAGCCCCGCCAGCACGAAGGGTTTCGCCCCGGCCTGACGGAACTTGTCGATGCTCGTCTCCGTCCCCAGCGCCGTCATGGCCATCGTCAGCAGGAACGTGTCGAGGTACTCGACGGCGCCGTTGAGCGGAATCTCCCGGACGCTCTCCGCACCGCACACGTATTGCAGCAGCGAATTGAGGCAGATCACACCCAGAAACCCGAAGGCGAACCACGGCACGGCGATCCGCCCCCGCGCTTCCGCTCCGCCCGGCGTGCGCCGCCGGCCCGCCAGCAGCAGGCTCATGACCACCAGCACGGGGGCCAGCAGCATGACACGGATCATCTTGGTAATGGTGGCCACCCCGGCGATGCCCAGCGCATCGGTCGGATCCATCGCATTGCCCGCCCCGGCCACGTGCGCCACCTCGTGCAGCGTGCTTCCGGTATAGACGGCCACCTCCGTGTCGGTCATGCCGCCGAGCAGGCCCGTGCGGTACATGACCGGATAGAGGAACATGGAGAGCGTGCCGAAAACGACCACCGTGGAGACGGCGACGGCGGTCTTGTACCCCTCGCACCGCACCACCGGCTCGGCGCCCAGCACGGCCGCCGCGCCGCAGATCGCACTGCCCGTCGAGGTCATCAGCGCCGTGTCGCGGTCGATTCCCAGCAGCCGCCCGAGCGCGACGCCGCCCAGAAGCGTTCCCGCCACGACGACCAGATCGACCGCGACGGCCGGAAGCCCGACGGCCGCCACCTGCGTCAGCGTCAGGCGGAAACCGTAGAGAATGATGCCCCAGCGGAGTACCTGTTTCGTGCAGAACCGGATGCCCGGAACCCATGTTTCGGGAAGCCGGTTGCGCAGGCTGTTGGCATAGAGCATCCCCAGCACGATGCCGACGATCAGGGGGCTGAGCGAGAGCCGTTTGACGAAGGGGAATCCGGCGATGTAGAACGCCGCGAACGAAAAGAGCGCAATGAGCAGAATCCCGTGCAGCGTATTGGCTCTGTTACCTTTTTCCAGCATAACGTTTCGCAATTTGAGTCGGAGGAGACGCCTCCCGACGACTTTTCAAGAATACCGGAGGCAAAGATCGCGCGTTTATGCCTGAAATACAACAAGATTTCGTTATGCGAAATAACTTCGTGTTATGACGGAGGGCGCCGGACCGTCAGAGACCGGACAGGGCGAAGTCGGCGAACTGCCGGGCGAGCGGCACGGGCTCCGCCGCGAGGTGCACGAACGAGAAGTCGCGCGTCAGGGTCAGTCCCTCGATGTCCACGATCCGCAGCGCCCCGCTGCGCAGCTCGTCCACGACCGAGATCACCGACACGAGGGCCATCGCGTCGCTGTTGCGGACGAAGGACTTGATTCCCTCGGTCGTGCCCAGCCGCATCGCCACCTCGAGCTGCGAGAGCCGCAGTCCGACCCCGGCCAGCGCCGCGGCGATCACCTCGAGCGTCCCCGAGCCGTCCTCGCGCAGCACGAGCGGAATCCGGCACAGCGCCTCGGGCGTCACGGATTCCGTGCGGGCGTACCTCCCGCCCGGACGCGCCACCAGCACCAGCTCGTCGGGCCGGAAGAGCGTGTAGTGCAACCCCTGCCGGCGGCTGACGCTCTCGACCATGCCCAGGTCGATCTCGCGGTCGGCCAGCGCCCGTTCGATCTGGCCGCTGTTGCCCGACAGGACCGAAACCCGCACGCCGGGAAAACGCGCCGTGAAGCGCGCCAGCGCCGGCGGCAGCAGGTATTGTGCGATGGTCGTGCTGGCCCCGAGACGCAGCTCGCCCTCGGCCTGGTTCGCGCAGAGGCTCATTTCGTACTCCAGCCGGCGGTAGTCGTCGGAGATGCGTCCGGCGGCCTCGAGCAGCACCTGCCCGGCAGCGGTCAGCTCCAGGCGGCTGCCGCGGCGGACGAAGAGGGGAACCCTGTAACGCGATTCCAGTTCGCCGATATGTCTGCTCACGGCGGGCTGGGAGATATAGAGCCGTTCGGCGGTCCGCGTGAAACTCAGCGTCCGGGCTGCCGTGATGAAGACTTTCAGACGGAAATCGTCCATGGCCGTCAGCCGAGACGGCCCTCTTCGGCGAACTCACGCACGGAGCGCACGTAGTGGTCGATCGTCTCCTGCATCGTCAGGAACGACTTGCCGCCCGCGGCGTTCTTGTGTCCGCCGCCGTTGAAATACCTGCGGGCGAAGAGATTGACGTCCACGTCGCCCCGCGAACGCAGGGAGATGCGGATGAACTTGCGGTGCGCGAGGAACATGGCCGACATTTTGACCTTCTTGATCGTCAGGGCGTAATTGACGAACCCCTCGCTGTCGCCCTGCTGGAACTGGAAACGGCGCATTTCGTTCTCCATCAGCGACATGTAGGCCACCGTACCGTCCTCTATGAGGTTCATCTTGCGGTTGATGGCATAGCCGAACAGCCGCGCGCGGCCTTCGGTGTAGGCATTATAGACGTTGTTGTAGATTTCGGGAATCCGGATGCCCGTCTCGGCCAGCGCGGCCACGGCGCGGAACAGCTCGGGCGTGAGGTGCGAAAAGGCGAAGTTGCCCGTGTCGGTCATCATCCCGACGTAGAGCAGTTCGGCCATCCGCCGCGTCACCGCCTCCCGGCCGTAGAGGGCCTCGACCAGGCAGTAAACCAGAAAGCAGGTGCTCGACGCCTCGGGATGCGAGAAAACGATGTCGAAACCCTCGTCGGGTTGCAGGTGGTGGTCGATCAGCACGCGGCAGGCCGTCGTGTTCGCCTCGATCGTCGCGCTCAGGATCTCGAGACGCGAAACGGCGTTGAAATCGAGGCAGAAGATCGCATCCGCCTCGGCCACGGCCTTCGCCGCGCGCCCTTCGGCGTCGGTCTTGAAGACCACGACCTCGCCGATGCCCGGCATCCAGTCGAGGAAATAGGGGTATTTGTTCGGCACGATGCACGTCACCTCGTGGCCCAGTCCCCGCAGCACCTCGGCCCAGGCGAGCGACGAACCGACGGCGTCGCCGTCGGGGTTGGCGTGGGAGACGGTCACGATCCGCAGCCGGGGCCGCGCGAGCAGCTCCCGCAGTGAGCCGATATGCTTTTCCGATAACTTCATTCCGGACCTCCTTCGCTAATAACAGTCGGACAAAGGTAACAAAAAAGAGGGAGATACCAAACCGCCGCCGTGCGGCCCGCGGATGCGCGGCACCCGCCCGCTTTCCGGCCGTCGGCCGGAAATTCTCCCGACATCCGCCCGGAAACCACGCGGGACTACGCCGCAAACCCGCAGGGAGCGCCATTCAGGGGGCTACTCCCCATCCCGCTCCGCCCGCTTCGCCCGGCGGTCGGCGGCGTACTTCCGGCACCACGCGCTGATGCCGCACTCGCCGCACTTCGGGGCACGGGCCGTACAGACGTAGCGGCCGTGCAGGATCAGCCAGTGATGCGCGACGGGCAGCAGATGGCCCGGAATATGCTTCTCGAGCGTCAGCTCGGTCTGGAGCGGCGTCTTCGAGCCGGTCGTGAGGCCGATGCGCTCCGACACGCGGAAGACGTGCGTATCGACCGGCATCACCTCCTTCTGCCACAACACCGCCCCGAGCACGTTGGCCGTCTTGCGGCCCACGCCGGGCAGCCGCTGCATCTGCTCCAGATCGGACGGGACTTCGCCGCCGAACTCCGAGCAGAGCATCCGCGCCATCGCCGCGAGGTTCTTCGCCTTGTTGTTGGGATAGGAAATGCTCCGGATGTAGGGATAAATCTCTTCGGCCGTGGCCTTCGCCATCTCGAACGGGGTCGGGAAGGCTTCGAACAGGGCCGGCGTGGTCATGTTCACCCGCTTGTCGGTGCACTGCGCCGAGAGGATCACCGCCACCAGCAACTGGTAGGGGTCCTTGTAGCGCAATTCGCTTTCGGCCGCGGGCATGTGCTCCGAAAACCAGGCGACGATGCCGTCGTAACGCTGTCTGACAGTCATATCTTCTTCTTTTTGGATCGGCGGAACAGAATTTTCTTCACCAGCAGCCCCGCCCCTTCGGGGCAGAGCGCCAGACGGGGACAGGCGCGCAGGTCGCGCCACCAGCGGGCGAGGTACTCCCCGACCGGACCGTTGTACGACAGCACCCACAACGCCACGGAGGAGCGCTTGCGCAGCAGGGCGAAGCGGCGGCTGCCGTCGCCGTAGCGGGCGTCGAACCAGAGGCTTATGTCCATGAGCGAGTCGCAGAAGGCGATCCTCCGGCGGTAGGCCGTGCTGTGGCTCACGCTGTCGGGCAGGCGGCGGTGCACGGCCGTCACGACCGGAAGGTAGCCGATCCGGCTGCGGGCCGCGAACCAGAGCCACATCGGCGCGTCGTCCGTACACCACTCGGGATGCTCCGCGGGGCGCACCTCGTCGTAATAGCGGGCGATCAGCTCCCGCCGCGCCACGGTCGTGCAATTGCAGATCGTCAGGCTGCGGAGCAGGCGGCCGAAATCGGTGAAGTGCACCTCCTCGTCCGGCTCCCGGCGGCCCGTGGCCTGATAGAAGTTGTCGGCCCGCGTGTAGCACATGCCGCACGCCGGGTCGGCCTCCAGCAGATCGACCTGCCGCTGCAACTTCCCGGGGTCGCACCACCAGTCGTCGCCGTCGCAGTAGGCCACGTACTTCCCGCGGCACGCCTCGAAGGTGCGGAGGTAGTTGGCCCGCCAGCCGATGTTTTCGGGCCCCGTCACCAGCCGCACGCGGCCGGGGCAGGCGGCGGCGTACTCCTCGGCGATCGCCCGCGTGCGGTCCGTGCTGCAATCCTCGCCCACGACCAGCTCCACGGCGAAATCCGTCCGCTGCGCGAGCACCCCTTCGATCGCCTCCCGCAGGTAGGGTTCGTGGTTGTAGGCGGTCATGCAGACCGATACGAGCGGCGTCTGCATCGTCATCCGAGTTTGGTCAGTTTGGCGAATTTGGCCAGCAGCGTCTTCTCGCCGGCGTTGTCGAACGCCACCACCAGCTTGTGGTCCGTGGCCAGGGTCTCGATGCGGCGCACGATGCCCACCCCGAACTTCGGGTGCTCGACACGCTCCCCCACGGCATATCCGCCGCTCGCGGGCGCCGCACTCCCGGCCGCCGGTCCGCCGTCCATCGCCTGCCGCACGCCGACGCGGCGCATTCCGTCCACCGAAGGGCGCGGCGGCTGCACCAGCGCCGGATCGGGCGCGGCGGAACGCTGCGCGCGGGGTTGCGACTGCGGCTGCGCCGGGCGCGGAAAACGCCGCGCAACGCCCGACTCGCCGTCGGAGGGGGCGCCGAAACGGCCGCCGCCGTAAGCGCTCCGGCCGGCCGAACCGCCGCCGTAGGCTCCCCGTCCCGCCGCGTCCGGACCTCCTCCGGACCGGACGCCGGCATTTCCGCCGCGCGGACCGCCGTAACCGCCCGCGCCGTCCTGCCGCCGCTGCTGGTAACGGTAGTCGTACCGGCGGCGCAGCTCGTCGAGCGCCGAGGAGCCCTCCCCGTCGTCGGCCCGGCGGCGCACCGCCTCCTGAGCGAAATCGACGTCGGACTCCACATACCGCGGGTCGATCTCGCGCAGGAAGCAGCTCGGCCGCGAGAACTCCATGTTGCCCCACCGGAAACGCATCTCGGCATAGGAGAGCGTCGCCGCGACCTTGGCCCGCGTGAGGGCCACGTAGAAGAGCCGCCGCTCCTCCTCGATGCCGTCGGCCGACTCGGCGGCCCGCAGCGACGGGAAGAGGTTCTCCTCCATGCCCACGATGTAAACGTATTCGTATTCGAGCCCCTTGGCCGAATGGACCGTCATCAGCGTCACCTTGTTCCGGTCCTCGGGGTTGTCCTTGTCCATGTCGGTCATCAGCATCATCTGCTGCAACCACTCCTCGATGGTGGCCTCCTCCCCGGGGCTGCGTTCGCCGTTGCGGATTTCGGCGTCGCAGCGCTCCCTGAATTCCTGCATCGAGTTGAGCAGCTCCTCGATATTGTCCAGCGCCGAAGCCGCCTCGGGCGTGTTCTCCGCACGGTAGGCGGCCAGAATGCCCGACCGCGAGGCGACCTCCAGGCCGAAGTCGTACAGTCCCTTGTCGTTGCGGGCCAGCGACAGCGAACGGATCATCGCCACGAAGTCGGCCGCCTTGCGGGCGATGGCCCGCGGCACGGCGTCGGCCGCGGGTTCGGCGACCAGCGCATCGACCGCCTCCCACATCGACACGCCCCGTTCGGCGGCCAGTTGCGCGATGCGCTGCACGGTCGTGTCGCCGATGCCCCGCGCGGGGTAGTTCACGATGCGCCGGAACGCCTCGTCGTCGCGCGGGTTGATGACCAGCCGGATATAGGCCAGCATGTCGCGGATCTCCTTGTGGTCGTAGAACGACGAACCCTTGTAGATGCGGTAGGGGATGCCGCGGCGGCGGAGGTTGTCCTCCAGCACGGCCGACTGGTTGTTCGTGCGGTAGAGAATCACCGCTTCGGACCATTCGGCGCCCGCCGCACGCACCTTGTCGCGCAGGTCCGAGACGACCATCTCGGCCTCCTCGCGGTCGGTGTAGGCCTTCAGGATGCGGATTTTCTCCCCCTCGGCCCCTTCCGAGAAGCAGTGCTTCTCCATGCGCTTCGAATTGCGGACGATCACCGAGTTGGCCGCATCGACGATCGTGCGCGTCGAGCGGTAGTTCCGTTCGAGCTTGAAGACCTTCGCCGAGGGGTAGTCCTTCTGGAAAGAGAGGATGTTCTCGATCTTGGCCCCGCGGAACGAGTAGATCGACTGCGCGTCGTCGCCCACGACGCAGACTTTCGAATGGGTCTGCGACAGACGGCGGATGATGACGTACTGCGCATAGTTGGTGTCCTGGTACTCGTCCACCAGAATGTATTTGAACTGCTCCTGGTAGCGCGCCAGCACGTCCGGACAGTCGCGCAGCAGCACGTTGGTTTGCAGCAGCAGGTCGTCGAAGTCCATCGCCCCGTTGCGTTTGCAGCGCTGGCAGTAGATGTTGTAGATGTTGCCGAACTCGGGAATCTGCATCTGCCGGTCCTCGGCCGCATAGGCCGAATTGGCCAGGTAGGCCCCGGGGGTCACCAGACAGTTTTTGGCATAGGATATGCGCGAGGCCACGGCGTTGGGCTTGTACTTCTCGTCCGGAAGGTTCAGCTCGCGGACCACGGTCTTGACCAGGTTCCGGCTGTCCGAGGAGTCGTAGATCGTGAACGACTCGGGGAAGCCGATCCGTCCGGCGTTTTCGCGCAGGATGCGCGAGAAGACCGAGTGGAAGGTTCCCATGCGGATATGGCGGCTGCGGTTGTCGGGCAGCATCTGCGCGATGCGTTCGCGCATCTGCTCGGCGGCCTTGTTCGTAAAGGTCAGGGCGAGTATGTTGAAGGGCGCCACGCCCCGCTCGATCATGTAGGCGATGCGCGAGGTCAGCACGCGGGTCTTGCCCGAGCCGGCCCCGGCGATGATGAGCGACGGGGAGTCGAAATTGACCACGGCGTCCCGCTGGGCCGGATTGAGCCCTTGCAGGATTTTCGATTCGTTGGATTCCATGCGGGCAAAGTTAATAAGAATCGGCGAAGAATTTTTCGGGAAAAATAATAACTTTGCATGACGAACGTTAAAAGGGTAACCGCGACAACGATACAACAAACGATAAAACATGAGCGAAGTCATCAACATCAAGGAACTCAACGAGCGCATCGAACGCGAATCGGTCTTCGTCGATACGCTGCGCACCGAAATGGGCAAGGTCATCGTCGGACAGAGCCATCTGGTCGATACGCTGCTGATCGGTCTGCTCTCCAACGGACACATCCTGCTCGAAGGCGTGCCGGGACTCGCCAAAACGCTGGCCATCACCACGCTGGCCCGTGCCGTGGATGCCGGGTTCTCGCGCATCCAGTTCACTCCCGACCTGCTGCCCGCCGACCTGCTGGGCACGCTGATCTACTCGCAGAAGAACGAGGATTTCGTGGTCAAGAAGGGTCCCGTCTTCGCCAACTTCGTGCTGGCGGACGAGATCAACCGCTCGCCGGCCAAGGTGCAGTCGGCGCTGCTCGAGGCGATGCAGGAGCGGCAGGTGACCATCGGCGACGACACCTACCCGCTGCCGCAGCCCTTCCTCGTGCTGGCCACGCAGAACCCGCTCGAACAGGAGGGAACCTATCCGCTGCCCGAGGCGCAGGTGGACCGTTTCATGCTCAAGGCCAAGATCTCCTACCCCAACAAGCAGGAGGAGCGCGACATCGTGCGCATGAACCTCGCCGGCACGGGCATGCCCGCGGTGAACAAGGTGATCGCGCCCGAAGACATCGTAAAGGCCCGCAAGGTGGTCGAGGACGTCTATATGGACGAGAAGATCGAGAAGTACATCATCGACATCATCTTCGCCACGCGCGAGCCGGCCGAGTACAACCTCGGGAAGTTGCAGAACCTGATCGCCTACGGCGGCTCGCCCCGTGCGTCGATCTCGCTGGCCAGGGCCGCCCGCGCCTACGCCTTCATCCGCCGCCGCGGCTACGTCATCCCCGAGGACGTGCGCGCCGTCTGCCACGACGTGCTGCGCCACCGTATCGGCCTGACCTACGAGGCCGAAGCCGAGAACATCTCCTCGGAGGAGATCATCACCGACATCCTGAACAACGTAATCGTACCCTGACGATGCAGGAGAGCGAAAACGATATTCTGAAACGGGTCCGGAAGATCGAAATCAAGACGCGCGGTCTTTCGAACGAGATCTTCGCCGGAAAGTACCACACGGCTTTCCGCGGGCGGGGCATGTCGTTTTCCGAAGTGAGGGAGTACCGCGCCGGCGACGACGTGCGCGACATCGACTGGAACGTGACGGCCCGCTCGCGCAAGCCCCACATCAAGGTCTATGAGGAGGAGCGCGAGCTGACGATGATGCTGCTCGTGGACGTCTCCGCGTCGCGCATGTTCGGCACGACGGAGCGGCTCAAGAAAAACATCATCACCGAAATCGCCGCCGTGCTGGCCTTCTCGGCCGCGCAGAACAACGACAAGGTGGGGTGCATCTTCTTTTCGGACAAGGTCGAGAAGTTCATCCCCCCGAAGAAGGGGCGCAGCCACATCCTCATGATTATCCGCGAACTCATCGGCTTCCGCCCCGAATCCGCGGGCACGAAGCTCTCCGAGCCGGTGCGCTTCCTGACCAACGTGAACAAGAAGCGCTGCACGACCTTCATCCTCTCGGACTTCATGGACTCCTCGCAGGACCGCTCGGCCCTCGACGACGCGCTGAAGATCGCCGGCGGACGGCACGACCTGGTGGGCATCCGCATCTACGACCCGCGCGAGACGGAGCTGCCCGACGTGGGCATCGTCGAGCTGCGCGACGCCGAGACGGGGCGCAAGGTCTGGGTGGACACCTCCTCGCGCGCCGTGCGCGAGCACTACGCCGAATCGTGGAGACGGCGCAGCGCCGGCATCGAGCAGACGCTCAAGCACAACCGTATCGACACGGCGACGATCTCCACCGACGGGGACTACGTGGCCGAACTGATGAAACTCTTCAAACAGCGATGAGACGACTCTTAGCAACGCTCCTCCTGCTGGCCGGCGTGCCGGCCGCGGCGCAGAACACGCCGACGGTCACGGCGCACGCCGAACCCGACAGCATTCTGATCGGCGACCGCTTCGATCTGGTGATCGACGTGGAGAAGGACCTCGTGCAGGTGGTGGAGTTCCCGGAGTTCGAGGACCGGGACGGCAAGATCGAGGTGGTCGAGAGCCTGCCGGTCGATACGCTCGAACGCGACGGCCGCCGCCTGAAGCTGCGCAAGCGCTACCGCCTCGCGGCCTTCGACGAGGGCCGTTACAACCTCGGCACGGCGCGGGTGCTCTACGCCGACAAGAACATCCTCGACACGCTTTCGAGCCGCGACTCGGTCTATCTCGAGGTGACGACGTTCCAGATCGACTCCACGTCGCAGTCGATCTACGACCTGAAGGGACAGCGCACCCTGCCGTTCCGGTTCCGCGAGATCCGCGGCTACGTCCTTTGGAGCCTGCTGGCGCTCGCGCTGCTGGCCGCCGCGGCCTACGCCCTCCACCGCTGGCTCGCGGCCCGCGGCAAACGGCTCGGCGACCTGTTCAAACCCGCCCCGCCGCTGCCGCCGCACGTCGCGGCCATCCAGGCGCTCGAAGCGCTCCACAACCAGAAACTGTGGCAGAACAACCGCCACAAACAGTACTATTCGGGACTGACGGACATCCTGCGCACCTACATCGCGGCGCGCTGGGACATCGGAGCGATGGAGATGACCTCCGACGAGATCATCGACGCGATGCGCGCGGAGGAGCTTCCGGACAAGGCCCGCATGGACCTCACGGCGATCCTGCGCGACGCCGATCTGGTGAAATTCGCCAAGGCGACGCCGCCGGCCGAGGAGAACGAGGCCGACTATCTGAAAGCCTACTACTTCGTCGAGGAGACCAAACCCGTCGAGGAGGAGACCCCGGCCGGAGAGGCGGACCCGACGCAAAACTAAACCGCGACAACGATGCAGAAGTCACTCTATACGCTCCTGTTCCTGCTCACGGCCGCCGCGGCCGGAGCGCAGCAGATGCCCGAACGTTCGCTGGTCCGCAAAGGCAACCGGCAGTACGCCAAGGGCAATTACGAGGAGTCGATCCGCCGTTACGAGCAGGCGCTCGAAGCCGTCCCGGGGCAGTTCGAGGCCACCTACGACCTCGGCAACGCCCTCTACAAGGCCGAACGCTTCGACCGCGCCGAACAGACCCTCCGGCAGGCCGCCGCCGACACGCTGCGTCCGGAGACGGAGCTGGCCGAAGCCTATTACAATCTGGGCAACGCGCAGTTCAAGCAGCAGAAGTACAAGGAGGCGCTCGAAAGCTACAAGCAATCGCTGCGGCTGAACCCGTCCGACATGGAGGCCAAGTACAACTACGCCTACACCAAGCGGCTGCTCGACCAGGACCAGAACGGCGGAGGCGGCAACGACCAGCAGAACCAGAATCAGAACCAGAACCAGGATCGGAACCAGCAGGGGCAGCAGAATCCGCAGCAGGGACAGGGACGGCAGGACCCGCAGCAGGGGCAGCAGGACCGGAAGGATCCCGGGCAGGACGGAAACCCGCAGCAGCAGCCCCCGCAATCCGACAAGGGGGAGCAGGGCGACGCACAGGGTTCGCCGCAGCAGGCTCCGGGCATCTCGCCGCAGGAGCAGGAGCAGATTCTCGACGCCATCCAGGCCCAGGAGGACAAGACGCAGGAGAAACTCAAGGAGAAACGGGGCGTCGTGGTCCGCGGCAGGAAGAACTGGTAAAAAAACGAAACGACCATGCAATTCGCATCACCCCATTATCTGTGGCTGCTCACGCTGCTCGCGCCGATGACCGCCTACTACGTCTGGCGCACGATGCAGGGCGGCGCCGCGATCCGGATCTCGACCGTGGCAGGCGTTCTGCACGCACCGAAAACCGTGCGCCACTACCTGCGCCACCTGCCCTTCGCGCTGCGTGCGGCGGCCTTCGCGCTGCTCGTCGTGGCGCTGGCACGGCCGCAGGACATCGAACAGAACGTCCGCACGAACACCGAAGGCATCGACATCGTGCTGGCCATCGACGTCTCGGCCTCGATGCTCGCCCGCGACTTCCGGCCCGACCGCATCACGGCCGCCAAGGAGGTGGCCGGCTCGTTCGTCGCCGACCGCTACGGCGACCGCATCGGACTGGTGGTCTTCGCCGCCGAAGCCTTCACGCAAAGCCCCCTGACCACGGACCAGAGCACGCTCCAGACGCTCCTGGCGCGCATCCGCAGCGGACTGATCGACGACAGCGGCACGGCCATCGGCAACGGACTGGCCACGGCGATCAACCGCCTGCGCGAGAGCGAGGCCAAGTCGAAGGTCATCATCCTGCTGACCGACGGCGTGAACAACCGCGGACAGATCGCTCCCATGACCGCCGCCGAAATCGCCCGGGCGCAGGGTATCCGCGTCTATACGATCGGTGTCGGAACCGAAGGCACGGCCCCCTACCCGGCGGTGGACATCTACGGACAGCCCACGGGCGACGTGGTGATGGCCAAGGTCGAGATCGACGAGAAGACGCTCGGTGCCATGGCCGACCTGACGGGAGGCAAATACTTCCGCGCCACGGACAACGCCAAGCTCAAAGCCATTTACGACGAAATCAACCAGCTGGAAAAGAGCAAGGTGGAGGTCACCGAGCGCATCTCCTACCACGAGCGGTTCCTCGTGTGGGCACTGGCGGCCCTCGGAGCCCTGCTGCTCGAATTCCTCCTCTCGAATCTCGTGCTGAAACGGATTCCGTAAAGAAAAGACCGCTATGTTCCGATTCGCAAATCCGCAATACCTCTGGCTGCTCGCAGCCGTCCCGGCGCTCGTCGCGCTCTTCTGGCTGGCGATGCGCAACCGCCGCAGGCGGCTCGCCCGCTTCGGCCGCCCGGAGACTCTCGGCGAACTGATGCCCGAGGTCTCCACCGGGCGCGTGAAATTCAGGTTCGTCCTCTTCTGCACCGCCGTGGCGCTGACGGCGCTGGCCGCGGCGCGGCCGCAGTTGGGCTCCAAACTCCGCGAGGAGAAGGCGCAGGGGATCGAGATGATGCTCGCGGTGGACGTTTCGAACTCGATGCTCGCCGAGGATTTCGAACCCAACCGCCTCGAACGGACCAAATACGCCATCGGCAAGCTCTTCGAGGGGCTGCGGCAGGACCGCGTGGGACTGATCGTCTTCGCCGGCGAGCCGAAGGTGCAGCTGCCGATCACCTCCGACTACCGCATGGCGCGGGCCTTCGCGCGGCGGATCGACCCGTCGCTCGTGCCGGTGCAGGGCACGGCCGTCGGCAAGGCCCTCGAACAGGCGCTGCTCGCCTTCTCGGGCGAGACGGAAGCGGGGCACGGCCGCGTCGTGGTGCTCATCACCGACGGCGAGAACCACGAGGACGACGCCCTGGCCGTGGCCGAACGCGCCGCCCGGCAGGGCATCCGCATCTACACCATCGGCATCGGCACGCCCGAAGGCGCGCCGATCCAGATCGACGGCGAATTCATCAAGGACGAGCAGGGCGAGATGGTCGTCTCGAAGCTCAACGAGGAGATGCTCTCGAAGATCGCCGAGACGACGGGCGGCGCCTACGTCCGCGCCACGAAGCAGGACATCGGCCTGGACGAGATCGTGCGGGAGATCAACGACATGGAGCGCTCCGAGCTTTCGACGGTCCGTTTCGAGGAGTTCAACGAACAGTACCAATACCTGCTCCTGGCGGCGCTCGTCCTGCTTCTGGCGGAATTCCTGGTGCTCGACCGACGGAATCCGCTGCTGGCGCACCTGAACATCTTCCGCGAACCGGAACGGAAAGAGCCCGGCCTATGACCCGGTTCAAGGACAAATGCGTGCCCGTCACCGGCGGCGGCTCCGGCATCGGGCCCATCACGGGACGGACGGCCCTCGGACGCGGGAGCACGCCCCGCGGCATCCCGCGGGGATTCCATCCGCGCCGCTTCACGCAGGGCGCGCTCCCGCGTACCTGTTCGGTCCCGTCATAGACCGCCGGGCCGGCATTTACCGCACGACGGACCGCTTCACCGGATAAAACGATCCCCACCGCCATGCCTCTGGGAAACACCTCCGCCGAACGCATCGCGGCGATCCACGCCGCACAACGGGACTATTTCCGCTCGGGAGCCACCCTCCCGGCCGACTTCCGCCGCATCATGCTCCGAAGGATGGAGCAGGCGCTGCGGCAATGGGAGCGGCGGCTCTGCGACGCCCTGTGGCAGGACCTGCGCAAATCCCCTGAGGAGGCCTGCCTCACCGAGCTGAGCATCGTGCGGAGCGAAGTGAGGAACCACCTCCGCCACCTCGGCCGCTGGATGCGCCCCGAGCGGCGGCCCTCGCCGCTCAAGCTCTTTCCCTCGGCGAGCCGCATCCTCTCCGAGCCGCTCGGCACGGCGCTCATCGTCTCGCCGTGGAACTATCCCGTGCAACTGCTGCTCAACCCGCTCGTCGGAGCCATCTCGGCGGGCTGCACCGCCGTACTGAAACCCTCGCCCTACACGCCGCACGTCTCGGCGACGCTCCGCGCGATGATCGGCGAAATCTACGACGAGCGCTACGTCGCCGTCGTCGAGGGCAACCGCGACGTCAATACGCTGCTGCTGGACCGGCGCTGGGACCTCGTCTTCTTCACGGGCAGCCCCGCGCTGGGGCGGATCGTCATGGCCGCCGCGGCGCGGCACCTCACGCCCGTCATACTGGAGCTGGGCGGCAAAAGCCCCTGCATCGTGGACCGAGGCGCCGACGTGGAGACCGCCGCGCGCCGCATCGCATGGGGCAAGACCCTCAATGCGGGGCAGACCTGCATCGCCCCCGACTACCTGCTGCTCCACGAATCGCTCGCCGATGCGTTCCCCGCGGCCTACGCCCGGGCGCTGCGGCGCCTGCACGGCGACGACGCCCGGCAAAGCCCCCACTACGTCCGGCTGGTGAACGACCGGGCCTTCGACCGCGTGGCAAGCTACCTCGCGCAGGGCACGGTCCGCCTCGGAGGCCGCACCGACCGCGCGGAACGTTACATAGAACCCACGCTGCTCACGGAGGTCGATCCCCTCGCCCCGGTCATGCGGGAGGAGATCTTCGGCCCCGTGCTGCCGGTCGTCCCGTTCCGGACGACGGACGAGGCCGTGGCGTTCGTCACCGAACGCGAAAAACCGCTGGCGCTCTACTACTTCGGCCCCGAAAAGAGCGGCCGCGAAGTACTGCGGCGCACCTCTTCGGGCGGAGCCTGCCTCAACGACACGATCATGCACATCGCCAACGAGCACCTGCCCTTCGGCGGCGTGGGCGATTCGGGCATGGGCCGCTACCACGGCCGCGACAGCTTCGACGCCTTCTCGCACCGCCGTGCGGTGGTCGAGACGCCGACCTGGATCGACCCGCCGTTCCGCTACATGCCCTACAAACTCTTCCGCTACGTAAAGCGCATCCTCTGACCGCCGCACGGAGGCGGAAAACGACCGCCCGGGGCCCGGGCCGGAGCGGCCGCGCGGAGAGCCGACGGCCGCACGGAGGAAAAATGCGTCGCCGCAGCAGGTTTTTCCCGCCGAAATACCTATCTTTGCCGCGCAGGTCCGCTCTGTCGCTGCCGGCCGCCGGCCGGGAGAGGAAAGTCCGGGCAACGCAGAGCGCCACGCAAGCTAATGACTTGACAGCCGTGAGGTTGTGGGAGCGTAACAGAGAACGACCGCCCGCAGGCGGGCATTCGCGGAACGGACGGAGCCTTCGGGGTTCCGGGCCGCGCTCCGGAGAGTGTCCGGCGGGTAAGGGTGAAAAGGCGGGGTAAGAGCCCACCGCGGGGGCAGCGATGTCGCCCGGCAGTACGTCCCGTGGGTTGCAAGACCGTGTATACCGGCAATCAAGGGTTGCTCGCCCGATGTCGGGGGGTAGGTTGCTTGAGACGGCGGGAGACCGCCGCCGTAGATAAATGACAGAGACCCGGGGTCCGCCCCGGGGACAGAACCCGGCTTACAGGACCTGCACGTACGAAGGGGCGCCGCTTCCGAGCGGCGCCCCTTCCGTTCGCGTCCGGGCCGCACGCCCTACATCAGCCCCATGCGCCGCCGGGCGAACGGCACGACCCACGCGGGGGACTGCTCGCGGGCGAGCAGGTCGCGCATGTAGTCCATGTAAGGCTCGGCATGGCGGAAATAGCGGAAAAGCCCCTCGCAGAGCGAATTCTTGCGGCAGCCGTCCGACCCGGTCTCGAACCGGTGCTTGGGACATTCGCCGCGGCAGGCGAAGTAGTACCGGCAGCGCAGGCATTCGGCCGGCAGCGCATTGCGTTTGGCCAGTCCGAAGTCGATCCGGCGGCGCGAGCGGTAGATCTCCGCGAGCGGCGTCTCGCGGATGTTCCCCAGCAAGTATTCGGGATAGACGAAGTGGTCGCACGAATAGACGTCGCCGTTGTGCTCGACCACAAGCGCATCGCCGCACGTCTCGCCCATCGAGCAGACGCCCGGCTGCACGCCGCACCACTGGGCCAACGTGGCGTCGAAGAGCTGCACGAAGCACTGCCCCACGTCGCTGACGACCCACTCGTCGAAAATGTCGCACAGAAACGTCCCGTAGCCCTCGGCCGTCACCGACCATTCGGCCGGCCGCGCCCCCTGCGTCTCCGGCGAAACGATCAGCGGACGGTGCAGCCCCGCGCGATCGACGACATGCTCCACGGCGGGCAGAAACTGCATGTAGCGGCTTCCGACCGTATCGCGGAAGAAGCGGTAGATCTCCGCGCCGCGCCCCTCGCAGGCCCGGTTCACGACGCTCAGCGTATTGTACTCCACGCCCGTCCGCCGGAACATCCCGACCGTCCGCATCACGCGCGCGAAGGTGGGGCGCCCGCCCTTCGTCCGGCGGAATGCGTCGTGAATGTCCTCCGGCCCGTCGAGCGACAGCCCCACCAGGAAGCCGTTTTCGGCGAAAAGCTCGCACCACGCCTCGTCCACCAGCGTCCCGTTGGTCTGCAACGTGTTCTCGATCCGCTTGCCCGCGGCGTATTTCCGCTGGAGCGCCACGGCCCGGCGGTAGAAGTCCCTGCCGAGCAGCAGCGGCTCGCCGCCGTGCCAGCAAAAGGTCACCACGGGAACCTCGTTGGCCTCGATGTACTGCCGGATGTAGAGCTCCAGCAGGTCGTCCGCCATCACCGCCTGCCGGCCGCCGTACTGTGCGGCCTTGTCGAGGTAGTAGCAATAGCCGCAATCGAGGTTGCAGGCAGAACCGGCCGGCTTGAGCATCGTCGAGAACGCCACGGGGCCCGCCTGTTTCTCCGCATCGCGGAAAGTGAAAATATCCTTGTTCTTCATCGTCCGGACGAGTTTACGGCCCAAAGATAGGAATAAAACCGCCGTCCTCCGCTCCGGACGGAGCAAAAGAGGCGGGCGGCCTCCGACGGCGCCGCGCCGCATACGGATCGAAACGCGGAGGAATTACGGAACATTTCGTTTTATTTCGACATTTTACTATCTTTGTCCTTCACAGCGTTAATACCGAACCTTTCACATGAGAAAACTACCGTACCTGTTGAGCGCCCTGGGCGCCGCCCTCACGGCAGGCGCGGCGGAGACCGCCGCCCCGCAACGGATCATCGACATCCGGACCGACGACATTTCGCTCATCCTGAGCGCAGCCCCCGGAGAGGAGGTCCGCTTCCTCCACTTCGGAGGCCGCATCGACGACCCCGCCCCGCTGGCCGGATACCGAAGCTACCGCCACCCCGACCACAACACCGAGGACGTGGCCTACCCCGCCTTCGGCGGCCGCAACTACCACGAACCGGCCCTGCGCGTGACCCACGCCGACGGCGACCTGAACACCGAACTGCGCTACGTCTCGCACCGGACGCGACAACTGGCCGACGACAACGTGACCGAAACCGTCGTCCGCATGACCGACGCCGTGCAGCCGCTGGACGTCGAACTGGTCTATACGGCCTACGCCCGCGAAAACGTCATCACGACCCGCGCCGTCATCCGCAACCGCGAGAAGGGTCCCGTGACGCTGCACAGCTTCTACTCGTCGGCGATGCCTCTGCGGGCCGAGAAATACCTGCTGACCCACCTCCACGGCGCCTGGACGCGCGAAGCGCAGGTGGAGCACACGCTGCTGACCCACGGATCGAAGAGCATCGCCTCGACACGCGGCCTGCGCACGACCCACGCCGAAAACCCCTCCTTCATGCTGACGCTCGGCAACGACCGCTTCGACGAGAACTGCGGCGAGGTCGTCGCCGGCTCGCTGGCCTGGAGCGGAAATTTCCGCCTCAACTTCGAACTCGACGAGTGTCAGACGCTCACCGTGCTGGCGGGCGCCAACCCCGACGCCTCCGAATACCGGCTCCGCCCCGGAGAGTCGTTCACGACCCCCGAGATGATCTACACCCACTCGTTCCACGGCGCGGGCGGCGCGAGCCGCAACCTCCACGACTGGGCCCGCAACTACGGCGTATGGCACGGCCACGTCCCCACACCCACGCTGCTCAACAGTTGGGAGGGCGCGGCCTTCTCGTTCGACGCGAAGACGCTGACCGACATGATCGACGACGCGGCGGCCATGGGGCTCGAAATGTTCGTGCTCGACGACGGCTGGTTCGGCAACAAATACCCGCGCAACAACGACAAGGCGGGGCTGGGCGACTGGGAGGTGAACCGCGAGAAGCTGCCCGAAGGCATCGACCACATCGCCTCCTATGCCCACGACAAGGGGCTGAAATTCGGCATCTGGATCGAACCCGAGATGGTCAGCCCCCGCAGCGAACTGGCCGAGAGGCACCCCGAATGGATCGTCCGCACGCCCGGCCGCGAAGCGCCCCTGACGCGCAGCCAATGGCTGCTGGACCTCTCGAACCCCGAGGTGCAGGACTTCGTCTTCGGGGTATTCGACAACACGATGCGGCTCTCGGAACACATCGACTACATCAAGTGGGACGCCAACCGCTGCGCGAACAGCATCGGCTCCGCATTCCAGCGGCCCGACGAACAGTCGCACTTCTGGATCGAATACACGCAGGGACTCTACAAGGTGATGGAGCGCATCCGCGCCAAATACCCCGACGTGCTCATCCAGTCCTGCGCCTCGGGCGGAGGGCGCGTGGAGTACGGCGCGCTCCGGTACTTCGACGAGGTGTGGACGAGCGACAACACCGAAGCGCTCTCGCGCACCCGCATCCAGTACGGCACGAGCCTCTTCTTCCCCGCGCTCGTCATGGGTTCGCACGTCTCCGTGACGCCCAACCTCCAGACGGGCAACTCCACGCCGCTCAAGTTCCGGTTCGACATCGCGTGCGCCGGACGCCTCGGCATGGAGCTGCAGCCCAAGCACATGACCGAAGAGGAGCGCGCCGAGGCCCGCCGCGCCATCGCCGACTACAAGGAGTACCGCGACATCGTCATGCAGGGCGACCTCTACCGGATCGGTTCGCCCTACGACGAGGACGGCTGTTACGGACTGGCCTATGTCTCGAAAGACAAGCGCCGGGCCGTGGTGTTCACCTACTGCCTGCTCTACCAGAGCCGCACCGTCCCGCAGTTCCGCATCCGGGGACTCGATCCCGACACCCGGTACACCGTGCGCGAAATGAATACGGAGGAACCCCGCTTCTGGTTCGACGGCGGCACGTTCAGCGGCGAACTGCTCTCCCGCATGGGTCTCAACCCCAAACTCTCCAGGATCTACGACAGCGCCGTTTTCCTCCTTGAGGCGCGCTGACGCCCCGCTCTCCCCGAATTCCGATGCCCCGGGCCTTGCAGGCCCGGGGCATTCGATTTTCCCGCCGCCGCGCAATACGGCCGCCGGGGGCGGACACATCCCGCTCCGCCCCCCGCCGGGACCGGACGACGCCGAACGGCATCCTTCGACCCGTTTCGCCCGAAACCGCATCCGCGGAACCGCACGCGGAGAGCAGAAGACCGGCAGCCATCCCCGCCCGAACGGTTCCGGAAGAGCTTCCCTTCCCCTGAAAACACGGAAAAGGCGGAATCCCGAAAAAGCACGGCTCCGGAAAAATGCGGAGGGGGGGGGAAATGAAAACCCCCTCTGCATTGCAGAGGGGGTTATGCGAGGTCTGAAGCGGATTCGAACCGCTGTACAAGGTTTTGCAGACCTTTGCCTAGCCACTCGGCCATCAGACCAACTCGTTCCATCCCGTGCGGCCGATTACAATTACAACACAAACCCAACCTATTTTCTTCGGATCCGCCCTTCCCGGACCGGCAAAAACCGCTCCTCCGGAACTCGGACGGCCGAACGCTTCGGCGCATCGGGAGTGCAAATATACAAACATTTCCAGAATCTGCAAAACTTCCGCCGAACTTTACGTTATTTCGTGCGAGGATTCATGTTATTTCGCAAAAATCAGTACCTTTACTTCGTCAAAAGAATCCAGCGAGCCATGTCCCCCGAAGATATAGCATTGCAGATGACCCCGGGAATCGGCGTGAAGAGCGCCGTGCACCTCCTGGAGTGTTTCGGCAGCGCCGCGCGGATCTTCGCCGCGACCGAGGAGGAACTGACCGGCCGGGCGGCGCTCCGGCCCGAAGCGGCCCGGCAGATCGTGCGCCGCAAGGGGTTTCCGGCCGCGGAGCGGGAGTTGGAGCACTGCCGCCGCAACGGCCTGACAGCCGTCGCATCGACCGACCCGCAATACCCCGCCCTGCTGCGGGAGACGCCCGACTACCCCCATGTCCTGTACATCAAGGGCGATGCGGAAGCCCTGACGGCCCGCTGCATTGCGGTCGTCGGGACGCGCGACGCGACGCCCTACGGCCAGCACATGTGCAACAGGCTGATCGAAGGGCTGGCCGAACGGGTTCCGGGACTCTGCATCGTCAGCGGGCTGGCCTTCGGCATCGACGCGGCGGCCCACCGGGCCGCACTCGCCGCAGGGGTGCGGACCGTGGCGGTGCTGGCCAATCCGCTTCCGGGGGTCACGCCGGCCCAGCACGCGGGACTGGCGCGCGACATTCTGGACCACGGGGGCGCGCTGGTCACCGAACTGCCGTCGCAGACGAAGCAGAACGGGTCGTTCTACCTCGCGCGCAACCGCATCATCGCCGCGCTCGGCGCCGGATGCGTCGTCGTCGAGTCGCCCGACAGCGGCGGGTCGCTCGTAACGGCCCATTGCGCCGACTCCTACGACCGGACGGTGATGGCCGTGCCGGGACGCGCCACCGACCGGAGCTCGGCCGGAACCAACCACCTGATCCGCAACCGCAAGGCGCAACTGGTGCTGACGGCCGGAGACATCGTCCGGGAGCTCATGTGGGACCTCGGCCCCGACCCCGCGACGCTGCGGCAAAAGGTTCCCACGCCGGAGCTGACGCCCGACGAAGCGGGACTGCTCGGATGCTTCCGCACGAACGACCCCGTCACGACCGAACACCTCGCCGGAGCGAGCGGCCTCGACCCCGGAACGCTGGCGACGCTCCTCGTCGGGCTGGAGCTGGCAGGCGCCGTGCGCCAGCTTCCCGGAAACCGTTACATGAAGCTATGAATCTGACAGACACCCATTCGCACCTGTACGAACCCGAATTCGACGCCGACCGCGAAGAGGCGCTCGCCCGCGCCGCGGAAGCCGGCGTGGAACGCCTGCTGCTGCCGGCCATCGACTCCGGCAGCCACGAACGGCTGTTCGGGCTGTGCCGCCGCCATCCCGGGCGGTGCGTTCCGATGATGGGGCTTCACCCGACGTCGGTGAACGGCAATCCCCGCTGGCGGGAGGAGCTGGCGACGGTCGAACGCCTCCTGCAAACCCCGCCCGAAGGGATTCCGCCTTTCTGCGCCGTGGGCGAGATCGGTCTCGACCTCTACTGGAGCCGGGATTTCCGGGCGGAGCAGACGGAGGCCTTCCGGCGGCAGATCGACCTGGCGCTGCAATACGGCCTGCCCGTGGCCGTCCACACCCGCGAGGCGTGGCCCGAGACGCTGGAGATCGTCCGGGAGTACCGCGGCCGCGGCCTGCGGGGCGTCTTCCACGCCTATTCGGACACGGCCGCGACCTACCGCGAACTGCGCACGCTGGGCGACTTCGTCTTCGGCATCGGCGGCGTGGTGACCTTCAAGAAGAGCCTCCTGGCGGAAACCGTGCGCGAAATGGAGCTGCGCGACATCGTGCTGGAGACCGACTGCCCCTACCTGACACCCGTCCCCCACCGGGGCCGGCGCAACGAATCGGCCTACGTGCGCTACGTCTGCGACAAGGTCGCCGAAATCAAGGGGCTCGACCCGGAGGAGGTCGCCGCCGCGACGACGGCCAACGCCCGGCGGATGTTCGGCCGGCCGCAGATGCCGTCCGGCTCCCCCGCGCGGGAGGACGCTCCGTCCGGCCACGGAAAAACCCCAAACGACACCCGCCCATGAAAAACGTCCGGATCACCGTCATCCGCAAGGTCTGCCACAAGGACCTGATGGAACGCTACGAAAACCCGATCGAGCACGCCTGCGACCTGCACGAGGGGCAGGTCTTCGTCTCCGACGGCATGCAGCGGCCCGAAGGGCTGTGCCCAAGCGCCTGGCAGACCCTTTCGCCCTTCGTCATGGCGCTCGCGCACGGCGCGACGGACTTCTACGACGGATGGATGCGGAACCCCGCCTCGGCGATGCTCTCCTGCAACGACGGGTTCCGGCCCGTGAGCTTCCTGATCGAAACCATCGAAAACAACGAGAAATAAGACGACATGCGCTCTTCCATCCTGATTATCTACACCGGCGGCACGATCGGCATGAAGACCGACGCCGAGACCGGTGCGCTGGTTCCCTTCGACTTCAGCGGCATCTACGACGAGTTTCCCTCGCTCAAGCGGCTCAACGTGGACATCGACGTGCTGACCATGTCGCCCGTGATCGACTCCTCGAACGTCGAGCCGTCGAACTGGGCGGCGCTGGCCGGGCTGATCCGCGACAACTACGCCCGCTACGACGGCTTCGTCGTACTGCACGGGACCGACACCATGTCCTATACCGCCTCGGCGCTGAGTTTCATGCTCGAGAACCTCGCCAAGCCCGTGGTCTTCACCGGCAGCCAGATTCCGATCGGCGTACTGCGCACCGACGGCCGCGAGAACCTCATCACGGCCATCGAGATCGCCGGGGCCCAGCGCGACGGCCGGCCCGTGGTCCCCGAGGTGTCGCTCTATTTCCAGAACCGGCTGTTCCGCGCCAACAGGACCTCGAAACGGAGCGCCGAGGCGCTCAACGCCTTCTGTTCCGACAACTATCCGCCGCTGGCCGAGGTGGGGGTGAACATCGCCTACAACCTCCCGGCCATCCTGCGCCCCGCCGCCCCGGCCGCCGAACTGCGCATCGCCACCCGCCTGGCCCGCGGCATCGCGCTCGTCAAGCTCTTCCCGGGGCTCGACGAGGAGATCCTGCGCGCGGCGCTCTCGGCCCCGGGACTGCGGGCCGTCGTGCTCGAAACCTACGGCGCGGGGAACGCCCCGACCTCCGGGTGGTTCATCCGCCTGCTGCGGGAGACCATCGCCCGCGGCGTGATCGTGCTGAACATCACCCAGTGCGGCGGCGGACGCGTCTCGATGGAGCTTTACGAAACCGGACTGCGGCTCCAGGAAACCGGCGTCCTCTGCGGCTGCGACATGACCTCCGAGGCCGCCGTCACCAAACTCATGTACGTACTCGGACTGGAACTCCCCCGCGAAGAGACCGAACGGCTGCTGCGGAGGCCCCTGCGGGGAGAATTTACGGATTGAACCGTTGCACGGAACAAAATTTTTTCCTATATTTCGCACTGCTAATGGACCCTTTTCGGGCCCCCTCGGGGGAGACGGACGGGCCTGCGGCAGGGCAAATAACTGATTGACTGATAATTGCACAAATCCGGAATTCCGCTTCGGGATTTGAGAATGCATAAGAAGGCGACATGCCCGGAACCGTGCGAAACGCAGAAAAGGCGTTCCGGCGGAAGGAGGAAAGTGTAAAATGACGAATTTTTAATAAAAAATAAACGGACCGGACGACCGGAGGGAAACCGGCGGGCACGGACCCTGCGGGAAAGCCCCGGACCGGAAGAGGGAAAAAAGAAGAAACCAGAAAAAACACAAACTAATAAAAATTCAACTAATCAAATCATTTATCTAAACACAACTATGAAAAAATTCCTTATTTCGTCGGTTGCCCTGTCCGTATTGGGAACCGTTAATGCGTTCGCGCAGGAGGCAGCCGCCGCAGCTGAAACTCAGGTCGCAGGCGAAAGCATGCACCACGTGATGATGCAGAAGTTCCTCGAAGGTGGCTGGGAGTGGATGCTTCCGGTGCTTCTCTGTCTGGTCGTCGGTCTGGCCGTAGCCATCGAGCGCGTACTCTACCTGTCGCTCTCGACGATCAACTCGAAGAAGCTCGTCGCCAGCGTGGAGGAGGCTCTGAAGAACGGCGGCATCGAGGCTGCCAAGGAAGTTTGCCGCAACACGCGCGGCCCGATCGCTTCGATCTACTATCAGGGTCTGGACCGCTACAACCAGGGTCTCGACTCGGTCGAGAAGGCCGTCGTATCGTACGGTTCGGTTCAGACCGGACAGATGGAGTCGGGTCTGACGTGGATCGGTCTGTTCATCGCCCTGTCGCCCATGTTGGGATTCATGGGTACCGTAGTCGGCATGATCCAGGCATTCGACCAGATCCAGGCTGCCGGCGATATCAGCCCGACGCTCGTTGCCGGCGGTATCAAGGTCGCCCTTCTGACGACGCTCTTCGGTCTTATCGCTGCGGTTGTTCTTCAGCTGTTCTACAACTATATCGTTTCGAAGATCGACTCTCTGGTAAACGATATGGAGGATTCGTCCATCACGCTGATGGATATTCTGACGGCTTACAACAAGAAATAATCCAACGCTAAAGATTCGAAAGCAATTATGAAAAAGATACTTAACATAATGCTGGGCATTCTGATGGTGATCACGGCGGTCCTTCTGGTCTACGCGATCGCCACCGGCGGCTCGGATGCGGCCATCAGCGCGAACCTCATGTGGAGCTACTTCCTCCTGGTGTTCGGCATTGCGGCCGCCATCTTCTGCGCCGTCTTCGGAATGATCCAGAACCCTGCGGGCATCAAGGGGACGATCCTCTCCCTGGCGCTTATCATCGTCGTAGTCGGCGTGTCGTACTTCATCGCCGCCGGCCACACGGTGAACATCGTCGACCTGCAGAACAACGATTTCTTCCCGCGCAGTGAAACCGTAATTACCGAAACGAGCGTCCTGGTGGCCTATGTCGCCGTGGTCGCAGCGTTCCTGACCGCCGTGGTGACGGAGATCTGGGGCGCCTTCAAATAATGGAGTGAACGATGGCTATTAATAAAAGAAAGGTACAGGAAATCAATGCCGGTTCGATGGCCGACATCTCCTTCCTGCTGCTTATCTTCTTCCTGGTGGCCACTACCATGAACACCGATACGGGTCTGATGCGTATGCTTCCGCCGATGCCTCCCGAGAACCAACAGCAGGAGGAGATCAAGGTCAAGGAGCGCAACCTGTTCCTGGTGCTCATTTCGGGTAGCGGCAACATCATGGCGGGAGTTCCGGGCAAGCAGGAGCAGATCGTGCTCGGCCAGTTGAAGGATATGGCCAAGGAGTTCATCACCAACCCGATGGACGACGAGAACCTGCCCGAGAAGGTCGATCGCGAGATCGACATGGCCGACGGCAGCAAATGGACCTATCCGGTAAGCGAAGGCGTCGTTTCCCTGCAGACCACCCGCGATACGGGCTATCAGGCCTATATCATGGTGCAGAACGAGCTCACGCGCGCGTTCAACGAAGTGCGTGACGACGTGGCCCAACGCAAATTCGGCGCAAAGTTCTCGGAGCTCAACGAGGATCAGCGCAATGCAGTGTCCAAAGCAGTGCCCCTGAAGATTTCGGAGGCCGAACCGCGTAACATAAAGAAGTAAGCTATGGCAGTAATGAAAAAGAAGGGCGACAAGAGTCTGCCCCCTATCTCGACCGCATCGCTTCCCGACGTGATCTTCATGATCCTCTTCTTCTTTATGGTCTCGACGACCATGCGCGATCAGGAGCTGCTGGTGAGATACAAACTTCCCGAAGCGACCGAAGTGCAGAAGCTGGAGAAGAAATCGCTCGTCAGCTACATCCACATCGGTCAGCCGACGCTGGCCATGCAGGCGCAGTTCGGAACCGCTCCGCGCATCCAGCTGAACGATTCGTACAAAACGACCCGGGACATTCTGGACTTCGTGGCCGCCGAGCGCGACAAGCTCAGCGAGGCCGACCGCGCTTCGATGACGGTGTGCCTCAAGGCCGACCAGTCCACGAAGATGGGTATCGTGACCGACGTCAAGCAGGAGCTGCGTCGTGCCAACGCCCTGAAGATTTCCTATGCGGCTGCCAAGTCGCTGGGTTATTGATCCGACCGGAAGAACTCTCAACGGAAAGAGCAGGCCGTTTCGGTCTGCTCTTTTCTTTTACCCGAAAGGCGCCTCGCCCCGTTCCTGCCACCGTCCGGACACGGAGGACAGGACGACGGTCCGGAACAATCCGGCACAATCCGGCACGGAAGGCGTCCATCCAAACCCGGGAACGGGCCCCCAAGGCCCCATACGATCCAATCGGAGCAACGCGGCGAAGGTCGAAACACTCCTCCAACAGCCGCGACATGCAGACACCCGGCAAACAAACCCCGAAAAACACAAGCGCCCCGCTACCGGAAGGTTCCGGCTCACAACAAAGATACGGACGGCAGAATCCGCTGTCCGAAAAGCCATCCGGCAGAAAATCCGCCGACAGAAAACCGTTCGGCGGGGCCCCGGCGGCGAAAGCACCCGGACGGCAAACGGCTTTCCGGAAGGGACCGTCCGTCTTCTTCTTCGCACGATGCCGGAGGACGTCAGAAACCGAACTCCAGTTGGTCGATTTCGTGGTTGAAGGTCAGGCGATGGTGCGGCGTAAGCCCGAACTCGCGGATCGCCAGCCGGTGCTGCCGGGTGGGATACCCTTTGTTCCGCGCCCAGCCGTATTGGGGAAACTCCTCGGCAAGCCGGTACATATATTCGTCGCGGTGCGTCTTGGCGAGCACCGAAGCCGCCGCGATGTCGGCGTATTTGCCGTCGCCCTTCACGATGCAGCGGAAAGGAATTCCGAGCCGTGTGCGGAACCGGTTGCCGTCGATGGCCAGAAACGCCGGCGCAGGATCGAGCCGCGCCACGGCCAGCGACATTCCCTCGAACGAAGCGTTCAGAATATTGATCTCGTCGATGCGTGCGGCCGATACGGCCTCGACCGCCCAGGCGACCGCCTCCCGTTCGATGACGGCCCGCAACCGGTCCCGGTTCCGCTCGGTCATCTGTTTCGAATCGTTGAGCTGCGGATCGTGGAAATCGGGCGGCAGAATCACCGCAGCGGCGAACACGGGTCCAGCCAGACAACCTCGCCCGGCCTCGTCGCATCCCGCCTCCGTCAGCTCGTACTGAAATTGATTCTCCAACATAGCGATGCAAAAATACACAATATTCCGGCATTTTTAGCTACATTTGCCACGATACGTCCATACCGTCATGAGATTCGACATCGCCCGACAGCCGCTCGTTCCGGCTTTTCTGACCCTCCTCCTGATTGCCGTCGTCGCAATGCGGGGAGCGGATCCGCACGCCCTGCCGGATCGGATCATCCCACCGACGACGGACTGTGCGGCGGCAAGCGGAACGGAAACGCCCCCGGTCGCGCTCCGGGAGCGGAACGATGCCCCCGGGACGGAACCTGCGGAGACGGAAAACGTCCGCCCGGGACTCGCCGTGCGGATGCCGGCGGTATGGTCGTCGCAATTTCAGCACAACCACCCGGGATGGGCCCGCTGGATCGGCGGACTGCTCCTGATCTTCGGCGGCATGTGCACGGGGAGACTCACCGTGCGCAACAACCTCTACTCGGTCGGAACCTGCCTCGCCATCCCGCTCTATGCCATCGCCGCCTGCGCTCCGGGATTCGGAGGAGACTTCCTGACCGCACTCGCGGGCGCGGCCCTGCTGGCCTTCGCCACCAAGAACTACTGCCGCTCGTTCCGCAACGGATACGCCTTCGACGCCGTGTTCCGGGCTTCGCTCTATCTCGGAACGCTGCCGCTGCTGCTGCCCGCGGCCCTGCCGCTGGCGGCCGCCCTGCCGCTGGCCGTGCTGATCTTCCGGCGGACGCTGCGCGAAGCGGCCGTGGCCTGCGCCGGGCTACTGCTGCCCGCCGCCGCGCTCTGCTACATCAACTGGGGAGCGGGCGGGGAGTTCTCCGCTCCGCTTTCGTATCTCGGGACCGCTTTCCTCGCCGGCAGACCGCTCGCGCTCTTCTCCGCGCTGCCCCTGCCGAACCTGCTGCCGACGGCCGCGATCGGAGCGCTCGGGCTGCTCGCCGCGCTGTTCGTCCTTTCGGACCTCTACGCCGTCGGCACGAAGCCCCGGTTCATTCTCATCTACAACATCGTTCTGCTGGCGCTGACCGCCGCCGTCCTCTGCGGCCCCGGCGCCGTACGGACCGACACGACGCTGATCGCCGTGCCGGCCGCCATCCTGCTGCCGTTCCTTTTCGTCCGGATTCACCGGGCCATCGTCTGGCCGCTCTACCTGATTTTACTCGCCTTTACCCTGATCTCATCCATTTTACAATAATCTATTTAGTCTGCATGATAGTCAAAACGGGCGCATTTAGTTAAATTTGCCTTTTTGTGCTATACGCTATGGTAGATTAAAAAGTTTTAATTGTATATTTGAAGTTGAACAAGGTGACGCAACGCTCTGTTCAAAAAAACTTAAATTACAATTAGCATGAAGAATTCAATGACTTCATCGGCACAACAGCCGATGATCGTGAAGTATTTAGAATCGCTTCACAACGGAATCCAATCCCAGATCCTCTCGCGTTACGCAATCGGTTACATCCTCCGCGGCACCAAATACATCTACGACGGGGATAAACGTCAGACACTTTCGCGCGGCGACGTCTTCTATCTGGGCATCGGCCACCACTATATCGAAAACGTGCCCGAAGGAGGACAACCCTACGAAGAGGTGCTCTTTTACTACACGCCCGGGGACCTGCAACGCATCCTCATGCACCTGAACATCACCTACGGGCTGAACATTTCGAACGAGCATTCGTGCGAAAACTGCCGCAACCGCACGCACGTCGCCATGCCCGCATGGAACTCGCTGCGCAACTTTTTCATCAATGCGAACAACTATCTGCGCGACGAGGAGTGCCGCCACGACGAGACCGGCGAGAGCATCAAGATGACCGAACTGATCTATCTGATCGCCTCGCACGAGGATTGCTGCATCAAGAGCAAACTGCTGAGCAACATCGACGCGGCGAAGGAGAACTTCGAACAGATCATCTACGACCACATCTTCAAGGACATCTCGATCGAGGAGCTGGCCAAACTCACCAACCGGTCGCTGACCTCGTTCAAGAAGGAGTTCCGCCGCCACTTCCAGATGCCTCCCCACAAGTGGTACATCCGCCAGCGGCTGATGCACTCGCGTCTGCTGCTGATCTCGACGTCGAAATCCGTCTCGGAGATCGGCAACGAGTGCACCTTCCCCAATACGTCGCATTTCATCAAGCTCTTCAAGAAGGAGTACCAGATGACACCCGCCACGTACCGCCACCGCCACCTCTCGACGCCGGACAGCGAACCGAAGCCGGTCATGCGACAGGTGCAGGAGAACGAGGCGATCCGCGAGGCGCTTTAATCAAAAACTTATAAATTCGTAGTTATTCAAAATTTTTAATTACGATTTGCGAACGGAGCACGCCCCGTTTTCGGAAAAACCTCCCGAAAAATTTGGTTTTTCGTAAAATTCGGATTACTTTTGTTTCAACGAATGTGGGATTCCCACTCTCATTAACCTAACTAACCTAACCAGAGAGGCCCGATACCGCCCGGTATCCGGCCTCTTCTTTCGTCCTCCGCCGCCGGCCGAATCCCTCCCGGAAGCGCATGGGAACGGGAAACCGCCGTCCCCGGCCGCGCACCGCTCCCGCCCCCTTCCGGGCCGTGCCGGGAAACCGGCCCGCCGACCGCCGCGCCCTTCCGTCTCCCGGCCGTGCAAGAAAAAGGGCCGATCACAAGGAATATCCGATATTTTTTCTTATTTTTGCATCAATTGGAAAATAATGAACTTAAATGCCGAAGTTTTATGACAGGGCGGACGCACTGAAAAAACCCGGATGGCTGAAGATCCGGCTCCACCGTACCCCGGAATGGGCCGAGGTGCGGCATATCGTCGAGAAGCACAGGCTGCACACGATCTGTAGCAGCGGCATGTGCCCCAACCAGGCGGAATGCTGGAGCCGGAGGACCGCGACCTTCATGATTCTGGGCGACATCTGCACGCGGGGCTGCCGCTTCTGCGCCACCCGAACGGGACGTCCCCTCGCCCCCGACGCCGGAGAGCCCGCCCGCGTGGCCGAAAGCGTCGCACTGATGAAACTCCGGTATGTCGTCGTAACATCCGTGACGCGCGACGACCTCCCGGACGGCGGCGCCAGCCATTGGGCCGCCACGGTGGAGGCCATCCGCTCGCAGAATCCCGACGCCGTAATTGAGCTCCTTATTCCCGATCTCGACGCCCGCCCCGAACTTTTGGACGCGGTCGCGGCGTCGAAGCCCGACATCATCGGGCACAACATCGAAACCGTCGAGCGACTGACCCCCGTGGTGCGCTCCAGGGCGAAGTACCGCACCAGTCTGGAGACGCTGCGCCACCTCTCGGAAGAGGGTGTCGTGACGAAAAGCGGACTGATGGTCGGACTCGGCGAGAACGATGACGAAGTTTTGCAAACACTGCGCGACCTGCGCGAAGCGGGCGTGCGTATTGTAACACTCGGTCAGTACCTTCGGCCCACTCTGGAGCACTACCCCGTAGCGGCGTACATCACTCCCGAAAAATTCGAATGGTACAGACTCCGAGCGCTGGAGATGGGCTTCAGCTATTGTGCGAGCGCGCCGCTGGTGCGGTCGTCGTACATGGCCGAAGAGGCTCTCCGGAGCGTGAAAGGGTTGCAGCGATGAAAGTCTCCTTCCGGGACCTCGGACAGATGGATTACAAAGCCTGCTGGGATTTACAGCAGACCCTGTTCGACAGCCTCACGGCCCGCAAGCGGCCCGCGGCCGATACCGTCCGGAACGCGACCGGAACAGAGTCTTCCGCGGCCGATGCCGCCCGGGAAACGGACGGAGCGGCGATCCCGGCGGAGGATGCCGGCACGATCCTTCTGGTGGAGCATCCGCCGGTCTATACGCTCGGCAAGAGCGGCCGTGCGGAGAACCTGCTCATCCCGAAGGCGGCGCTCGAAGCGATGGGCGCGAAGTTCTTTCACATCGACCGCGGCGGCGACATCACCTTCCACGGCCCGGGGCAGCTGGTCTGCTACCCGATTCTCGACCTCGAACGGCTCGGGATCGGCCTGAGGGAATACATCGCCTCGCTGGAGGAGGCCGTGATCCGCACGACGGCCCGCTACGGCATCGCCGCGGGCCGCATCGCAGGCGCTTCGGGCGTCTGGATCGGCGAGGGGGCCACACCGGACGGAGAGGGACGCCCGCGCAAGATATGCGCAATAGGAGTGCGTTCGTCGCGTTATGTCACCATGCACGGGTTCGCGCTGAACGTCTCGACCGACCTGAGGTGGTTCTCGCGCATCAACCCCTGCGGATTCACGGACCGCGGCGTGGCGTCGATCGCCTCGGAAACGGGACGCGAGGTCCCCATGAACGAAGTCAAAACACGGGTTTTGACCCATTTAAGCGAGATATTAAATGTTGAAATATATAAATAACAATTCGTATGCCTACAGAAAAACGCTGGGTAGTGAAGCCTCAGGGCGACCCCGCGACGGCAGCCATGCTCGCTGCCGCGCTGCGGATTTCGCCCGTGCTGGCCAATCTACTCGTACAGAGAGGCATAGACACCGTAGAAAAGGCGGACAAGTTCTTTAAACCCAACCTCGCGGACCTCCACGATCCGTTCCTGATGAAGGACATGGACAAGGCGGTCGAGCGGGTCGAGCGCGCCGTGCGCGACCACGAGAAGATCATGGTTTACGGCGACTACGACGTGGACGGCTGCACGGCCGTCGCGCTGGTTTACAAGTTCCTGCGCCAGATCGGGCACAAAAACCTGATGTTCTACATTCCCGACCGCTATACCGAAGGTTACGGCATTTCGGTCAAAGGGATCGACCTCGCGGCCCGCAAGGGCGTGGGGCTCATCATCGCCCTGGACTGCGGCATTAAAGCCACGGAAAAGGTTGTCTATGCGAAGACGAAGGGCGTGGATTTCATCATCTGCGACCACCACCTCCCGGCCGAGGAGATTCCCCGCGCCGTAGCCGTTCTGGACCCCAAGCGGGTCGATTGCTCCTACCCGTTCGACGAACTGTCGGGCTGCGGCGTGGGCTTCAAGCTCGTGCAGGCCTATGCGCAGCGCAACGGCATCCCCTTCGAGCAGATCCTGGACCTGCTGGACCTGCTCGTCGTGTCGATCGCCTCGGACATCGTGCCGCTCGTGGGCGAGAACCGCATCCTGGCCCACTTCGGGCTGAAGAACCTCAACCGCGAACCGTCGAAGGGGCTGCTGTCGATCATCAAGATCTGCGGACTGGACAAGCACAACATCACCATCGACGACATCGTATTCAAGATCGGCCCGCGGATCAACGCCGCCGGACGGATGCGGATGGACGAGAACGACGAGAACGCCTCGCCATCGGGCGGACATGCGGCCGTCGAGCTGCTCATCGAGGGCAACGAAAGCGTCGCCGAGGAGTTCGGCAACGTCATCGACTCCTACAACCAGGACCGCAAGTCGATCGACCGCTCCGTGACGCAGGAGGCGCACGACTACATCGAGCGCAACCCCGCGATGAAACAGCTCAAGAGCACGGTGATCTACAACCCGCGCTGGATGAAGGGCATCGTGGGTATCGTCGCCTCGCGCCTGATCGAGACCTACTACCGCCCGACGGTGGTGCTGACGATGAGCAACGGATTCGTGACGGGCTCGGCCCGCTCGGTTCCGGGCTTCGACCTCTACCAGGCCGTCGAGTCGTGCTCGGACCTCCTGGAGAACTTCGGCGGACACATGTACGCCGCGGGACTGACGATGCGGCCCGAAAACGTCGAAGAGTTCACGCGGCGCTTCAACGCCTACGTCGAGGAGAACATCGACCCGCAGATGCTCATGCCGCAGGTGGACATCGACAGCGAGCTGCTCTTCTCGGACGTCACGCCGGCCTTCCGCCGCGATCTGAACCGCTTCCAGCCCTTCGGGCCGGGCAACGTGTCGCCCGTGTTCGTGACCTACGGCGTGAGCAACCACGGCGACGCCAAACTGGTGGGCATGGAGCGCGAACACCTGCGCATGGACCTCATCCAGCGGCAGAAGCCCAACACGCGGCTGCAAGCCATCGCCTTCCAGCAGCCCACCCACTACGAGTGGGTCCGCTCGGGGCGTCCGATCGACGTCTGCTACCAGATCGTCGAGAACCACTACCGCGGCACGGTCACCACGCAGTTGCGCGTGAAGGACATCAAGCCGGTGCTGAACCGGTAAGACACCCGCCCCGGAGAAAGACCGGAGAAAGAAAGGAGGGGGAGAAAGGCGTATCCGAAGGGACATCCCGTCTTGGCGGCGGGGTGGCGTCCGGAACCGTCCCATACTACGTTTCCGCCCTGCCGCAACGAATTGCGGCAGGGCGGAAACGTATGATCCGGCACCGTTCGGACGGCGCGGCAAAGGTCATCTCCGAAGGGCCTCTTCTCCCTCCGAAGGAACGATCCGGCCCAGGAAGACGCGCGAGAGGTTGTCGTACAGTGCGGCGTAGATCGTCCCGTCCGCGCCCACGCACATCGCCCGGATGTTCCAGTCGGTCGTGATCCGCTCCAGCGCATGCCCGTCCCAGTCGAACACGGCGATCCGGTGGAATTGCAACGGCCGCCGTTCCACCGGGGTTTCGAAAAACTCCTTCACCCGAAGCTCCCCGTCGTAAGGAGCGTAAATCCGGTCCCGCGTGGCAAAAAGATCGACGAAACAATTCACCTCCCGCTCATCGAAAGCGAATGCCTCCCCCGTATTCACGTGCGGTTCGACCAGATAACGGGTCGCCAGCGGCTCAATTCCCCGCTCCAGGGAAAAAGTCTCCAAAATGCCTCCCGTCAGCGTCCCCACGGCCAGCCGGCGACCGTCCGGAGAGACGGCGAAAGGCGGAAGCCCGTAAATCCGCAGCAGAATCTCCCTGTCCACGGCCGGATACGTATCGTAACGGGAAACGACCCGATTCCCGGCATCCTTCAATTCGAGGCGGGAGATCGTCTCCGTATGTTCGTTCTTCACGACTGTACGGTTCATATAAAGCCGTTTCCCGTCCAGCGGAACGATCGCCCGGCAACAATCGGGCATTTCATAACGCTCCGTGGCGACCGCCGCGACACCCCGTGCAAGCATCGAGTCCGCATGGATCGTCAGTACGTTCCGCGCCCGGTAATCATAGCACGTGAAAACCCCGTCTTCTCCGAGATGCGCATTGAGGAGCGACACGGCCTCCCCCGGACCTCTTCCGTTCCGCACGAACCCGCACAACGGCTCTCCGCTGCGTTTGTCGAAGACATGAAACAGGAAGCCCCCTCCCGACCCCTGCACGATCAGCACCGGACCGTATTCCCATATATCGGTAACGTTCCCTACCGGCAGTTCGCCGGTCAGCAATTCGAACTTCCCGCTGCGTTCGCATCCAAACTCAGGCGGCGCATACAACGGACCTTCCTGCGAAGAGCACCCGCCAAGACACGATAAAACCATCGAAAAAACACGAATATTTTTCGACAGACCCATTGCATCAATAAAAGAAACGTTTTACCGCATCACAGCCGGATAATCCGCGCCTCGTCGTCCGCGGCAGGTAGCGGCGCGGGCCGGAAATCCGAATAACCCAGCGCGACGGCGCAGAGCGGCTCGCACCCTTCGGGAACCGGCAGGAACGTCCGCAGGTAGTCCGCGGCCCGCTCCCCCTCGGGATCGTCCTTGCGGCGGGGACGGCCGTCCACATGGACCCAGCACGAGGCGAGCCCCTCGTCCACGCAGGCCAGTTGCAGCACCGTGGCCGAAATCGCGGCGTTCACCCGCCACAGGTCGCTCGCCGCGGTGTCGCCCAGCACGACGACCGCCAGCGGCGCCCCCTCCATGAAGGCCGATCCGTAATCGCGCATCCCGGCCATGCGGGCTATCAGGTCGTGGCGGTCCACCACCAGAAAACGCGTCGAACGCGAATTGCGGGACGAGGGGGCCGTGAGGGCTTCGGCGAGGATGCGGTCCACGACCTCGCGGGGCACGGCGCGGTCCGAGAACCTGCGGACGCTGCGGCGTGCGGCCATCAACTCTTTGAACTCCATAATCGGTAGGTTTTAAGACTCTTTTTGCAAAAATAGTGAAAAAAGGGTATATTTGGAATTCCAAAAACAGGAGAATGACGATGGATTTCAGATTCACCATAGCCCTCATCTACGATTTCGACGGCACGCTCTCGCCGGGCAACATGCAGGAGTACGACTTCATCCCCGCCGTGGGCAAGAGCAACAGGGAGTTCTGGACCGAGGCCAACACGCTGGCCGAGAGGCAGGACGCCGACATGGTGCTGACCTACATGGCACGCATGATCCAGGAGGCCAAGTCGAAGGGGCTGTCGCTGCGCCGCGAGGCGTTCCAGGAATCGGGCCGCCGCGTGACGCTCTACAAGGGCGTCAGGGAGTGGTTCGCGCGGATCAACGCCTACGGCGCACGGCGCGGCATCCGCATCCTGCACTACATCAACTCCTCGGGGCTGAAGGAGATCATCGAGGGGACGGAGATCGCGCACGAATTCCGCAAGATCTACGCCTGCTCGTTCCTCTACGACGTGGACGGCATCGCCTACTGGCCCGCCGTGGCGGTCAATTACACCAACAAGACGCAGTTCATCTTCAAGATCAACAAGGGCGTGGAATCGGTCTTCGACTCGAAGCTGGTGAACCGCTACATTCCCGAAAACGAACGCCCCGTGCCGTTCCGGCGCATGATTTACGTCGGCGACGGAACCACGGACATCCCCTGCATGCGGCTGGTGAAGAACTTCGGGGGCCATTCGATCGCGGTCTATAACCCCGACCAGAAGGGGGCGCGGCGCGAGATGGCCTCGCTCATCCACGACAACCGCGTGAGCCACGTCTGCCCGGCCGACTACTCCGACGGCGCGGAGATGGACGTGCTGGTGAAGACGATCATCGACAAGATCGACCTCGACGACCGGCTCGAACAACTCGAAGCAGTGAAGTGACGATGAAGCCCCTCCGACTGCGATGGCTCCGCACGGCCCTGCTCGGCTACTCCCCGGAGTGGACGGCAGGCGTCCGCAGACATCCCGGCCTCGCCGCGGCGCTGCCCGCCGCGACGATCGGCTGCGCCTTCGTGCCCTATGCCGGATTTCCGGCGCTCGCGGCCGCGGCGCTGCTCTGCGCCGGACTGTACGCCCGCAACGAACCGTTGCCGCTCCTGCTGCTCTGCGAATGCAGCGGCGCGCGGCTGCTGGTGCGCAAAATCGGCACGGCATGGCGCAACTACTTCCTCGCCGCGCTCCCGGCGGCCGCGCTGACCGCCGCGCTCCATCCCCGGACCGCCTGGCTGGCGGCGCTCTGGCTGCCGTTCGCCGCCCTGCTGCTGGCCTATGCCGTACTGGCCAAATACGCCCGTTACGATCCGGCTATCCCCGAGACGCCGCTCCCCGCGGCCACCCGGCTGGGATTCGCCGGATTCCTCGTCCCGGTGTTCCTCCCCGTGACGCTCTGCCTCACGGTGAGCTACGCCGTGCGGGCCGAAAGCAACCTCGACCGCTACCTCTATGATTACGATTGACTCGCTCTCCGTCCGCCGCGACGGCCGCACGCTGTCCGACGGCGTGACCATGCACCTGGCCGAAGGGGCCGTGCACGGGTTTTCCGGCACGGACGACGCGGTGTGGACGGCGCTGTTCGACGCCCTTTTCGGGCTCGTCCGCCCGGACGCGGGCGGCGTCACCCGCTTCGGACGTCCCCTGCGGCGGAGCGAGACCGCCTATCTGGAGCGCAGGATACGCTTCTTCGACGGTCTGACGGTCCGCGACCTGCTCGACCTCACGGCCCGCCGCCATCCGGGTTCCGACCCCGAAACCTGCATCCGGCTGCTGGGGCTTCCTCCCGACCGGCAGTTGACCGCGCTGCCGGCCGCCGTACAGCGGAAGACGGCCCTCGCGGCGACGCTCATGCAACGCAAACCCGTCCTGCTGCTCGACGAACCGTTCGACGGCCTCGACGCGGAGAGCCTCGAAGCCGCCCAGCGGCTCATCCTGCGGCGGCAGGCCGAAGGAGCCACGGTGCTCGTCGCGTCGCGCCTGCTTCCGGCGCTCGAACCCGTCTGCGACGACATCCGCCTCACGGACGGCGGCCGCATCGCCGCCGAATACCGGCGCGGCGAATATGCCCGCGCCGGGCAGGAACTGGAGCGGCTCTTCGCCCTGCGCTACGGCGTGACGACTTCCGGAAAAATCAGTTAGAAAAACCGATATGAAGATCATCTTTGCAACCAACAACGCACACAAGCTCAAGGAGGTGCAGGCCGTTCTGGGCGACGGCTTCACGCTCGTGACGCCGCGCGAATGCGGCGTCACGGAGGAGATTCCCGAAGAGCAGGAAACCCTCGAAGGCAACGCTTCGCAGAAGGCGCACTACCTCCACGACCGCACCGGGTGCGACTGCTTCGCCGACGACACGGGCCTCGAGGTCGAGGCGCTCGGCGGCGCGCCGGGCGTCCATTCGGCCCGCTACGCCACCGACGGGCACGACTTCGCCGCGAACAACCGCCTGCTGCTCCGCAACCTGGAGGGCGTCGCGAACCGCCGGGCACGTTTCCGCACGGTCATTTCGCTGATCCTCGGCGGCGAGAAGCGCCTCTTCGAAGGAATCGTCGAAGGACGCATCATCGACCGCGAAACCGGACACGAAGGGTTCGGATTCGACCCGCTGTTCGTGCCCGACGGCTACGACCGCACCTTCGCGGAGATGACCACCGAGGAGAAAAACGCCGTCTCGCACCGCGCCCGCGCCGTGCGGAAACTCGCCGACTATTTGCATTCCATCGGGAAATAGGGTATCTTTGCCGCACTATGGAAGGCAGAAACTACACGAAGGAGGAGCGTTTCGACGCCGGCAGAGTCGAAGCCCTCAAGCACCACTACGCCGAAATCCTGCGGCTGCTGGGCGAAGACCCCGCCCGCGAAGGGCTGCTCAAGACGCCCGAACGGGTGGCCAAGGCGATGGCGTTCCTCACGAAGGGATACGACGAAGACCCGCTCGAGATCATCCGCTCGGCCACCTTCCGCGAGGAGTACCGGCAGATGGTGCTCGTCAAGGACATCGAGCTCTACTCGCTCTGCGAACACCACATGCTGCCCTTCTACGGCAAGGCGCACGTGGCCTACATCCCCAACGGCCGCATCACGGGCCTCTCGAAGATCGCCCGCGTCGTGGAGTGCTTCGCCCGCCGCCTGCAGGTGCAGGAGCGGCTGACGGTGCAGATACGCGACTGCATCCAGGAGGCGCTCGACCCGATGGGCGTGGCCGTGGTGATCGAGGCCAGCCACATGTGCATGCAGATGCGCGGCATCGAGAAACAGCAGTCGGCCACCACGACCTCGGCCTTCACGGGCGTCTTCCTCTCGAGCCAGCGCACCCGCGAGGAGTTCATGACGCTCATCTCGCACCGGTACCGGTAACCCGTCCCGAACCGAACCATACGGAAGCCCGCAATATCTTGCGGGCTTTTTCCGTTTGCAGGATGAATCCCGCCCGCGAGGGACGCTGCGGCGAAGTTCCTGCCGCCATGCGAGAGGATACGGCCCCGCGAAGACAAGGCACAGCCCGCGAAGGCCGGATTTAATATCTGAAAATCATCTCTTTATACGCAAAACGGGCGCAAAGTCCGATTCCACGCCATCGGGGAACAGAATTTGAAGCGACCGAAACGACAGTAAACCAACAAAAATCAAACAACATGATCGTCAAAAATTTACGCTACTCGGCAATCGCACTCGCGGCAATCGCGTTCTGCTCCTGCCAGAAAGAGCCCTCGACATCGGATCTCCACAGGGATTATCTGGTCTATACCGCCCGCGACACCGGGACGGACTTCGCCGCCATCGACACCTATTACCTGCCCGACAGCATCCTCATCATCGGCAACAGCGACCGGACCGAATACTGGAAGGACGCCGACGCCCTGCAAATCGTCGGCACGGTGGCCGACCGCATGGAGGAAGCCGGCTACACGCGCACCGACGACAAGGAGACGGCCGACGTCGGCCTTCAGTTGAGCTACGTGGAGAAGGTGACCTACTTCGTGGGGTACAACGACCCCTACTGGTGGTGGTACTACCCCTACTACTGGACGCCCGGATACTGGGGCGACTGGGCCGGATGGCACTACCCCTACAGCGTTTACTACGGCTACACGGCCGGATCGCTGCTCATGGAAATGGTCGATCTGGAGGCCGACCGGCAAAGCGGCAAGAAACTGCCCGTCGTCTGGGACAGCTTCATCGGCGGCCTGCTGACCCCCGACGCGGCCCTCAACCTGCAACGCACGCTCGACGCCGTAGAACAGGCCTTCGTGCAATCCCCCTATCTGGCAAAATAGTCCGAAATCCGAAAATTCATCCGATTATGAAAACAGCGAAATACCTCAAGACCATCGCCCTCTGCGCCGTTACGGCCTTCGCGGCCCTCCCGGGCAAGGCGCAAATATTCCCGAACACCTATATCAATGTCGATTGGCAGGCGGGCGTACCCCTCGGCGGCAGCTTCGCCGACAAAGCCTCGGGCTGGGGCATGAATTTCGAAGGCGGCTACTTCGTCACCCCGGCCGTCACCGTCGGCCCGTTCATCTCCTACCAGACCAACCTGGAGAAGATCCCGCGCCAGACGATCACGCTCGGCAGCGGCAACTCGTTGACGACCAACCAGAAGCACGCGCTGTTCCAACTGCCTTTCGGCATCGCGTCCCGTTACAACTGGTTAAAGGACAGCATCTTCCAGCCGTATGCCGGACTGAAGCTGGGCGCCAGCTACGCCGAAATGTCCTCGTATTACTACGTCGTCAAACAGTACACCGACACGTGGGGATTCTACCTCTCGCCCGAAATCGGCGTGAGCATCTTCCCCGACCCCGGCTACCGGCTCGGTTTCCACGTATCGCTCTATTACAGCTATGCGACCAACAGCGGCGACCTGCTGGTCTATTCGGTCAATAACCTCAACAACTTCGGCGTCCGCGTGGGTATCTCCTTCTGACACCGCCCGCGACGCCTCCGTCCGCACGCCGGCCCTTCGCATGAAGGGCCGGCGTTTTCCGTTCCCGGCGGCGGTCGTTCCCGTCCGGAGAACAAAAAAATTTTCTCATAATACAAAATAATACTACTTTATTATTTCATTGTAAATATATTTATTATATTTGCAGGGTATATAAACAAATTTAGCCACTAACCCGAGAACGCCTCGAAATACAGTTTTGTATGGAAATGTCGAACCGAAGAAATTTTCTTAAAAAAGTCGCCGTAGCCGCCACCTCGGCCATCGTCGCACCCGAACTGCTCCAAGCCGCCACGAAAGCCGAATCCGCTCTGTCACAGACGGCTGCGACCCAAGGCGCAGGCAACCTGATCGTCCCCAAAGAGGGCGGGCTCCGCATCACGGGCACGTTCCTCGACGAAATCTCGCACGACATTCCCCACCAGAACTGGGGCGCGAAGGAATGGGAGGCCGATTTCCGCCACATGAAGGCCATCGGCATCGACACGGTGATCGTCATCCGTTCGGGATACCGCAAATTCATCACCTACCCCTCGCCCTATCTGCTCAAACAGGGGTGCTACATGCCGTCGGTCGATCTGATCGACCTCTTCCTGCGGCTGGCCGAAAAATACGGCATGAAGTTCTATTTCGGCCTCTACGACTCGGGCAAGTACTGGGACACGCACGACATGACGTACGAGGTCGAGCACAACAAGTACGTGATCGACGAGGTGTGGAACATGTACGGACGGCGCTACAAGAGTTTCGGCGGCTGGTATATCAGCGGCGAGATCAGCCGCGCCACGAAGGGGGCCATCAGCGCCTTCCATGCGATGGGCAAGCAGTGCAAGGAGGTTTCGGGCGGGCTGCCCACCTTCATCTCCCCGTGGATCGACGGCAAGAAGGCCGTCATGGCCAGCGGCAGCAAGCTGACCAAGGAGCAGGCCGTTTCGGTCGAGCAGCACGAACGCGAGTGGGACGAGATTTTCGACGGCATCCACGACGTGGTGGACGCCTGCGCCTTCCAGGACGGGCATATCGACTACGACGAGCTGGACGCCTTCTTCACGGTGAACAAGAAGCTCGCCGACAAATACGGCATGCAGTGCTGGACGAACGCCGAGTCGTTCGACCGCGACATGCCCATCAAGTTCCTGCCCATCAAGTTCGACAAGCTGCGCATGAAGCTCGAGGCGGCCAAACGCGCCGGATACGACAAGGCCATCACCTTCGAGTTCTCGCACTTCATGTCGCCCCAGTCGGCCTACCTGCAAGCCGGACACCTCTACGACCGCTACAAGGAATACTTCAACATCCGCTGACCCATGGAGACACGCACCAATACGGGCTACGTCGCGTTCCTGTCGGTCGTGGCGGCCATCGGCGGCATCCTGTTCGGATACGACACCGCCGTCATTTCGGGTACGATCACCAGCGTCGAGACGCAGTTCGCGCTCAACGCCATGCAGGTGGGCTGGTACGTCGGCTGCGCGCTGATCGGGTCGATCGGCGGCGTGGCCGTGGCCGGCATCCTGAGCGACCGCTTCGGCCGCAAGCTCACCATGCTCCTCGCCGCCGTGCTGTTCACGGCCTCGGGCATCGGCTGCGCCGTCTGCGGCGACTTCACGCAACTGGTCATCTACCGCATCCTCGGAGGCATCGGCATCGGCGTGGTGTCGATCGTCTCGCCCATGTACATTTCCGAAGTGGCCGTGGCCCGGTGGCGCGGCACGCTCGTCTCGCTCTACCAACTGGCCATCACCATCGGCTTCCTGGGGGCCTACCTCGTGAATTTCCAGATTCTCAGGGCGGCCGAAACGGCGATCTACGACTCGCCGTGGATGCAACAGATCATGGTCACGGAGATGTGGCGCGGCATGCTCGGCAGCAACGCGCTGCCGGCCGTGCTGTTCTTCGTGGTGATCTTCTTCATCCCCGAAAGTCCCCGCTGGCTGATCCTGCGCAACCGCACGGAGGGGGCGCACGCCGTACTGCAACGCATCTACCGCTCGTCGGAGGCGGCCGACGGAGAGATCGCCTCGATCCGCAGCGCCGAAGCCGCGGCGCCGAAGTCCGAATGGCGGGCGCTGACGTCGCCGGGAATGCGCAAGGCGCTTCTGATCGGCGTAGCGATCGCCATGCTGGGGCAGTTCATGGGCGTGAACGCCGTGCTCTACTACGGCCCCACGATCTTCGAGGACGCGGGACTTTCGAGCGGCGATTCGCTCTTCTCGCAAGTGCTCGTGGGCGTGGTGAACATGCTGACCACCGTCCTGGCGCTCGTCATCATCGACCGCGTGGGCCGCAAACAACTGGTCTATTGGGGCGTGTCGGGCATGATCCTCTCGCTGCTCTGCATCGGCGTTTACTTCCTCGCCGGAGCCGCCTGGGGGCTTTCCCCGACCTTCCTGCTGGTCTTCTTCCTGGCCTACGTCTTCTGCTGCGCCGTGTCGATCAGCGCCGTGATCTTCGTGCTGCTCTCCGAGATGTACCCCACGCGCATCCGCGGACTGGCCATGTCGATCGCCGGGCTCTCGCTCTGGGTCGGAACCTACCTGATCGGCCAGCTGACCCCCTGGATGCTCGAGACGCTGACCCCCGGAGGCACTTTCCTCCTCTTCGCGGCCATGTGCGTCCCCTACATGCTCATCATGTGGCGCGCCGTGCCCGAAACCACGGGGCGTTCGCTCGAGGAGATCGAACGCTACTGGCAGCAGAGCAAATGAAAAACGCAGATAATTTTTAACCGCAACAATATGGATTTTCAACATTTGGCCGACCAATACCGGTCGGAACTCATGGACAGCGTACTGCCCTTCTGGCTCGAACATTCCCAGGACAAAACCTACGGCGGATACTTCTCCTGCCTCGACCGCGACGGAAGCGTATACGACACCGACAAGTTCATCTGGCTCCAGGGCCGCGAGGTGTGGCTCTTCTCGATGCTCTGCAACAAGGTCGAAAAACGCAAGGAGTGGCTCGACTGCGCCATCCAGGGCGGCGAGTTCCTTCGGAAATACGGACACGACGGAAAATACGACTGGTACTTCTCCCTGACGCGCGAGGGCAAGCCCATCATAGACCCCTACAACATCTTCTCCTACACATTCGCCACCATGGCTTTCGCACAACTGGCAATGGCGTCCGGAAACGACGAATACGCGCAGATCGCGAAGAAGACATTCGACCGGATACTCGAAAAACGCTCGAATCCAAAGGGTAAGTGGACAAAGGCTCACCCGGGAACGCGACCGATGAAGGATTTCGCGCTCCCGATGATCCTCTGCAACCTCGCCCTCGAAATCGAACAGCTCATAGACCCCAAACTCATCGAGGAGACGATCGACGTATGCCTCCACGAGGTAATGGACGTATTCTACCAGAAGGACCTCGGTCTCATCGTCGAAAACCTTTCCGCCTCGGACAACTCGCTGGTGGACTCCTTCGAGGGCCGCTCGATAAATCCGGGACACTCGCTCGAGGCGATGTGGTTCATAATGGACCTCGGAAAAAGACTCGGACGCCCCGAACTGATCCAGCGCGCCGTAGAAATAGCGCTCCGGACCATCGAATACGGATGGGACAAACAGTACGGCGGAATATTCTACTTCATGGACCGCCTCGGACATCCCCAGCAGCAGCTCGAGTGGGACCAGAAGCTCTGGTGGGTGCACATCGAATCCGCGATAGCCATGATAAAGGGATACCAGCTCACAGGAAACCAGAAATGCCTGGACTGGTTCGAAAAACTGCACCAATACATGTGGGAGCACTTCAAGGACCCCGAGTTCCCCGAGTGGTTCGGATACCTGAACCGGCGAGGCGAGGTCCTCCTGCCTCTGAAGGGAGGGAAATGGAAGGGGTGCTTCCACGTACCGAGAGGTCTGTTCCAGATATGGAAGATCCTCGAACAATGCAAATAAAACACCGGCGACACGACCCATGAAAACCACCCTCTTCGCGGCAGCCTTCGCGCTCGCCGCCTCCATCGGATTTTCCGCCTGCACCGACACGACCCGCCGCACGGTGGACGTGCTGGTGATCGGCGGCACGACCTCGGGCACTTCGGCGGCCATCGCCGCCGCCCGCGAAGGCGTTTCGACGCTCGTCGTGGAGCCGACGCCCATGCTCGGCGGCATGCTCACGGCGCAGGGCGTATCGGCCATCGACGGCAACGACGGCCTCCCCTCGGGCTTCTGGAACGAGTTCCGCGAGGCCCTGCGCAGCCACTACGGCGGCCCGGAGGCGCTCCGGACGGGCTGGGTGAGCGCCACGCAGTTCGAGCCGAGCGTCGCCGACAGCATCTTCAAGGCCAAAGCGGCGGCGGAACCGACGCTCGAAGTGATCCACGGCTACCGCCTCGTCGAGGTGTACAGGGAGGGCGACGCCGTGACCGGCGCCCGCTTCACCGACGACAGGGGCGGACGGCTGGAGGTCGCGGCACGCATCACGATCGACGCCACCGACCTGGGCGAAGCGCTGCCGCTCAGCGGCACGGCCTACCGCGTGGGCATGGACGCCCGCGCCGACACGGGCGAGCGGCAGGCGTTCGAGCAGGCCAACGACATCGTGCAGGACCTGACCGTGGTGGCGATCCTCAAGGACTACGGCGAAGGGGCCGACAGGACCATTCCCCGGCCCGAGGGATACGATCCCGCGGAGTTCGAGGGATGCTGCACCGCAGGCGGGAAACCCATGGACCCGGCCTACATGATCAAGTACGGACGCCTGCCCAACGGCAAGTACATGATAAACTGGCCGACGCACGGCAACGACTACTACGCGAACGTCGTCGAAATGCCCTACGAGGAGCGTATCGAGGCGCTGAAACCCGCCCGCGAGAAGACGCTCCGGTTCATCTACCACCTCCAGCACGAGCTGGGCTTCCGGAACCTCGGCATCGCCGACGACGAGTTCGACACCGAGGACGGGCTGGCCTACCTGCCCTACCACCGCGAAGGCCGCCGGCTGGACGGCGTGGTACGGCTGACGCTCGACGACGTCACGGACCGTTACGACCGCCCGGCGGCGCTCTACCGCACGGGCATCTCCGTCGGCGACTACCCCGTAGACCACCACCACGCCTGCTATCCCGGCTTCGGGAAGATCGACTTCCCGCCCGTCCCGTCGTTCAGCGTCCCGCTGGGGGCCCTGATCCCCGCCGGGACCGACAACCTCGTCGTCTCGGACAAGGCCATTTCGGTCTCGAACCTCATCAACGGCTCGACGCGCCTTCAGCCCGTGGTGCTGCTCACCGGACAGGCGGCCGGCACGCTGGCGGCCCTGGCCGTGAAGAAAGGGGTGACGCCGCGCGAAGTGCCCGTCCGCGAGGTGCAGCGCGCGCTGCTCGCCCGAAAGGCCTACATCGCCCCGCTGTACGACGTACGGCCCGACGATCCCGACTTCGAACTGTTGCAGCGCATCGCCGCCACGGGCATCCTGCGCATGACCGGCGAACCGTACCACTGGGCCAACCGTTCGTGGTTCTACCCCGAACGCACGCTCACCGTGGGCGAGTTCACGCAAGGGCTCCACGACTACGCCCCGCAGATCGACCCGACGGACGATCCGACTCCGCTCACCGCCTCCGCAGCCGCGGAGCTGCTGCGCCGCGCAGGCGGGCGGATCGACACCCCGGCCGGGGCGGAAGGTCCCGTCACGCGGCGCGAGGCGGCCCGGATGACCGACGCGGCCCTGCATCCGTTCGACCGGGCGATCGACTTCGAAGGAAACCTGAAAAAATAGACCCGCCATGAAAAAACTGCTTCTCCTGCTGCTGGCCGCAGCCGCCGCGACGAACGTCGCGGCGCAACCCGATACGCTGACCGTAAACAAGGACTACTACCCGCAGAAACGCAACGTCGAAGAACTGGTCCCCGTCACGCGGAAGAACATCGTGATGCTGGGCAACAGCCTGACCGAACGCGGCTTCTGGTCGGAATACTTCCAGACAGAGCGCGTGCTCAACCGCGGCATCGGCGGCGACTGCATCTCGGGTATGATCCACCGCATCGGCCCGATCGTCGAGGGACAGCCCCGCGCCATCTTCATCATGGGCGGAGCCAACGACCTCGTGTTCTCGAAAATCTCCGGCGAAAAGCTGCTCGAACAGTACGAACGGCTCCTCGGAATCATCGCCCGCGAATCGCCCCGCACGAAGATCTACATCCAGAGCCTGCTGCCGCTCAACGAGGCGATGAACGAGAAGTTCTTCAAGGGCAAGAACGCCCGCATCGCGGCCTTCAACGCCCTGCTGCGCGACATGGCCGCCCGCCGCGGGCTGACCTACATCGACATCTGGAGCGACATGCAGCGCGACGGCATCCTGCCCGCGGAGTACACCTTCGACGGCATCCACCTGAAGGCCGACGGCTACCGGATTTGGATCGAGAAGATCCGCCCCTACATCAAATAACGCGTCATGCGACGGACGTATCTCGCGGCGCTCCTCGCCCTGTTCCACACCGCAGCGGGTTCTTTCGGCGGAAGTCCCGCCTTCGCGGAAAACGGCGCCTTCACCGGGAATGCCGCCGGCGGATTCCCGGAGGCCCGGGAGACGCTGCCGCACGAATCCGCCGCCGCGGAAACGCTCCGATTCACTCCGGCGACAGCGCCGGAAATCCGATTCGTGGGACGCGCCGCACGCTCCGACGACGGCGCGCTCTCGTTCGACTGGAGCGGGGCCTACTTCTCGTTCCGATTCGAGGGTACGCGGTGCGCCATGCGGGCCGCGGACTCGAAACGGAATTACTACAACGTATTCGTGGACGGCAAACCCCATGGAAAGGTCACTGCAGAGGGACCGGCGAAGACCATCGTGCTGGCCGAAGGACTCCCCCACGGTGTGCACACCGTACTCGTACAGAAACGAACCGAGGGCGAGCAGGGACGCACGACGCTCTTCGCTGTCGGTTCCGACGGGCCCCTGCTCGATGCGCCCCAGGCCCCGGGCCGGCATATCGAATTCATCGGCGACTCGCACACCTGCGGATACGGCACGGAGGGCAAATCCCCGAAGGAGCCCTTCACGCCCGAGACCGAGAACTGCGACCTGGCGTGGGGTTGCATCATCGCACGCTACTTCGACGCAGACTACACGCTCATCGCACACTCCGGGCAAGGAATCGTACGCAACTGGGGCGACGAGAAGGAGGTCTCCGACTGCACCATGCGCGAACGTGTCGCACGCACCTTCGACATGGAGGAGACGCCCCTCTGGGACTTCGCGCAGTACCGGCCCGACATCGTGGTAATCAAGCTCGGAACCAACGATTTCAGCACGGGAACGCCCTCCCGGGAGCAATTCGACGCCTCGTTCGGCGAAATGCACGCCCTGCTGCGCCGCCGCTACGGCGACGTGCCGATTCTCTACGTCGTGCCACAGAACTGCGACGCCTACTACGACTACCTGCGGGCGACGATCCGGACGCTCGGAGACCCGAATCTGCACGCCGTACCGCATCTGGCGCCGATCAACGACCAGACCGACGACCTGGGCGCGGGCTACCACCCGAACCTGCGGGGACAGTGCAAGATGGCCGCGGCCGTCATCCCCTACATCGCGACGCTCGCCGGCTGGCCGATGCCGCAGGACCGGCCGATCCGGTAGCGCGGCATCACCGGACATCCGGACGCGGCACGCACGGACATCAAAAAGAGCGGCGGCATCCCCGAAAGGGATGCCGCCGCATCGTTTGCCGGAAATGCGTCGGTACGCATCATTCGCCCTCCGCGCCGTCTTCTCCGCCGAAAAGCAGCACGCACCCGCCGGGACCTCCCGCCGAGAGTCGCAACGCGTTCTTCCCGGAGGCCTCCACACGCAGGTCGCCGTTGGCGTCGAGCAGATCGAACCGCCGCGCGTCGAGCCCCGAAGGCAGCTCCAGCATCCGGCTGCAGGCGACCCGGACATCGAGGAACAGCGCCCGGCGTCCGGCGACCGCCCCTTCGTAGCAAAACAGGCCCGCATCGTCCGCCAGAGGTTCGGCGAACCACGTGTAAACACCCCGCCAGGCGATTCTGTCGCCGTTCTCGAAGCGTTTCCGGGAGATCAGCTTATGATAGCTCTTCGCCGAGGAGTTGCCGATGAAGACAATGTCGCCGTCGCCGAGCATCCCGTGGTCCCCCAGCCCGCCGGGCAGCAGGAACGAGGACTGATAGGCCGAAGCGTTCCGCTCGACGAACCGCCGGAACTCGGGATAATCCCCCTTGAGGAACTGCGACACGCCGGACTGCACGGTCCAGTCGGTGTAGGCTCCGCCCGAAGTGAAGGTCTGCGTCTCGTTTGCGAACATGGACTGCATGCCGTAATAGGTCTCTATCGTCACGGGCGCCGTGTTGCAGAAGAGGTGCGACGCCGAAACCTCGATATTGCGCCCCTCGATGCGGTAATGTACCGTCTCGCGGCACAACGGGTCCCGGAGCTCTCCGTCCTCGAGCGGCCGCGAAGGGTCCAGAATCACATTCACGACATCGACCGTCACGGAATCGGCCAGCAGGGTGACGTCGCCCGTAACGGGCCGGTCGTTCGCCCGGACCGAGAACCGTTCGTTGTAGGCCGTGCGGACCTTCTGCCCCTCCTTGTAGCTGTGGTTCGCCCCGCACCAGCCGTACCCCGAAACGGCGAACGGGCCGATATTGTCGCTGAAAGCCAGGTTCAGTTCGATTTCGGGTTCGCGCGAAGGGTCCCGGATCGGCTCGGACGCCGTATTGCGGACGATCCCCACGCGGTAGAAAGTATACAGTTCGTTGAACATGCAGCGCTTGAACCAGTACACGATGTCGCGCTCGCCGTCCATCTTGGCGGCTATATAGAGGTTCTCGCCGCGCGTCTTGACACGCATGTTCCCCGACCCCGCATCCTCGGGAGGCGCCGGAGGCGGAGGGACCGGCGCCCCTTCGTCATCGCCGCCGCAGGCCGCTGCGGACGACAGACACCCCAGCAGCAGGAAATAACAGACAAATGCTTTGATTTTCATCCTTCGTCGTTTTTCAGGAAAGCGATGCGCCCGTGTGTCGCGGGCGCATCGCCGTTTCGGAAACCGGAACCGTCAGCGGACGAGTTCGAGGAACAGGTCGGGGCGGTCGGTGGTCAGGAAGTCGATCTGCTGTTCGATCGCCCAGATCATATCGACCGGATGGTTCACCGTCCAGACGTTCGAAACCATCTTGTGCTCCTTCATGTACGCGAGCCACGACGGGTTGCGCAGGTAAACGCCGTGGTTGTAGTCGCCTCCGGCGGCTCCCATCGCCTCCAGCTCCTCGGGCGAGATGTCGCCCCCGAGGTAGAGCACGTCGTTCTTCGGCGCCAGCCGGATCAGCTCCTCCATGGCGTGACGCGAGAAGGTGATGTAGGTCACGCGCTTGGCGAGCCTGTTGTCGTTCACCATCTTCACCGCGGCCTCGGCGGCGGCCGTCTCGGCCTCGGGCGTGGCGTGCGGTTTGAGCTCCAGCACGAGGTGCACGCGGGTCTTCTTCGCCGCCTCGAGGTACTCGGCCAGCGTCGGCATCGTCTCGCCGTTGGCCAGACGGAGCGTCGTCAGCGTGGTCGAAGGGGTCGTCTGCACGTTGTGCCCGTCGTGCACGCCGTCGTGGTTGAGCACCAGCACTCCGTCCGCAGCGCGCCATACGTCGAACTCGACGCCCCAGACGCCCAGCTCGTCGGCCTTGAGCAGCGACGCCACGGAGTTCTGGTCCGAACCCTCGGTCCGCCAGTAGCCGCGGTGGGCCACCACCTGCGTCCTGCACTTGAACGGAAGCCCGTGCTTCATGTAGCGACGCATCCGGATCAGACGGGCCAGACGGTCCATCACGGCCTTGTCCTTCGGATTTTTCGACTCGTCGAGCGTCAGCACGCCGCGGTTACCGCAATAGTAGGCGATGGCCGACGAGTTGAACACGTCGTTCTTCTCGAAACGGTCGATGTAGGCCACCATGCGGTCGTACGACGTATTGGGACGGTCGGCCGAGGCCCTCTCGTCGAACTCGAACTCCATGGCCATGCCGTGCTTGCGGGCGAAGGCGCAGGCGTCGTCGAGACGGCTGTCGGGAATCGAATGGTTGAAGAAGTGGTTGGGCTGCTGGTAGGCGACGTCGAAGCCCAGCGCCTTCCAGTCCTCGGCGCCCTTCGACTGCCAGTAGGGAATCCAGTAGAAGAGCTTGCCCAGCGAGTGAATATACTCGCTGATGGGGACGGTCAGCTGGCCGCAGTAGTTGTTCGTCTCGGCCACCCAGTAGAAGCCCGAGAGCTCCAGATTCCTGTACTTGGCCGCCTTGAACCGCTTCACCAGCTCGTCGATATACCACTTCGTCACGGCCAACTGGTCCTCCTCCTTCGAGAAGTCCATCGCCCGGCCGTTCAGCTCGCCCCAGTCCTTCTGGTCGCGGATGGCCTCGGGAAGTCCCAGCACGATCTGGTGCTTGAAGCCGGGTTTGCCCAGCTCGGCGATCTCCTCCGTGATGCACTGATCGAGTGCCGAGAGCGACTTGCCCTCCTCGAAGATGCGGTCGAGGAGCCATGCCCACTCGCCCTTGCGGGCGTTCAGCTTCTCATAGCCGACGGTGTAGTGGCGGCCCGAACCGTTTTTGAATTCGAGGAACAGGAATCCGTCGAAGAGCCAGTCCTTCGTGCCGTCGGCGAACCGGTGCACGACATAGGGACGGAACTCGTCCGCCGTCCAGTCCAGGCGGTGCGAGCCGCCCTGATAGATAAGCGCCATGTCCTGCACGTCGTCCGCCTTCTGATAGGGCTGTGCCGTGGCGCCGCCGCCGACCGCGACGCAGGCGACCAGCAGCGAGGAAAATCCGAGAGTCTTCAAGGTTTTCATCTTTGAACGAATAGATTAACAATTATTTGCGTAACGGGTTGTCCAGAACGAAACGGCAGAATTCGTGGTAGAGCTTGCGGTCTTCGGCGGCAGCCGACACCGATAGCTCGTAGAGCGTGTTCTGCCCGTGGTAGTAGGCCAGCGGCTTGCGGCCGTAGATGCCGTGCTCTTTGGCGCCGTCCATGTATTCGCGCAGCCGACGGCGGTAAACCTCGCTGCCGGCGGTCTTCTCCAGCAGCGCGTCGTCGAACTCGAACTCCATGGCCAGGTCGTTGGCCTTGATATCCGAGAAGAAGCGCGAAAGGGGTTTCTCGCCCTTGTCGTCCCAGAAGTAGTTGGGCTGCATGTAGGCGTAGTCGATGCCGAATCGCTTCCAGTTCCGGTAGCCGGCCGCCCGGTTGTAGGGAATCCAGCAGAGCGACTCGTTGAGCGCATGAAGGTACTCCGCCACCTCGGGAATCACCTCCTCCCAGCGTTTGAGCTCCGGATTCCAGCCGTCGCCCGGCGTGGCGAGGTCCTCGGAGACGATGTAGAATCCGGCCAGCTCGACATACCGGTAGTCGGCCTCGTCGAACAGCCGCCGCACGGAGTCGATATACCACTTGTAGGCCGCGATGCGGTCCGAAGCCTTCGCGAAGTCCAGCCGCCGGCCGTTCAGCTCGCCCCAATAGGTCGTCGAAGTGTTCGTGTCGGCATACTCCTCGTAGATGATCGGGTCGGGCATCACCATCACGACCTTGCGTTTCCCGGCCGGCGCGCCCAGCCGGGCCGCGGCCTCCCCGACGGCCTCTTCGAGGGCATTGACGCCGTTATCCGGCCCGAACCAGTAGTCGATCAGCTCCTGCCACTGCTCCCGGCCGCCGGAAGTCCGCTTCTGCCCCAGGTTGATCGAGTAGGGAACCATGACGAACTCGATGCAGAGGAAGCTGTCGAAAAGCCAATGCTCTCCGCCCGCCTCGTCGGTATAGGTCACGAAAGGAGCGAAACGCTCCTTGTTCCAGCCGAACGGCGTGCGGTGGGTGCTGCCGCCGTAGCAGAGCACCAGATCCGTGTAGGAGGGGATGCCGTCGCGGGCGCTCTCCCACTCGTAGGGACGCGGTCCGGCATATTCGGTCACGAACTGCACGACCTGCATCCCGCTGTATCCGCCCGCATCGTCGCACGCCACGGCGAAGACCGTATAGGTGGTCATCGGCGTAAGGCCGCCAATCGTCACCCGCTCCTCCGCGTATTTCGTCCCCTGCGCGGCGACCTCCGCGCCTGTCAGGGCCTTCTTGTCCTCGGTGGCCATGCACACCATGCGCACATGGGTCGCATTGAGCCATTTGATTCCGAGCGTCACCGACTCTCCGTCGGACGACTCGATCACCAGGCTCATCGCGGGCTTTTTCCCTCCGCCGGACGAGCCGTCATCATCCCCGTTGCTGCAACATACGAAAGAAAGCGCGCACAGCAGCGGCATCACAATCCAGGAACGTATCATCTTGTCTTTTTATCGTTTTTATCGTTTATGACCTCGGCTATCTCTATTTCGACCGCAGCGGATTCCCGACCACGAAACGGCAGAACTCGTGGAACAGCTCCCGGTCCACCGGATCGTCCGACACCCAGAGGTCGTAGAGCGCATTGCTGCCCTGATAGTAGGCGATCGGACGGCTGCCGTAGATGCCGTACTGCTTCGCGCCCCGCATGTAGTCGCGCAGGCGCGCCCGGTAGGCGTCGCTGTTCTCGCGGGCATTGAGGATCGACGCCTCGAATTCGAACTCGATGCTCGTCCCCGCGCGGTTGATCCACCGGCATACGTCGTCCATGTCGTTCTCCGGTTTCCAGTAATGGTTGGGTTGCAGGTAAACCTGGTCGAAGCCGAAGTCGCGCCAGTCGTCGTACCCGCGGGCGTCGTAGTAGGGAATCCAAATGAACGAGTAGTTCAGCCCATGCAGGTAGTCGGCGATCTGCGGCAGCAGCACGTCCGAACGGGTCAGATGGTAGCTGTACTCGGTATCCTCGGGCTGGGCGGCGGTTTCGCGCAGCCAGTAGAATCCCGCCAGCTCGACGTTTTCGTACTTCCCGCGGGCGAACGCCTCGCGGACCGTGTCGATATACCACCGGCAGGCGGCCATGCGGTCTTCGGTGCGGATGAAGTCGAGACGGCGGCCGTCGATCTCGCCCCAGTAGGTCGTCGAGGTCATCGGATCGATCCAATGATGGTAGATGATCGGATCGGGAATGACGATGAAGACGCGGCGTTTGACGGGCGCCTCGCCCAGCCGCTCCTCGGCCGCTCCGACGGCCTTGTCCAGCGCATCGACGCAGTTGCCCCGGGCGAAATAGTAGTCGATCAGCTCCTGCCACTGCTCCTTTCCGGCGGCGAGGCCCTGATCGCGCAGCACGCCCGTCATGTAGGTGTAGTTGCGTTTGTCGGGACGGTCCATGTCCTGCGATTCGAGGAAGATGAACCCGTCGAAAAGCCACTGTTCGCGGCCCTGCTCATCGACATAGGTGACATAGGGTTCGAACCGCCTCTCGTCCCACAGATAGGGGTTGCGGTGGTGGCTGTTGCCGTAGCACAGCACGGCGTCGGAGGCCGTCGGCCGTCCGGCGCGCCGCTCCCACGGATAGGTCCCGGCGCGCGGCCCGGCCTCAGCCGGAAGCGCGGGACACGCCGCAGCCAGAAGGAGCGCTGCGAGGATGGATTTGCGAATCATGTTCATTGTCAATCGTTTGCCTTGTTTGCCTGAATCTGCGGGAATTCGCCGGTCACTCGGCCCGCTCCCCGCGCAGCGGATTTCCGACGATGAAACGGCAGAGCTCGTGGAACAGCTCCCGGTCCTCCGCGTCGGGCGAGGCCCAGAGATCATAGAACCCGTTGGTTCCGTGGTAGTAGGCGATCGGGCGGCTGCCATAGACGCCCGTCTCCTTCGCATGGCGCATGTAGGCGCGGAAACGCTCGCGGAAGGCTTCGCTGCCCTCGCGTCCGGCGAGCAGCGTCGGCTCGAACTCCAGCTCCAGCCCCACGCCCAGCTCCCCGATCCGGCGGAACACGTCGTCCATGTCGTTCTGCGGCTTCCAGTAGTAGTTGGGTTGCAGATAGACCTGATCGAAGCCGAACGACCGCCAGGCGTCGTAGCCGCGCGAACCGTAGTAGGGAATCCAGTCGAGCGAGCAGTTCAGCCCGTGCAGGTATTCGGCGATATGCGGAAGCATGATGTCCGAACGGGTCAGGTGGTAGCTGTACTCGGTGTCCTGCGGCCGCGTCACGATCTCGCGGATCCAGTAGAATCCCGCCAGCTCGACGTGCTCGTATCCGCCCGCCGCGAACCGCTCCCGCACGGAGTCGATATACCACTTGCAGGCCGCGATGCGGTCCTCGTTCCGGCTGAAATCGAGCTTCCGCCCGTCCAGCTCGCCCCAATAGACGGTCGTCGCCGTCGTGTCGGCGTACATCCGGTGGATCACAGGGTCGGGCAGCATCACGACGACGCGCCGCCTGGTCGGAGCCCTGCCGATACGCCGCTCGGCTTCGGCCACGCTTTTGTCGAGCGCGTCGATGCAGTTGCCCTCGGCGAAGAAGTAGTCGATCAGTTCCTGCCACTGCTCCTTCCCGGCAGCCGGAGCGTTCCGGTTGCCCGTCTCGAAGGCGTAGGTCCGGCCGTCGGGGCGGGAGGCATCCACGAACTCCAGAAAGATAAACCCGTCGAAGAGCCACTGCTCGCGGCCTTCCTCGTCGGTATAGGTGACATAGGGAGCCAGCCGCTTCCCGTCCCAGAGGAACGGCGTGCGGTGGTGGCTGCCGCCGTAGCACAATACGGCATCGGTGGTTACAGGCCGTTCGCGGCGGCCCTTCTCCCAGGCGCAGCGTTTTTCCCCGGCCGGAGCGGCGGAGCGCTTCACGGTTGCGCATCCCACCGTTGCGGCCGCAACGACTGCAAGGGCCATCGTTTTGAAGAATCCATACATCGGTCTGTCGAAATTTTCGGTTTCACAATTAATCCCGCCGTGAAACTCGGAAACATTTCACGACGGGATCAATCAACTAACAATCAAGCGTCTAACGGCTTCATCAGAGTCCGACACCCCAAACATCCCCGAGTTTTCCTCGATTTTGGAGAGCCACCGGTTCGCACTTGACGATCACGAATTTCAGGTAACGGCCGGCAGCCATCTTCTGAACGGGATAGTCATAGACCTTCGTCACACCCACGGTTCCGGGAGGCGTGTAGATGCCGTCCCAGTCGCGCATGCCGCTGGCCACGAGCGTCCATTCGGTCTTGTCGCCGTTGTACTCCTCGGCCAGGTAGATTTCATAGTCCAGATAAGCGCCCTGGCTGTCGGTCGTGTCCTCGATCTTGAAGTAGGAGACCAGATGCGCCGCACCCATGTCCGCTACAATGGTGATGGGATAGGTATTCGGAGTCACCCACCAAGGAATCCACGAGTCGCCGCCGGTCGAAGCGCCGTTGAACAGGTTGCTGGTCACATAGCCATTGATCCATGCGGCATTGGGATCGCGGCCCGGGTCGTTCGCATAGCAGATCTCCTCGCCTTCGAGAATCGTCCACGGCTCGGCATCCGTACCCCGGAATTCCTTGTTCACTACCGGAATATAAACCACGTCGCCACCTTTGGTGATGACGGTTCCGTCCGAGACGGCCGAAATGCGCACGGGAATCAGCACGCCCGCATCCAGTTTATCGACGTTCTCGAGCAGCTTGTCGGGATTGAGCTGGCAGCCGAACGCGGCCGAAGATTCGCCGGCAGCGATCACCGACGATGCGGCAACGGTCGAAGCGAAGCCTGCGGGAGCAGCCAGATAGGAGGTTCCGTTGGCCTTGTTGTAGGCATCGACGAGGCTGGCGTCCGTATCCACGGCATATTTCACCTCCACGTCCATCGTCGGAACGGTCGTGCTCAGCTTGACATTGCCGTTATAAATGAACGTCCCGTTCTTCACGGTCGTGGCCTCGTCGGTCGAAAGCTCCATCGAGACCTTTGCGATCTCCAGGTGCAGCAGCATCAGGCCGCGGTCTTCGGACACGGGCACGTCGTTCGACGACGAGGTGAGCTGGATCGGAATCACGTAATCCGTATAGGCGTCGAGCGCCGTCACGTCGGACATCTTCCACGTAAGGCCGGCGAACTTGCGGACCTCCTTCTCCGAGAAGCGGAGCTCGGTCGCGGTGAACTGATAGCAGTTCGACGGCAGCAACTCGTAATTCGTGCCGTTCGCCTCGTTGAAGGCGTCGAGCGCGCTCTCGGAAGCCTCGATGCGGACCGTGGTCCCCGAAAGGCCCTTGCCGTTCTTTACGACGGGAAATTCGTATTTCTCATTGTAGACCGGCGTGGAAACATATCCCTTGTTCTCCGCCCACGTTCCGTCGGAATCGACGAACGAAACGCTGTCGTCCACCATGAAGTTGTTGCGTTCGTCCGTGCAGGCGCCCATAGCGGCCGGTACGACCAAGGCGGCGAGCAACAATTTCCAAATATTGATTTTCATAATCGTTCAGGCGTTTTTATTAATGTCCTAAATTCTGGGTCATATTGACCATCTCGGCCAGCGTACCCGAGTAGATCGGGCAGAGGTAGTCCTTGTCGCGGAAGACGTTGTCCTCGATGGCGATTTCGCCCGTCACGCGCTGGTAGGACTCCTCGTAGGTCGTGGCCGAGCAGTGCAGCGAGTACCACGGACCGGGATACTCCTCCTTGGCCTCCATCCAGCGGCAGGCGTCGTAGTGACGGTGCGCCTCGAAGGCGAACTCCACGCCGCGCTCCTTGTGAATGCACCAGCGGAGCAGCTCCTTGTCGTTCTCGATACCGGGATAAGCCTCCTCGATATTGTTCAGGCCGGCGCGGTTGCGCACCTTGTTCAGGTACTCGATCGCCGACGCGGCGTCGCGCTCGGGCTTCTCGTTGCAGGCCTCGGCGTAGTTCAGGTAGATCTCCGCCATGCGGAATGCCGGATAAACCCACTTGAGAGAGGTCACCGGAGTATATTCCGTACTCGTGTCGAACCACAGACCGGCCGGATAGGCGCGGCGGAAGGCATAGCCCACGCGGATACAGTTCGACGAAGCGCTCCACGGCGAAGTGGCCGACGTGCTGTTGAAGCAGGTGAAGAGCTTGTTCTTGCCCTGGTGCGGCCAGTAGAAACCGTTGGGAACCATCGTGGCGTAGAAACGCGGGTCGCGGTCGATGCAGGTGTTGTGGGCCTTGATCGCAGGACGCCACTCGGGATAGAGCGGATCGACATACTGCTTGTAGCCCTCGGTGAATCCGTCCGTCTTGTAACCCGACAGCGGATCGACGATCGGCTTCGACATGTCGTTCCGGCCCTCGTAACCCTTCACCGGATAACGGCCCGTACTCCACATCGGGTAGGAATCGGCCAGCTTGAGCGAGGGGGCCGTACCGCCGAAACCGGCGTAGAAGCCGAAGTTGGGCGGAAGCGCGGGAATCATCGTACCGCCGACACCGCCCATATAGTCGTAGCCGGTCGTAGCATTCGAATACTTGTTGGAAGTGCGCCACCACCATCCCCAGATGGTCTCGCTGCTCCAGGTCCCGTCGTTCTGCCATACGAGTTCATAGGACTTCATGGCGTTCAGGAACTTCGCGTCTTCGTCGGTGATGGTCGTACCGTTGGCCACGATGGACTTGTCCTCGATAAGCGAATACTTGTTCATCTGAATCACGTCCCATGCGGCATCGGCGGCCTTCTGCCACTTCTCGGGATCCTCCTGCTGCGGGAAGAGGTAATCGCCGTTCATGTTCTTCATCTGGCCCTTGTAGATATCGGCGCCGTTGTAGAGCGGCGAGGCGGCGTAGAGCAGCACGCGCGAACGCAGCGCCAGCGCGGCGCCCTTCGTGGCGCGGCCCGTCCACGTCGAGGGATCGATGGTGGGAATCTCCGTAAGATCCGTCGGAAGGATCTGGGCGACGTCCCACAGCTCCGACTCGATGAACTCGATATTCTGATCGACGGTGTGGCGGTCGATCGTCTTCGGGTCGATCTGCTCGTCGGGCGTCTGGTCGAACCAGAGGAAGACCGGGCCGTACTGACGGAAGAGGCAGAAGTAGTAGTAGGCGCGCAGGAAGCGGGCCTCGGCCTTCATCATCTCGATCTCTTTCGGGTCGTCCTGCTTGTCCTTGTCGATATTGTTCAAGAAGATCGTACACTGGTTGATCGCGATATAGAACCGATCCCAGAAACCGAAATTAGCTAATCCATTCGGAGTCGAACTCGAATAATTACCCGTCCTGTAAAGGTTGTAATACACCCACTGGTAGTTCGAGTACGTCGCCTCGTCCGAGCGGGCCACTGCCCAAGCACCAGCACTGCCAACAATTTCCTCCTCAAGCGGAATGTAGGAGTAGATATGACGCAGGTAGCTATGTACCGTATTGGACTGGCTGAAGACGTCGTCGAGGTTCGCCTGGTCGTCCAGCTCCACTTCGAAATACGAATCGCAGGAAGTCAGCGAAAAGGCGCACATCAACACCGACGCTGCCAATATTTTCAGGTATTTCATGGTCTTGTCTGATTTTTAGAAGTTAAGGTTTACACCGAGCGTCACGGTCCGCACCGTCGGATACTGGTTGCCGTAGTCGGCCTCCAGCTCGGGATCCCACAGGTCGAAATCGCTGAACGTAAGCAGGTTCACGCCCTGGAGATAGAAGCGGACGGTCGAAAGGCCGGCCTTCTTGGTCCATGCTTTGGGAAGCGTATAGCCGATCTCGGCGTTCTTCAGACGCAGGAAGCTCATGTCGCGCTGCCAGTAGGTCGATTTCTGGAGGTTGTTCTCCATGCGGGTCGTGGACATGCGCGGATACTTCGCGTTCGGGTCGGGGTTGGCAAGCGACCAGCGGTTCTTGGCCACGTCGGCGAAGATCTGTCCCTGGCGAATGTAGTTCGAGGCGCCTCCGTAGAGGTTGTAGCCGCCGATGATGCGGGTCACGTGGCCCACGCCCGAGAAGAACACCGAAACGTCGAGGCCCTTCCAGCCGAGGCTCACGCCGAAGCCGTAGTTGATCTCAGGAACCGTCGTATAGCCGATGGCCACCTGGTCGAACGTATTGACCACGCCGTCGCCGTTGATGTCGCGGTACTTGATGTCACCCACGCGGACGGTTCCGAAATCCTGCTTGGGCGAATTGGCGATGTCCTCCTCCGATTCGAACAGCCCCTCGGCGATCAGACCGAACTGTTGGTTGTTGGCGAAGCCGGCCTTGTTCTGATACTTCCAGATCTGGTCCGGTTTGTCGTCGTAGAGCTTCTTCGTCCGGTTGTAGGTGAAGTTACCGCGGGCCGAGATCCAAAGATCCTTGTTGATATTCTTGTCGAACTCGAGCGACATGTCGAAGCCCTGGTTGCGCATCCGTCCGAGGTTCACGTACTGCTGCACGCGCGTACCGACCACCGAAGGCTGCGACTCGCGCTGGATGAAGATGCCCTCGCGCTTCTCGTAGAAGTAGTCGGCCTGGATGCGGAGCATGTCGTAGAGTCCCAGCTCGATGCCGACGTCGGCCTTCGTAGCCTCCTCCCACGTCACATCCGGGTTGCCGTAGTCCTTCGTCGTGATACCGTTCAACGGAGGCGTATGCGACGCCGGGGCGTTGGTTCCGAAGTTGAAGCCGTAAGCACCGGTCTCCAGCGTCGTGTTGTAGGCGAAACGACGGCCGCCGCCGATCTGGTCGTTACCGATCGTACCGTACGAAGCGCGGATTTTCAGAATGTTGATCTTGTCGCGCAGCGGCTCCCAGAACGACTCGTTGCTGATCATGTAACCGATGGCATACGAGGGGAAGAAACCGAAGCGCTTGCCCGGGGCGAAGTTCTCCGAACCGTTGTAACCGAAGTTGAACTCGGCGAAGTACTTGTCGCGGAAGGCGTAGGTCACGCGGCCGGCGATACCGATATTCCGGTAGGGCCACGCCTCCAGATAGGAGGTCGGACGCAGCATGCTCTTGCTGCGCATGTTGAACAGGAACAGGGCGCCCACGCGGTGATCGTCGGCGAATACGCGGTCGTAGGTGGCCGACGCCTCGAAGTTGATCGTCGTCCAGCCCTTGGGATAGACGTAATCGAGGCTCATGTAACCCGTTCCGGTCACGATCTGGTCGAACATCAGATTGCCCTGATCGTCGCGGCCGGTCGCATGGTACTGGTTGGGGTTGTACTTGCGGGTGATGCTGTTGTTGCTGTCGATATCCCACGAGAACTTGGCGTTCACCTTCAGGCCCTCGGTGATGATGTCCGAGAAGTCCTGCGTCAGCGAGATGAGCGACTGGGCCATCGTCCGGTTGTCCTTCGTGTAGCCCTGGTAGTTGAGCATGTTATAGACGTTCACCGCGCCGCCGCCCTCGGGAGGAACCGCCAGCGTGCCGTCCGAATAGATCGTCGGGTTCGAAATCGGCGTCGTGCGCATCGCATAGGCGTAGAAATCGTTGTTCACGTCGGAATTCACGCCGCCGGGTTTGTTCTTGCTGGTGTACTGCGTCGAAAGCGAAAGGCCCAGCTCGGTCGATTTGGTGATGTTGATGTCAATGTTCGAACGGAAGCTGAAGCGGTTGAAGTTCATCTGGGCGTTGTAATTGTTGTTGTCGGCCATGTTGAACATACCGCCCTCCGTATAGTAGGAACCGCCCACGTAGTAGCGGACGTTCTTGTTACCGCCCGACGCGCTGACATTCACGCGGCCGGTCATCGCCAGATTCTTGTAGATGGCGTCCATCCAGTCCACGTTCGGATAGAGGTCGGGATCGGCGCCGCTCAGGTACATTTGCTTCTGATAGTCGTCGATCGGCTTGATCGAACCCTCCTCGTAGGTGGAGATTTCGTTGTAGTAGTCGATCCACTGCTCGGCATTGGCCATCTCGGGGACCTTCACCGGCTGCGTGAGGCCGAACTCGGCCTTGACGCTGACCTTGGCGGCCCCTTCCGAACCGCGCTTGGTGGTGATGAGCACGATACCGTTCGCACCGCGCACACCGTAGAGCGCCGTGGCCGTAGCGTCCTTCAGAATCGAAAGCGACGCGATGTCGTCCACGTCCACGAGGTCCATTTCGCGCTCGATACCGTCCACGAGAATCAGCGGCTTGTTGTTCTCGCCGAAGGTGTTCACGCCGCGGATCCAGAAATCGGCGCTCTTGCCCGGCTCGCCCGAACGCTGCATCACGACGACACCGGCCAGCTTACCGGCCAGGTTCGACGAGAGCTGTCCCGACTGCACCCGCAGTTCGTCGGTGTCGATCGTGTTGATGGCGCCGATGATACTCTCCTTGCGCTGCTTGCCGTAGGCCACGACCGTCACGGTTTCCAGCTCGGAAACCTGCGGCTTGAGCTGGACGGTGATATTGGTCTGGGCGCCCACCGTGATCTCCTGCGTCTCGTAACCCAGATAGGAGATCTGGAGCACGTCGGCCGCGGCGACCTCGAATTCGAACGAGCCGTCCACGTCGGTCGTAACGCCCCGCGTACTGCCCTTGACAACGATGGAAGCACCCGGAATTCCGGCTCCCGTCTCATCCAACACCTTGCCTGTCAAGGCAAATCTCCCCCCCCCTTGCGGAGCGGGCGTCGGTGCGTCCATGCCGCTTTCCAGCGCGGAAAGGTCGGGATTCGCGCTCAATTCCGTGACGGACATCAGCCCCAACAACAGCACGAATGACCGGAACATCGTCTTACAAAGATACTTTTGTATAATCCTTGTCATATTTCCTCATTTATTACTTAATAAAAGTTTGTGCAGCCCGTGCGGCACGTCGTTCCGTACCGGCGGTTCCGTACAAGTTCGATTTTATCCCATAAGGATTTGCGGAATTTAGAATTTCAGAGAAGTGTCACATTTAGGTCCGATCCGTTTCATTCAATCATAGGCGCAGTTTTTTAGGTGGTTGATAATTATAGGTTTATACGATAGTAATATCCGCACGGAGGACCGAACGGCCGAAAGGGTCCATCCGGGAAAATACAGGTGTCATTCCAGGGTTCTTTCATTCGGTTTCGGTTAAAAGTATTTACTATTTCAAAAGCAAATATAGCAATAAAATTATTATACAAAACATTTTTGATAATTATTTTTTGTTAAGATTCCCGCGAGGGGGGGGATTTCGGTGCTCCGGGAAACTAAGCGATTGAGAATAAACGAAATAAAACCGGATCATTCCGAAAATGTTTTTCGGACGAATCGGGCCTTTTCTTTCGAAACAAAAGACCCGTTCTCTGCAAAACACGCTCCGACAGGGCTTTGAATCCCCGATTCCGCCGGAAAAACCGTTTCCGCCCCGTTTTTGCACTTCCGAAGCCGAAGCCGCCGGTCATTGAAAAGTTTTTACTGGTTTCGGTTTGTACGGGTAAATAATTTTACTTAAATTTGTCCGACCGGTAAAAAAAGCGGCCGCAGGATCGCACGGACGAAGGACTGCCGTGCCCCGAACGTCCGGAAATACCGGAAACACCCGAAACAACTACACCCGTTATGATCCAGAAAATCCGTATGCTGTCGGCCGGGCTGCTCCTGCTCGCCGCGCAGACCTTCGCACAGGGCACGACCCGTGCGACCCGCTCCGGCGACAATTACACGCTTTCGAACGGCGCCGTGGAGGCCGTGTTCAGCGGACAGGGCCGGTTCGACATCGAGAAACTGACCCTCAACGGCAAATCGGTGCTCGGCGCGGGCGCCAACCTCGCCCCGTGGATACTATATTATAAAGGACCGCAGGGCGAGAATCCCTGCCTGATGCCCGAACACGCCGCCTACGACGGAGCGGCAATCCGCGACGACGACGACGGCAAGACGCTGGTGTTCACCTGGCAGCTCACGCTGGACTACTCCACCGAACGCTACCCCGTGCGCATGTACGTCTCGCTGCCCGACGGCAGCGAACTGCTGCGCTGGAACATCGAGGCCGACCTGCCCGAAGGGTGGATGGTGACCGACCTCGAATTTCCCCGCATAGCGATCGACCGCCCCGCCGGCGGCAAGGTGCTGACCACGGAGGGCTGGGGCGTGGAGAAACCGCTCGACATCGCCACCTTCGAGGCGCGCTACCCGTCGCACGCCTCGTCCATGCAGTTCATCGTCGTACACAACCCCGAAGGGGCCTTCTACTACGGCACGGAGGACCGCCGGGGCTGCGGCAAGACCTACTCGGCGCAGTGCACGCGCGACGAGGTGATCTTCAGCGACGCCATCCCCGCCTCGGCCGGATGGATCGACGAGGGCACGTTCCGCCTGCCGTGGGAGTCGGTCGCAGGCTTCGCGCCGAAGGGCTGGGAGGACGCCGTGGTGCGCTGGTACCGCCCCTTCACCTACACGACCGAATGGGGCGGCAAGACGCTCGCCTCGCGCGACATCCCGCAGTGGTGCTACGACGCCGACGCCTGGATCCGCGCCCGCCACGTGGCCGACGACACGCTGGACGCCGTCCGCCGCGCCGCCGCACTCTTCGGCAAGGGGCTGGGCATCCACTGGTACTACTGGCACAACCACCCCTACGACACCCACTACCCCGACTACTTCCCGGCGCAGCCGCGCTTCGCCGAGATGATCCGCACGGCCCAAAGCCTCGGGGCGCATGTCACGCCCTACATCAACGGCCGGCTCTGGGATCCCTCGGCCGACAGCTACAAACCCGACCGCGGCTGCGACGCCTCGTGCCGCAAGCCCGACGGGACGCTCTACACGGAGATTTATCCCACCTCGAAGGTGCTCAACACGGTGACGTGCCCCTCGACGGATATCTGGCACGGCAAGATCATCGGACTGGTGGACCGTCTCCAGCGGGAACTGGGCGTGGACGGCATCTACATCGACCAGATCGCGGCGGCGGCCCCCGAACCGTGCTGGAACGAGAACCACCCCCACCCGGTCGGCGGCGGCGACTTCTGGTACGACGGCTACCGGCGTCTGATCGGCAAGATCCGCGACGGACACCTGCAGGAGGGCCGTATTCTGACCAGCGAGGAGAACTCGGAGTGCTACATCGACCTGTTCGACATGCTGCTGGTGGTGAACACGCCCCACAATGCCGAAAACTGCACGATCCGCCCCGTTTTCCCGATGGTCTATTCCGACCGCGTCATCACCAGCGGCTTCACCTACACCCCGCTCTCCACCGACCTGATGACCAACGGCGACTTCCGCTACGAAATGACCAAAGCCCTTCTCTGGGGGTCGCAGCCGGGCTGGGTGGACCCCCGCTACCTCATGTCGAAGGAGGCCGAACGGGAGGCGCGCTTCCTGAAAACGCTCATGGATTTCCGCCGCGGGCTGCACGACGTCCTCTACGGCGGACGGTTCCTCCGCGAACTCACCCCGGCGGGCGACAACCCGACGATGCACGCCCCGGGCTTCGGCGACGACGCGGCCGTGCTGGCCTCCGAATGGCAGGCGCCCGACGGGCGGCGGGTCTATCTCGTGATCAACCGCGACGACAAGGCGCACAAGGTGTCGCTGCCCGGCGCAGGCACGTTCAGGATCAACGGACTGTCGGGCAAACGCATCGACCTCTGACCCGGGCCGGAAAAGCCGCATCCCGGAAACACGCTTCGCCCCTGCCGCAACGATCCGCGGCGGGGGCGGATGTTTTCCGCTCCGGCCATCCCGCGGTCCGGGCCGACAGCAACGGCCGCCCGACGCTCCGCCTGAAACGGGAAGCGTCCCCGGACCGGAAATGCCGCGACGAAGAACGCCGCGGCAAGAAATACGCCGCCGGAGACGGAGCGCCAGGGAACGACAGCCGCGGCCACGGGAAATCTGGGCCGCCTCACCACCAGACCTGCCGGCCGTCCTCGTAGGTGAAAATCCGTTCGTCCTTGCCTTTGGAGTGGTTCTTCAACAGCAGCAAGGCATTCCCGGGAACCTCCTCGTACCGCAGTTCGTGGGTCCTGTCCCCGATCCGCTGGCCGAGCGAGACGAACTCCCCGTCGCGGCAGCAGAACAGCTCGTAAAGCTCGCCCGCCTGGATGAAATTGTCGTCGTTGCGCGGCAGGAACATGACGCTGCCCAACGTCTGAGGCGTATCGAAAGCCATTCCGCCCCAGCACCGGGACTCCCGGGGTGCATTGAAATAGGTCAGCGGGTCGCCGTCGAAGAGCTTGTACTTGTCGTTGCCCAGATTCCAGTAGCTCCCCTCCGTGCCGATGATCCGTCCGACGAGTTTCCGGCCCGAGGGATCGTAAAAACCGATCTCCGACATGCTGACGAACGCCCCGGGAGGCGACAGGTAGCGGATATACCGGAACCGGATGCTGTCGCCCAACTCGGCGTAATAAGGGTGTATCTCCGTCACTTCGGGCGTGACATAGACCGTCCGGGCATCGCTGAAGTCCGGCCGGTCGGCGACCTGGAATTTTCCGTTCTTCACCCGGTTGAGGATGAACGGTTCGTTGTAGAAAACCGGGTACTTCCGCTTCAGCGTGACGGCCCGCAGTCCGCCGTCCGGCCGGCGGACCGTCACCACGCCCTCCTTCGAGACCGTCAGCGGATCGGCCGCCGGACGAAGCTGCCCGTCGTGGTAATAGACCGCCAGATAGGCGCATCCCTTCTCGACACGGCGGAACGTCGCCCGCCCGCGCCGGATCCGGCTCCACGCCACCGGAACCCACCGGTGGTTGTCGAACACGGCCAGGTAGGCGAACCGCTTCTTCTCCGCGGCGGGAATCGTCAGGTCCACCGTCAGGTCGATACCGTCGAAGTAGAGTTCCGACACGTCTTCGAAGAACGGCGCGAGGAATGCGGAGGGAATCCCCTCCTCCAGCGCCCCGCGCCGGTTGGGAAGGCTCCCGGGCTGAAAACGGAACGTCCTGCGGTAGGCCTTGCCCATCCGTTCGTGCGCCCGGGTCTCGAAATGATCGCCGAAACCCGGGTCGCTCATGCCGAAGCAACAGAGCGCCGTGTCGATCCGCAGCGCGTTCCAGCTATGGGTCTGACTTCTGTTGGCCCACTGGATGATGTAGTCGTAATCGACGGGCAATCCCACGCTCCGCAGCGCATAGGTGGCAATGCAGGTGATCTCGGGACAGGCTCCGCCCGCCGCCCGCAGGTAATCCGACGGACGCAGCTCGAGTTTCATCGTCGTCTCGTCGATCACCTCGTAGTCCATCCCCCGGAGGGTGTCCTTCAACGCCTTCGCGGCGGCGTACCGGTCCGCGCCGGCCTCCTCCAGCGAACGGATCGTCCCGGCGAGGAACTCGCGGTAGGCCGGCATCCAGTCCTCCGCCTGCTCGTTCCCGATCCGGTAGGGCAGCACCTTCTCGCAGAACTCGTCGAAGGAGAGGTCCCGGCACCACGGGTATCCGAACACTTCGAAGGCGTGGTCGATGTGCCGGATCAGAAAACCGCGGTCGAGCGTCGCCGCATCGAACTCGGGCCGGATGCCGCCCGCCCCGTCGAAAGCCCGGGCCGCCCGCCGCCGCAACTCCTGCCTCGCAACCGTCCTGTCGCAGAACAGCGAGTCGTAATAGGCACGGAAACGTTCCATCCCCGGACCTCCGTAACCGTAATGCAGCGGCATGTTCTCGATCAGGAAGCGGGCCGCGCGGTATTTGAGCGAGTCGGCCTCGTCCGCAGCGTAATGCCGCAGCACCGCCTCCAGCTCCGGACGGTTGTCTCCGGCCAGACGCAATGCCGTCTCCAGCGCGGAGTCGCGGCAGGAGACCAGAAGCAGCCCCGGAAGCAGGGTCATGAAGATCGAACGGATCGTGTTTCGCATAAGACAGACGAATTCGGCGTTACGGTACGACAAGCGACGGATGCGTGCGAAGGCCGAAAGGCGGCGACGCCCGATCCGTCCGAGAGTCAAATTATTTATTTTAAGCCCAATATACGAATTTTTTACGGACATTTCGTTCCCGAAGCCGATTTTTTCATCGACGGACCGGAATAAGGATCAAAAAAAGCGAATATACGCACCCCGAAGGTTCCGGATTTTACGACAGGCGCTCCCGAATGCCGTTTCCGATGGAAATCCGGAGGCAAAACCCGGGATGATACAGCCTGTTTCCGATGATTTTCGCGGACATTTCGTTATACGGAGGATTCCGGAATCCGGAATATTTCGTTTTTTAATAAAAAATACGAATATTTTTTATACAAAGCGGTCCGACCATTTGCGCATTTCCATTTTTTTACTTAATTTTGATAAAAAGATTTTCTTCCGAAACGATTCCGGTATGCACGATCCGAAACACGAACCGCCCCTCCCCGCCGACTTTCGGCGCCGGTTCCGCCCGGGTTCCGGAGCGAAAGCGGAACGGGACGGAAGCGGGCACGCAGCGCATTTTCCCGAAATCGTTCCGGATCCGCCGGAATCCGTATCCACAATACGCGCCTCCCGATCCGCGTCTCCGGCCTCCGCCCCGACCCAGAACCAACCCAACGCCTAACCTTCGATCGCTATGATACCGGGAATCCTACGGAAAACTTCGGCCCTGCTGGCGGGATTCGCGCTGCTCGCCGCCCCGGCGCTGTCGCAGAACACGACGCCCGCACCTGCGGAAACCCGCCGGCTGCACGTGGAGCTGACGCTCGAGGAGGCCATCCGCGCCGCCCAGGAGCAGTCCATCGCCGCCATGGTGGCCAAATACACCTTCCTCTCGTCCTACTGGTCCTTCCGCTCGTTCAGGGCCAGCCGCCTGCCGTCGCTCAACCTGTCGGGCGAGGTGCTGAGCTTCGACCGTTCGCTGCGCCTGCTGCAGGACTACGACACGGGCGAAATGCGCTATCTGGAGAACTACAACCTGCAAAACACGATCGGCCTCTCGATCCGCCAGAACATCGCCCTCACGGGCGGCACGCTGCAACTCTACTCGTCGCTCAACCGGCTGGACCAGTTCGCCCCCAAAGATTCGAAATCCTACTACTCGCAGCCCATTACGCTCTCCTACACCCAGCCGCTCTTCGCCTACAACCAGTTCAAGTGGGACAAGAAGATCGCACCCAAGGAGTACGAGCTGGCCAAACGCACCTACATCGAGGCGATGGAGGACGTGACGACGCAGGCCGTGAGCTACTACTTCGCCCTGCTGCTGAGCAAGACCCGGCATGAAATCGCCGTCAAGAACTACGACAACACCAAGGCGCTCTACGCCATCGCCGAGAAGCGGCTCAAGCTGGGCAGCATCACGCACGACGAGCTGCTGCAGCTCCAGCTGCGAATGCTCAACGACAGTCTCTCGATCAACGACACTTCGCTCGAAGTCCGCGAGCAGCAGATGCGCTTCAACTCCTATCTGCGCTACAACGAGAACGTGGAGGTCGCCCCGGTGCTCGACGACCGCATTCCGGCCATCGACATCGACTATGCCATGGTGCTCGACAAGGCGCTGGAGAACTCGTCGTTCGACATCGGCAACCAGATCCAGATGCTCAACGCCGAGTCCGACATCGCGCGGGCCAGGGCCGAGCGGGGCGCTTCGGCCACGCTCAACGCCCGCTTCGGCCTCTCGCAGACCGGCGAGGAGTTCCGCACGGCCTACTCGAACCTGCTCGACCAGGAGGTCGTCGGACTCCAGTTTTCCATCCCGATCTTCGACTGGGGCATGGGCAAGGGCCGCGTCCGCATGGCCAGGGCGAAAGCCGAGATCGTCCGCAACCGGATCGAACAGGAGGAGATCGACTACCGCCACGAGATCTACACGCTCATCGAGCAGTTCCTCAACCAGCGCAACCAGTGCGCCGTGGCCGGCCGGGCCCTCGAGGTCGCCGAACGCCGCTACTCCATCGCGCTGGAGAACTTCCGGCGGGGAACCGTCTCGGTGACGGACATGAACACGGCCCAGACCGAGAAGGACCAGGCCAACCAGACCTACGTCTCGGCGCTGGCCGACTTCTGGAACTACTACTACTCGCTGCGCCGCAAGACGCTCTACGACTTCATCTCCCGGACCGACATCAACGCGGAGTTCGACAAACTCATCAACGAATAACCCTATGGACCGATACCTCCTTCCAGCACTCCTCTGCGCCGCCCTGCTGCCGGGCTGCGGCGGACCGAAAAGCGAAAAGACGGACGACGGCGACGACCGCATCCGCCACCGGATCGAATACAACGCCGTCGAGGTGGACACGCTGCGGCTGCGGAGTTTCACGCGCGAGCTGATAAGCAACGGACGGCTGCTGGCCGCACGCCGCAGCACGCTGTCGTTCCCCGTGGCGGGGACCATCGCCGAAATCCGGGCGAAGAACGGTTCGGGCGTCCGGGCCGGCGAACCGATCGCCCGGCTCGACACGGGCGAATACGCTCTTCAACTGCGCAAGGCGCAGCTTTCGCTGGAGAAGGCGCGGATGGAGTTCTACGACGTGCTGGTGGGCCAGGGCTACGCGCTGGGCGACACGCTCTCGCCGCCGGCCGAGGTCGTCCGGCTGGCCCGCATCCGCTCGGGATACGCCGACGCCGAAGCCTCGGTCGCCGGCGCCCGGCGCAGCCTGGAGCAGTGCACGCTGCGCGCCCCCTTCTCCGGAAAGGTCGCCGACGTGGCCCAGCAGGTCTATGAAAAGTCGGCGGGCGAATTCTGCACGCTGCTCGACGACACCCGGCTCAACGTCCGCTTCACGGTGCTCGAATCGGAGGTCGGGCTGCTCCGTCCGGGGCAGGAGATCGCCGTCAGCCCCTTCGCCGACCTGCACAGGGAGGTCAGGGGCCGCATCGTCGCCGTCAATCCCTCGATCGACGCGCACGGGCAGGTGCAGATCGACGCCGAAGTGTCCAACGACGGCTCGCTCGTGGACGGCATGAACGTCCGCGTGGCCGTCCGGCAGCAGGTGGCCGACCGGCTGGTCGTGCCCAAGAGCGCCGTGGTCATCCGCGACAACGAGGAGGTGCTCTTCCGCTTCCGCGACGGCAAGGCGCTGTGGACCTACGTCCACACGTCGCTGGCCAACAGCAGGGAGTACGCCGTCGAGGCGAACACGGAGCGCGGCGCCGATCTCTCGCCGGGCGACATCGTCATCGTCTCGGGCAACCTGAACCTGGCCGACGGGTCGGAGGTCACGATCGACGCAACCCGCTAAACCGCCCCGGCCATGCTACGCAGACTTCTCGACCGGCCCGTCGCCGTGACGATGATCGCCGTCGTCCTGGTCATCCTGGGCGTCGTGAGCAGCCGCCTGCTGCCCGTGTCGCTCGTGCCCGACATAGACGCGCCCTACATCACCGTCCAGATTCCGGCGCAGGGCGTCCCGGCGCGCCAACTGAACGAGACGGTCGTCATACCCCTCAGCCGGCAGCTCATCCAGCTCTCGCAGCTCACGGACATCCGCAGCGACGCCCGCGAAGGCAGCGCCGTCATCCGCCTCACCTTCGAGCAGGGGGCGGACATCGACTACCTGTTCATCGAAGTGAACGAGAAGATCGACCGTTCGATCTCCTCGCTGCCCCGCGACCTGGAGCGCCCGAAGGTCATCAAGGCCAGCGCCACCGACATCCCGGCCTTCTACATCAACCTCACCGTCCGGGACGAACGCCCCGCCCCCGCGCAGGACGAGCTGCACCCCGTGTCGGAGCGGTTCGCGGCCCTGAGCCGCTTCGCCTCGCAGGTCATCACCAAGCGCATCGAACAACTGCCCGAGGTGGCGATGGTGGACATGAGCGGCAGCGTGGCGTCCGAAATCCTCATCATCCCGGACGAGACGAAGCTGCGGCAGGCAGGCATCACGATCGCGGCGGTCGAAAGCGCCCTCAAGCGGGCCGACGTCACGCTGGGCAGCCTCACGATCCGCGACGGCGAGTACCAGTACAGCGTGAAGTTCAGCCCGGTGCTGGCCGACCGGGAGGACATCGAACGGATCTTCCTGAAGATCAACGGACGGCTCTTCCGTGTCAGGGACCTGGCGCAGGTGATCGAACACCCCCGCAAACGGCAGGGCACGGTCCTCTCCGACGGACGCGACGCGATCACGCTGGCCGTCGTGAAACAGTCCGACGCCCGCATGTCGCAACTCAAGAGCGAACTGGACAAGCTCCTCGGCCAGTTCCGCCACGACTACCCCGACGTGGAGTTCACCGTCACGCGCGACCAGACCGAACTGCTCGACTACTCGATCTCGAACCTGGTGAGCAACATCGTCGCCGGCGCGCTGCTCGCCTGCCTCATCATCCTCTTCTTCATGCGCGACATGAAGTCCCCGCTGCTGGTGATCCTGACGATTCCCGTCACGCTGATCGTCTCGGTGCTGGTCTTCTACGTGCTCGGCATCTCGATCAACATCATCTCGCTCTCGGGACTGGTGCTCGGCATCGGCATGATGGTGGACAACTCGATCATCGTCATCGACAACATGACGGCGCGCTGGCTGCGCGGCGAACGGCTCGCCGACGCCGTCACGCGCGGCACGAACGAGGTGGTGGCCCCCATGCTCTCGTCGGTGCTCACGACCTGCGCGGTCTTCATCCCGCTCATCTTCATCAACGGAATGGCCGGAGCGCTGTTCTACGACCAGGCGATGGCCGTCACGATCACGCTCTTCGTGGCCTACGGCGTGTCGATCACGCTGCTGCCGGTTTACTACCGCTGGTGGTACCGCCGCCAGGAGGCGTTCCGCCCCTCGCCGTGGCTCGAACGCTTCTCGTTCGACCCCGTGACGGCCTGGTACGAGACCGCGCTCAAGTGGTTCTTCCGCCGCCGCGCGCTGATGTGGGGCATCTACGCCGTCTCGATCGTCGGACTGGTCCTCCTCTTCCTGACGGTCGAAAAGGAGCGGCTGCCCCGCATGACGTACAGCGACATGCTGGTGCATATCGACTGGAACGACCGCATCTCGGCCGAAGAGAACGGCCGCCGCACGCAGCGGCTCATAGACCGTCTCGGCGAACGGATCGAGCAGTCCACGGTCATGGCCGGCGTGCAGCAGTTCATCCTCTCGCACACCGAGGAGAACGGCGTGGCCGAAGCCACCGTCTATCTGAAATGCCGCGACGCGGCCGACGTGGAACCCGTGCAGCGGGAGATCCGCAGCTACCTCGCGGCCAATGCCCCGGAGGCCCTCTGCTCGTTCGGCGTCTCGGGCAACGTCTTCGACCTGATCTTCGCCGAACGGGAGGCCGTGCTCACGGCGCGCCTGCGCTCCACGACGGGGCAGAACGCCGACCCCGAACGGCTGCAACGGCTCCTCGACCGCATCCGCGAGGCGCTGCCCGAACTGGAGGTCCCGCAGGCAGCCATGCAGGAGGACATCCTCTACGTGGCGCAGCCCGAACGAATGGCCCTCTACGGAGTGACCTACGGCGACCTGATCGCCACGCTGCGCAACGCCCTGAACGAGAATACGCTCTTCACGATCTCGAGCGGCGACGAATCGCTGCCCGTGGTCGTCGGCAACAACCTCCGGAGCCTCGACGAGCTGCTGGAAAGCACCTTCATCCGCACCGCCGAGGCCGAAATCCCGGTCGGCGCGCTGATGCGCCAGACCATGACGCGCGACCTGAAGCACATCGTGGCCGGAGCCGAAGGCAACTACTACCCGCTCGACCTGTCGCCCCGCGCCGGGGAAGTGCCGCAGGTCATCTCCGCGATCCGGCGGTGCGTCGCCGGGGACGACGGCTTCGAGGTGAGCTTCAGCGGCAGCTACTTCTCCAACCGCGGCATGGTCGGGCAGCTCGTCGGCGTGCTGGCCGTCGCGCTGCTGCTGCTCTTCTTCATCCTGGCGGCGCAGTTCGAATCGCTGGTCCAGCCGTGGATCATCCTGTCGGAAATCGTCATCGACCTGTTCGGGGCGATCCTCGTGCTCCGGCTCTTCGGCGAGTCGCTCAACCTGATGTCGATGATCGGCCTGATCGTCGTCTGCGGCATCGTCATCAACGACTCGATCCTCAAGATCGACACGATCAACACCCTGCGCCGCAACGGCCGCCCGCTCAAACGGGCCATTCTGGAGGCCGGACGGCGGCGCCTGAAGGCGATCGTCATGACCTCGCTGACGACGATTCTGGCCGTCGCCCCGTTCCTGGCCCGCGGCGACATGGGCTCCGACCTGCAATTCCCCATGTCGCTGGTCATCATCAGCGGCATGACCGTCGGCACGCTGGTCAGCGTCCTGTTCATCCCGCTGGCCTACTACGAAATCCACAAGCCGCGCCGATGAACCGCCCGCGGCCCATACCCTCCCGGCGACGCGGGATCCCCGCCTTCTCGGTACTGCTCATCATGGCGGCGCTGACGGTCGTCGGCGCGGCCATGCTGCCGATGCTCAGCATCCAGTACACGCCGACCACTCCCCAGCGCGGCATCGGGATCTACTTCTCCTGGCCCGACGCCTCGGCGCGGCTCGTCGAACAGCACGTCACCTCGCGCATCGAGGGGGCGCTCTCGACCGTCTCGGGAAACACGGGCATCTCCTCCACCTCGTCGAAGGGCTCCGGCAGCATCTGGCTCTCCTTCGCCAAGGGAACCGACATGACGGCGGCCCGCTTCGAGGTCGCCACCACGATCCGGAACCTCTACGCCAAGCTCCCCGAAGGGGTCAGCTACCCCTACATTTCGCTCGCGGCGTCGGGGAATCGGCAGGAGTCCGAGACGCTCGTCTATACCGTCAAGGCCGACCTCCCGTCCGAACGCATCGAGGAGTTCGTCTCGGCGCACGTCTCGACGCCCCTCTCCCAGATCGAAGGCGTCGGGAAGGTCTCCCTGTCGGGCGTCACGCCCTACGAATGGGTCATCCGCTTCGACCCCAAGGCGGCGGAGACCGCGGGAATCACCGCCGCCGACCTCGCCTCGGCTTTCGGCGCCTACTTCAGCAACGACATCGTCGGGCTGACGACCCTGCCCGGGGAGGACGGCACGGAGCGCACCGTGGTCCTCCGCCTCCGCAACCGGGGCACAACCGACTTCGGGGAGATTCCCGTCGCCAAACGCAACGGCCGCATCTACCACCTGCGCGACTTCGCCTCGGCCCGCTGGCAGGAGCAGCGGCCGACGAGCTATTTCCGCATCAACGGACTGAACACGATCACCCTGGCGATCTCCTGCGAGGCGCACACGAACATGCTCCGGGTGGCCGCGGCGGTCAAGGAGGAGATGGCGCGCCTCCAGGAGCGTTTCCCGCCCGAGCTGTCGGCCACGCTCACCTACGACGCCACGGAATACGTCTCGGGCGAACTGGAGAAGATCTACCTGCGCACGCTGCTCTGCGTCGCCATCCTGCTCGCGTTCGTCTTCGCCGTGAGCCGCGACCTGCGCTACCTGGCCATCATCGCCACGACGCTGGCCGTCAATATCCTCGTGGCGGCGGTCTTCTACAACCTCCTGCACCTGGACATCCACATCTACACGCTGGCCGGCATCACCGTGTCGCTGGGCATCATCATCGACACGTCGATCATCATGGTGGACCATTACAGCTACTACCGCGACCGGCGCGTCTTCGTCTCGATCCTCGGAGCGCTGCTGACCACCATCGGGGCGCTGGGCATCGTCTGGCTGCTGCCCGAGGAGCAGCGGCTCAATCTGGTCGATTTCTCGCTGGTCATCGTCATCAACCTCGTCGTCTCGCTCTTCGTGGCGCTGCTCTTCGTCCCGGCGCTGCTCGAAAAATTTCCGCTGGGACGCAGCATGACCGTCTCGTCCGTGCGCCGGCGGCGTTTCACGGTCCGCTTCTCGCGCCTCTACGGCCGCTTCATCGCCTGGGGACGCCGCCGCCGCTGGATCTTCGTCGCGGCCCTGCTCTGGGGCTTCGGCCTCCCGACGTTCCTGCTGCCCGACAGGATCGAGGAGGAGGACGGGAAACCCCTCCCGTGGCCGGCCCGGTGGTACAACGGCGTCATGGGCAGCGAATTCGTCACCGCACACCGCCAGACCCTCGACAAGGTGCTCGGCTCGTCGCTCAACCTCTTCAGGACGGCCACCGGACGCTACAACTACTTCCGCCAGCCCGCGCAGAAGGTACTCTACATCAACGCCGGCATGGCCGAAGGCTGCACCGTGCAGCAGCTCGACGAGGTCGTCCGCCACATGGAGAACTACATCAGCCGGTTCGACGAGGTGCAGATGTTCCGCACGAACATCTACGGCTACGACAACGCCCAAATCATCGTCACCTTCAAGCCCGAATACGAGAACGGCCCCTTCCCGTCGATGCTCAAACAGGAACTCACCGCGGCGGCCATCCGCTTCGGCGGGGCGACGTGGCGCATCTCGGGCATCGACGACAACTACTTCAACAACAACGTCATCAGCAACTACCGCTCGAACCAGATACGCCTCCGGGGCTACAATTACGACCAGTTGTCGGACTACGCCGACGCACTGGTGGATTCGCTGTCGCAGAACCGCCGCGTCTCGCAGCCCGAAATCATGACCGGCAACGGCTGGAGCCTGCCGCACAACGAGTTCAACATCCGCTACGACGACGAACGCGTCGCCGCCGCGGGGCTGAACGTCGCCGACTACTACTCGCTGCTCGGCACGATGCTCTACCGCGCGCCGCTCCCGTCGGTCTACAACGGCGACGAGATGCAGCGCGTCGTGCTCGAATCGGCCGACCGCGACCGCTTCGACCGCTGGCACGTCGCCAACGCGCAGGTGAGGATCGACTCGCTGCAAACGAAGCTCTCCTCCGTCGGAACCATCGAGAAACGCCGCACGGGCATCTCCATCTACCGCTACAACCAATCCTACCAGATCACCGTCGGATTCGACTTCATCGGCTCCTACGAGCTGGGCCGACGGCTCATCGAGCGCACGGTGGACCGGCTCAACGAGGAGACGCTGCCCATCGGGTTCATCGCCGACTCGCCCACCTACCGCTACGGCTTCGGTCAGAAGAAACAGGAGGTGTGGCTGATCCTGCTGGTCATCGCCATCATCTACGCCATGTGCGCCGTCATCTTCGAGTCGCTGCGCAAACCGCTGGTCATCATCCTGATGATCCCGGTGTCGTTCATCGGCGTCTTCCTCACCTTCGGCTGGTCGGACTTCGTCTTCGACCAGGGCGGATTCGCCGCCTTCGTCCTGCTGTGCGGCATCGTCGTCAATGCGGGCATCTACCTCATCAACGAGGAGGACAACTGGGCCGCGACGTCGCGCAAGCGGGGCATCCCGCTCTACCTGAAGGCCTACAACCACAAGATCGTCCCCATCGCGCTGACCATCCTCTCGACCGTGCTGGGGCTCGTGCCGTTCCTTTACGACGGTCCCGAGGAGGTCTTCTGGTTCGCATTCGCCGTGGCGGCCATCAGCGGCACGCTCTTCTCGCTCATCGCGCTGGCGGTCTATCTGCCGATCTTCCTTCCGATGCGCCGCAAACCCCGTCCCGAGCCATGATGCGGAAACACCATCCCCTTCTCCGCGCGGCCGTGCTCCTGCTCTGGACCGCCGCCTGCTGGCGGCTTTTCGTCCCAGCCCTCGACGTCCCGACACAGGAGCTGCGGGCGAACGCCCTCGCGTCGATGCAGGGCACCCTCCTGCTGCTCCTGCTGGCCGGGGCCGTTCTCCTCGTCCGTGCCCCGCGCATCCGCCCCAATGCCACGGACTGCTGCGCCGCGCTGCTGCTCGCCGGCGTCACGGCCTCCCGGTTTCTCCTCCCCGGACCCGCCGCCCCGGCGCGTTACGACGAGCTGCTCCAGGCGGCGATGCTCTACGCCTCGCTGCGCATCCTTTTCACGGCCGAACGGCATGCCGCCGCCGTGCTGCTTACGCTGTTGTGCCTCTTCGGCATCTACGAGGCGTGGACCGGCATCCGCCAAATCTACGGATTCACCTACTCGAACCACGGGCTTTTCAAAGTCACCGGCACGCTCTTCAACCCGGGTCCCTATGCGGGCTTCATCGCCCCCGTCCTCGTCTGCGCCGTCGCCTGCATCGTCCGCAGCAACCGCCTCGCGGGGCGGCTGCTGCGACGGCAGACTCTCCGGAGACCGCGGAGCCTTCTCCGTCCCTGCGTCCTGACGGGCGGCCTGCTGCCCTGCCTCGCGGGCTGGGGCGCCGCACTGCTGGGGGCCGTGGTCCTGCCCGCCTCCATGAGCCGCGCCGCACTGGCGGCCGTCGCCGTCGGATGCGGCGCGCTGGCCCTCGGGGAACTCGATGCCGCGGGCCGTCTCCGCCGCCTCTTCGCCGCACACCCCCTCCGCACGGGAATCGCCGCAGGCTCCGCGCTGCTGCTGCTCGGAGGTGCGACCGCCGGAGCCTATCACCTCAAACGCCCTTCGGCCGAGGGACGGCTGCTGATCTGGAAAATCGACGCCCGCATCCTGCTCCGCCGCCCGCTCTGCGGCGCGGGCCTCGGGAATTTCGCCGGAGCCTTCGGCGAGGAGCAGGCCCGCTACTTCGCCGAACGGTCCCGGCCCGAAGGAGAGAAACAGGTGGCCGGATGCCCCGAAGCCGGATTCAACGAATTTCTGCAATTCGGCGCCGAGACCGGCGCGGCCGGCTTCGCACTCCTGCTCCTGCTGACCGGAACGGCCGTGGCGGCCGGCATCCGCCGCGGCGACCCGTTCGGCTACGGACTGCTCGCGGCGGCGGTGTTCGCCTCGTTCTCCTATCCGTGGAGCGTCCTGCCGCTGCGGCTGCTCTTCGTCGTCCTGCTCGCCGGAGCGGCGTCTCCGCCCGGGGGACGGCGGCGTTCCGGCCCCCGGACGGAGACCGTCCCCTCCCGCCGCTCCGGACCCTTCCGACGGATCGCCGCACCGCTGCTGCTCGCGGCGGGCATCGCCTGCTGGCCGGGCGTCTATGGACGCACCGCCGCACGCGCGGAGGCCCGCCGGCAATGGAGCGACGTCCGCATCTGGATGAGCTCGGGCCGCTACGACTACCTCGTCGAGGACGGCGAACGCCTTCTCGACAGCCTGCCGCACGACTTCCGGTTTCTCTACGACTACGGCTACGCCCTGCACCGGAGCGGCGACTACCGCCGGAGCAACGACATCCTGCGGACCGGGGCGCGGATCAGCAGCGACCCCATGTTCTGGAACATCATGGGCAAGAACCACGACGCGCTCGGGGAGCATTCCGAAGCCGAAAGAGCCTACCTGCAGGCGCACTTCCGCATTCCCGACCGCATATATCCCCTCTACCTGCTGGCCCTCCACTACCGGGCCTCCGGACAGGAGGCCGAAGCCCTCGCCACGGCCCGCAGGGTCGCGGACCACACGCCGAAAATCGAGTCGGCGCAGACCCGAAAGATGCAGGAGGAGATGCGCGGACTGCTCGCTGCGGCCCGCTCCGGCCCCCTTTCAGAAACACAGGAACCATGAACCCGACCGAAAGAAAAAGCCCCTGGAGGCGTATCGTGCGGAACGCCGCCGGCACGGCGCTGGTCATCGCGGCGCTCGCGCTGTGGATGCCCTACTTCGTGCGGGCGTTCGTCTGCGACCAGTTCGTCGTACCGTCCGAGTCGATGCTGCCCACGCTCATTCCCGGCGACCGCATCCTGGTAAACAAACTGATCGCCGGAGCGCGGATCTACCGGAGTTTTGATTTCGCCGAGGGGGCTCCGCTGCGTTCGTTCCGGCTGCCGGGGCTGCGGAAGGTGCGGGTGAACGACGTGGTGGTCTTCAACGTCCCGCACGGTTACGACCGGGACCGGATCGAGTTCCGCATCAACTACGTCTATGCCAAACGCTGCGTCGGCACGCCGGGCGACAGCGTTTCGATCCGCAACGGATACCTTCGGAACAACCGCCACGAAGGCCCCGTCGGCGACCGGGAGCGGCAGCGGCAGCTCGCCGAAACGCCCGACTCGGCGATCCCGCCGACCGTACTGCGCGCCATGCCGTTCGACGACTCGCTTTTCGGCTGGACGATCAGGAATCTCGGACCGCTCTACGTTCCCCGGGCCGGAGCGAAGATCGCGCTCGACCTGCGCAACTTCAGGCTCTACAAGCCGCTCGTGGAGTACGAAACCGGTGGCAGCCTCTCCTTCGACGGCCGCACGGCGCGGCTCGACGGGAAACCGCTCGCCGACTACGTTTTCCGCAAGAACTACTACTTCTTCTGCGGCGACAACGTCCCCAACTCGAAGGACAGCCGCTACTGGGGATTCGCCCCCGAGGAGTTCATCATCGGCGTCGTCAAGCGCATCTCCTACTCCGAGGAACCGGTTTCGGGACGGAGGAGGCCCGAAAGACGCTGGAAAAAGGTGGAGTGACTCCCCCCCCCTCCGAGCCATCTCCGCCCGCAAAAAGGGCATCCCGCCCCCGGTTTCCCGGAGGCGGGATGCCGAAACAAAGGCCCCGCATGTTCGAATTCAGCCGATACGGCACACGCTCCGCGCACCCTCTGCCCGCAGGCACTCCTCCCGTCCGGCGGGAATCCGCCGCAAAGGTGCGCCGCCGGACACGGGCGGGTAAACGCTCCCGTGCGGGGAGCCGTGCGTCAGTGCGCCTCGAGCCAGTTGCCGCCGACGCCCGCATCGGCGACGAGCCGCACCCGGAGCTTCGCGGCCGACTCCATCGCTTCGGTCACGATGGCCGTGACCCGCTCCTGCTCGGAACGGAGCATATCGACCACCAGTTCGTCGTGCACTTGCAGAATCACCCGCGAACGGATTCCCTCGGCGGCGAAACGGCGGTGCACGTCGATCATCGCGATCTTCATGATGTCGGCCGCCGAGCCCTGTATCGGAGCGTTCACGGCGTTGCGCTCGGCCAGTCCGCGGGCCACGGCGTTGTGCGAGGCGATGTCGTTCAGGTAGCGGCGACGGCCGAAGATCGTCGTCACGAAACCCTCCTCGCGGGCCTTCCCGACCACGCGCTCCATATACTCCTTCACTTTGGGGTAGGAGGCGAAATAACCGTCGATGATCTCCCGGGCCTCCTTGCGCGGGATTTCGAGCCGCTGGCTCAGCCCGAAGGCCGAAATGCCGTAGATGATGCCGAAGTTGGCCGTCTTGGCCCGCCGCCGCTCCTCGGGAGTGACCTCTCCGAGCGGTTTGCCGAACAGCCGCGCGGCCGTGGCGGCGTGGATGTCCTCGCCGTGCTCGAAGGCCGCGATGAGCGACTCGTCGCCCGAGAGGTGGGCCATCAGCCGCAGCTCGACCTGGCTGTAATCGGCCGAGAGCAGCAGGTGGTCGTCGTCCGAGGGAATGAACGCCCGGCGGATGCGGCGGCCCATCTCCTCGCGCACGGGGATGTTCTGCAGGTTGGGATTCGTGGACGAGAGACGCCCGGTGGCCGTCACCGCCTGGTTGAACGAGGTGTGGATGCGCCCCGTCGTGCGGTTCACCAGCTGCGGAAGCGCCTCCACATAGGTCGAAAGGAGTTTCTTCACGCCGCGGTACTCCAGCACGAGGTCCACGATGCGGTGCTTGCGGGCGAAGGTCTGGAGGTACTCCTCGTCGGTGCAGAACTGTTTGGTGCGCGTCATCTTGGGTTTCTCGGCGATCCGCATCTTCGCGAAGAGCACCTCGCCAAGCTGCCGCGTGGAGTTGATGTTCAGCGACGGCTCGCCGGCCTCCGCGCGGATCGCCGCCTCCAGCTCCGCCATGCGGCGGTTCAGCTCGACGGCGTATTCGGCCAGCGCCGCGGTGTCGATCCGCACGCCCGCCATCTCGATCGAGGCCAGCACCTCGATCATCGGCTCCTCGATCTCGGAATAGAGCCGCTCCAGCCCGATCCGCTCGACCATCGGGTAGAGCACGCGCTTGAGCTGCAACGTGATGTCGGCGTCCTCGGCGGCGTACTCCTTGACACGCTCGACGTTCACCAGATCCATCGTCAGCTGCTTCTGCCCCTTGCCGATCAGCGTCTCGATCTCGATGGGCCTGTAATTGAGGTACTTCTCCGAAAGCGCATTCATGTTGTGGCGCGATTCGGGATCGAGCAGGTAGTGGAGAATCATCGTGTCGTACTTCCGCCCGCGGACCTCGATCCCCAGCCGCCGGAGCACCATCAGGTCGAACTTGACGTTCTGGCCGATCTTGGCGATCCGCTCCTCCTCGAACAGCGGCCGCACGATCCCGGCGTACTCCGCCGCATCCTCCTCGCGGAAGGGAACGTACCACGCCCTGTGCGGCTCGACGGCCAGCGACAGCCCGACGATCCGGTCGTTGAAGATGTCGAAGCCCGTGGTCTCCGTATCGAAGCAGAACTCTTCGTAACGGGCCACCTCGGACACCACCTCGCGCAGCCGCGCGGCGTTCGGGACGAGCGTGTATTCGTGCGGCGTGGTCTGGGCCGTGGCCAGTTGCATCGCCTCGGCCTCCTCCTGCAATTCGGCCGCCGGAACGGGACCCGGCAGCGGGACCACGGGATCGCCGAACAGATTGCCCTGCCCGACCAGCGCCGCCTTCTTCGCGGCGGCCGACTTGGCGCGGGCCATCTCGGCCAACTGCCGCTGATCCTCCTGACGCGGCCCGTCGGACAGCGGCTCCGGGGGTGCGAGGTTCGCCAGATCGTTCAGGAAAGCCTTGAAATCCAACTCGGCGAAGACGGCCCGCAGCTCGTCCAGATGCGGCTCGCAGACCGTCAGCTCCTCCTCGCGGAAGGGAATCGGCACGTCGAGGCAGATCGTCGTGAGCCGCTTGGCCAGGCGCAACCTGTCGCCCCATTCGGCGATCTTCTCGCCCTGCCTGCCCCCGATCCGCGCCGCGTTGTCGAGGATGTTCTCCACCGTGCCCCACTCCCGCACCAGCTTGCAGGCGCTTTTCTCGCCGATGCCCGGCACGCCGGGAATGTTGTCCGACGCATCGCCCCACAGGGCGAGAATGTCGCGCACGAGCACGGGATCGTCGATGCCGTACTTCTCGCGGATCGCCTCGCGGCCGACGATCTCGATCGCGCCGTCCGCACCTTTCTGCTTGTATATCCGGCAGTTGTCCCTCACCAGTTGGCCGTAGTCCTTGTCGGGCGTGACCATATAGACGTCGTATCCGGCGGCGACGCCCTTTTGCGAAAGCGTGCCGATCACGTCGTCGGCCTCGTAGCCCTCGACCTCGAGAATCGGAATGCACATCGCCTCCAGCACCCGCTTGACATAGGGGACCGAAAGCAGAATGTCCTCGGGCGTCTCGGCGCGGTTGGCCTTGTACTCGGGAAAAATGTCGCGGCGGAAACTGCCGCCCTTGGGATCGAACGCCACGCCCAGCAGGTCGGGACGTTCGCGTTTCTGAATGTCGCGCAGAAACTTCACGAACCCGAACACCACGGAGGTGTTCATGCCGTCGCGGTTACGCATCGGACGCCCCAGAAAGGCATAGTAATACTTGAATATCAATGCATAGGCATCGACCAGAAAGAGTTTTTTCATCATGTGAAGTTGCGTTTTTTCGGAAAAGGGGCGGGGATCATCCGTTGTCCTCGGCGAACCATTCGGCGAACGACGTGGCCGTTTCGTTCAGGCGCAGCGAATGGAGCCGGACACCCTGCGGAAGCCGCGCGGCGATGCGGCGCGCGAAGTCGGCAAGCATGTTCTCGCACGTGGGCTGGTAGTCCACCGCCACGATATTGCCGAAGCGGTCGGCGAGCAGCCGCCGGAGCGCATCGCCCGAGGCCGAAGCCCGCAGCACCAGCGCGTGGTCGAAGCGCGAGACGACCTCCTCGTTCACGATGCGTTTGAGCAAGCCGAAGTCCATCACCATCCCGTACTTGGGATCGCGGGGATCCTCCCCGGGCGTTCCCTTCACCGTCACGAACAGGCGGTAGGAGTGTCCGTGTATCTCGCGGCACGGCCCGTCGTATCCGTCGAGGGCATGCGCCGCTTCGAACGAAAATTCCTTGGTCAGTCTGATTGTTGTCATCGGGACAAAGATATTCATTAAAAGCGAAAGGAGAAAGGCCTTTCGCCACTTTTCGCCTCTCCGCACCGGACAGGGAAGGCGTCCGTGCGACATCCGGCGGCCCGCGGGAGTCCGTCGTGCGAAATTAGCGTTTGTTCCGCAAACGGCCAAACCGGGGCGGGAAACCGCCGCGGCGGATCCGCTAATAGAAGGTTCCCTTCGGGGCGAAGATCGTGTAGCCGAAATTGAAGGTCAGATACATGTTCCGCCAGTCGCGCAGGTCGTATTTCGTGAGCGCGAGGCTCACCGGACCGATCGGCGTATGGTAAACGAACGACGTCTCGGCGATGTAATGCCAGCGGCGGTCGGGCGAGGCGGTCGGAACGGCCGGAACACCGCTCCGCGCGCTGCGGTACATGGCGTAGAACCCCGTGCGGAAGAAGAAGTTCGGCAGGAGGTCGAAGGTCGGCATCACGCCCCCGCCCACGAACCACGGGGCGTGGAAGTCGGGCATGTGGATCATCCGCGCATGCGGAACCGGGGCATAGGAGGGTTCCGACATGAGCGTCGCGCCCGGGGAGGTGAAATCCGGGTGGTTCGTATAGACGCCGTCGAGATTGAACCCGAACGAGAACCAGCCGCAGGAGGGGATGTCGAAGTACTTGTCCCACGAGAAGCGGGCCCCGAACCACCGGCGCCGGGTGCGCGAGAGGAACCCTTCGGCGTCGTAGGGCCGGAATTTGTCGCGCCCGGAGACCCAGACGGCCGAAAGGCGCAGGTCCGAACCCCGGCGGGGATAGAGGAACTTGTCGAGCGTATTGCGCGCCACCTCGGCCTTCAGGCCGAAGAACGAGAAGCGCGTGTGGTCGGTCTCGTCCACGAACAGCTCGTCCGAATCGTAGCGGTAATTGACATGCCCGGCGTTGGCGCGCAGCATCAGCACGCTGCGGTGCGTGAGGGGCATCCCCGCGGAGAGCGAGAAGAAACTCTCGCTCTCCTTGACCTGCTCCGTGTTGTCGATCTTCGTCACGTTGCCGAAGGAACCGTGGCGCAGGTTGTGGACCGAGAAGTTGTAGGAGTAGTCCAGGAAGACGGGCTTCACCAGATAGAAGTCCGTGCGGCCTCCCAGTGCGCCCCAGGTGTAGATCGGCCCGAGGTACAGCTCGGCGTTCAGCCGCTGTCCGACGCGGCCGATCCACTGGTGGTCGATACCGACGTAGGCCTGGTTGAAGGCCGTCGAGGAGATGTTGCCGCCGACGGTGATCCGGAAGTTGGGGCGCGTGGAGAAATGCGCCTCGAAGGCGTAGCGCCGCTGCACCGAATCGTAGCGCACGTGGGGGAATCCCATCGAGAACTCGCCCCCGGCCAGCACCTCGAAGAGGTTGTCGCGCAGCTCGGCGAACCCCATCGGCCGCTGGCGTCCCGGCGTGCGGCGGTCCACCTGCACGAAGTCGCGGATATAGGCCCGCTGGGTCCGCGTCAGCCCCTCGAGCCGGTAATCGTTGAAGATCAGCGGGGGACACTTTCCGCGGAAGGCGGCGCGGCGCGCGGCGTAATCGGTCTCGCCGCGGCGTGCGGCGACCTGCCGCAGGATTTCGGGCATGGCGGCCATGGCGTCCTCGTAGCCCGAGTCCATGATGGCCTCGGCCCGGTCGAAGTCGAGCATCCCGGCATCCACGGCCCGGCGAATCGTGACGCTGCGCCCTTCGGGCAGCGTGTAGTCGGTCTCCTGCATGGCCAGCATGAAAGCCTGGTCCATGATGTTGCTGTCGCCGCTGGGCGGGGTGTTGCCCGAGGTGCAGACCGATCCCACGATGAAATCGGGACCGAACGTCGCGTCGAGCGGCTTCCACGGGAAGTTGTCGTAGATGCCGCCGTCGTAGAGCAGCATCGAATCCGCCTCCACGGGCTTGAACACCAGGGGAATGGACATCGAGGAGCGCACCGCCTCGCTCAGCTCGCCCCGCCGCAGCACCACCGGACGGCGGTGGTTCATGTCGCTGGCCACGCAGAGGAAGGGGACCATCAGGCGGTCGAAATCGCCGTTGGCGGCGGCCGTCGCCGGAGCGAACAGCTCGGTGAGCGCCATGTCGATCTGCGTGGAGGAGACGAGGTTCGTCGGCACGCGGAACCGTTTCCCCGCAGGGCCTTCGACGTCGATGCGCAGGCTCAGGAACGAGGGGTTGCTCCCCACCTGCCGGTAGTAGTCGAGGTAGCGGTTGGGGTCGATGCGCCCCGAAACCCACTCCCTGACCACGCCCGAGCTGACGATCGCACGCATCTCCGCAGGGGAGTAGCCCGCCGCATACATGGCCGCGATGATCGAGCCCATCGACGTCCCGGCCACGCAGTCGATCGGCACGCCGCACTCCTCGAGCGCCTCCAGCACGCCGATATGGTAGAGCCCCTTCGCCCCGCCGCCGCTCATCACGACCCCGACGCGCTGCCCCGGCGCGGGCAGCGTCCCGGCGAGCAGAAACAGGACAAAAGCGACCGTTTTACGCAACATATCTCAATTTTTTTATAACTTTGCACACTATACAGCGTTCCTCCAAAAGTAGGAAAAAAAGAAAAACCGGCAAAATATGATCGACAAAATCAATGAACTCCTCCGACGAGTCGAAGAGTTCAAACCCAAGGCGGCCGCCGAAATCGAGGATTTCCGGATCAGGGTGCTCGGCAAAAAGGGCGAGCTGAACGCATTGATGGAGGAGTTCAAGACGGTGGCTCCCGAGCTCAAACGCGAACTGGGCCAGCAGCTCAACCGCCTCAAGCAGGAGGCCACGGAGCGGATAAACGCCCTGCGCGAAGAGTTGCAGAACGCCGCGGCGGACCGGCCGGCCGCCACGGACGACCTGACGCGCCCCGGCACGGCCGAGCGCCTCGGCTCGCGCCACCCGATCGCACTTGTCCGGAACGAAATCGTCGAGGTCTTCTCGCGCCTGGGCTACACCGTGGCCGACGGACCCGAAATCGAGGACGACTGGCACGTCTTCTCGGCACTCAACTTCCCGCCCGAGCACCCCGCACGCGACATGCAGGACACGTTCTTCATCGAGAAGGACCCCGACATCCTGCTGCGCACGCACACCTCGTCGATCCAGGTGCGCACGATGGAGCGCCAGCGGCCTCCGATCCGCGTGATCTGTCCGGGCCGCGTCTTCCGCAACGAGGCGATCTCCTACCGCGCCCACTGCATCTTCCACCAGATCGAGGGCCTCTACATCGACGAAGGGGTTTCGTTCGCCGACATGAAGCAGTCGCTCGAATACTTCGCCAAGGAGATCTTCGGCGAACAGACCGCCATCCGCATGCGCCCCTCGTACTTCCCCTTCACCGAACCGTCGGCCGAGGTGGACGTGTCGTGCAACCTCTGCGGAGGCAAGGGCTGCGCCGTCTGCAAGGGCACGGGCTGGCTCGAGATCATGGGCTGCGGCATGGTGGACCCGAACGTGCTCACGGCAAACAACATAGACCCCGGGAAATACTCCGGATTCGCCTTCGGCATGGGGATTGAACGCATCGCCATGCTCAAGTACGGCGTGAAGGACCTGCGGCTCTATTTCGAGAACGACGTACGGTTCCTCCGCCAGTTCGACGAAGCGCTCTGAAACCTTCCGCCCGCATGAAACGCCTGACAGCGATAACGGCCCTCTGCACGCTCTTCACCTCGGCGTTCGTCGCCGGGAAGGGCACGCCCGGCGCGGCCGGATGCCCCGACTCGCTGCGCAGCGTGTGGCTCTACACCGAAGGAATCAAGCAGAACGCCATCCTGCGCGACACGGCACGCGCCCGGAAGCTTTTCGCCGAGGCGATCCGCAGCGACTCCTCCTTCGCCCCGGCCTATTACGCGATGGCGGCCAACGGCATGTACTCCTCGCCCGACGAGGCCGTGGAGCTGGCCCGCAGCGCCTACCGGCTCGACACGGCGAACAAGTGGTACCACCAGTTCTACGGGCAGGCGCTCATCTACGCCGACCGCTACGACGAGGCGCTGAAGGTTTACCGCCGGCTACAGATCGAGAACCCGAAAGACCCGGACAACTACCGCATCCTCGCGGCGCTCTACGAACAGACGAAATCCCCCGTGCAGGCCATCATCACGCTCGATTCGGCCGAGCTGCGCTTCGGGCGCATCCCGCTGCTCGGCGAGATGAAACGGCGGCTGCTCCTGGCCACCGGCCAGGTGGGGCGGGCCATCGAGGAGGCCCGCAGGGAGGTCGAGGCGGCTCCCTATGAAGCCCGCCTCCACGCCGTGCTGGCCACCCTCTACGGGGCCGACCGGAAGGATTCGCTGGCCCGGGCCGAGTTCGACGAGGCCCTGCGCATCGACTCGACGAACGTCGAAACGCTCATGATGCTGGCCGACTTCCACGCCGAACGGCAGGACTACGGCGCGCTGCTGGCCGTCACGCGCCGCATTTTCCTCTCGGACAAAGTGCCCCTCGAGACGAAAATCCGGCGGTTCGAACAGTTCACCGCCGACACGCGCTTCTACCGCGAATACTACTTCCAGCTCAACGACCTGGCCACGACGCTGGCCATCCGCTACCCGGACGACCCGGGCGTCACGGAGCTCTACGCCTCGCACCTGATCGCATCGGGCGAGCTGGAGCAGGCGCTGGCGCTCTACAAGCTCCGCCTCGCGGACCGGCCGCCCGCCGAGAAGTTCTTCCGCACGGTGATCGACATCGAAAGCTATCTGCAACGCCCCGACTCGGTGGACAAATACGTGCACGCAGCGCTGGCGCTCTTTCCCGACAGGGTGGATTTCCACATGTCGAAAGGGCATGTGATGAGCTACTCGAAACAGTACGACAAGGCGCTCGACGCCTACCGCGAATCGCTCGACTACGCCGCGACGGACTCGCTGCGCAGCGTCATCTGGGGCATGATCGGCGACACGTGGCATCAGAAGGGCATCGAAGGGCGCGAGGACTGGGACGAACGCATGGACCTCGGAATCGCCGAACCCGACGCCGCCTTCCGCAAATACATGAAACAGTGCTACAAGGCCTACGACCGGAGCCTGCGCTACGATCCGGACAACACGATGGCGCTCAACAACTACGCCTACTTCCTCTCGATCGAGGGGCGGGATCTGGAGCGGGCGCTCTCGATGGCCAGCCGCGTCACGGCCCTCGAGGACGACAACCCCACCTATCTGGACACTTACGCTTGGGTGCTCTACAAGCTGGGGCGCACGGACGAGGCCAAGAAAATCCTCCAGCGGGCCGTGGTGCTCGACGGACAACGCTCGCCGGCCCTGCTGGCCCATTACGGGGACATTCTGTACGCCCTCGGCGAGCGGTTCATGGCCGAAATCTATTGGCGGCAGGCGCTCGAAAAGGGCTATTCGGCCGAGCTGATCGAGCCGCGGATGCAGCAGGCGGCGAACCCCGAACCCGAAGCGAAAAAGCGATGAACCCGATCCGAAAACTCCTTGCGGCGCTCCTGCTCGCGCTCTCCGTCTCCGGGGCCGTGGCCCAGAACGACGCGCAGATCAGGGAGCAGAAGCGGATCATCGCCTCCCTCGAAAAACGGATCGCCGCCGAGGAGCGGGAGATTTCGAAGCTCCGGCAGGGCCGCACGAGCACCGAGGAGCGTATCCGCCGGCTGGCCCGCCAGATCGACTCGCGGACCCAGTTGCTCGACGCCACCGAGAAGGAGGCGTCGCTGCTGCGCGAGGAGATCGCACGCAAGGACAGCGTCGCGGGAGGACTCTCGGCGGCGCTCGAACGCAACCGGGAACAGTACGCCGCGATGGTCCGCGAAGCCTACCGCAACTACCGCCACAACAACTACCTGACCTATATCTTCTCGTCGCGCGACTTCGCCGACGCGGCCCGCCGGATCGCCAACCTGCGCGCCGTGGCGTCGATGCGCGAAAGCAAGCTGCGTGACATCCGGAGCCTCTCCGAACAGGTGCGGACCGAACAGGAGGAGCTGGGGCGCCGCAAGCTGTCGCTCGATTCGGCGATGCGGCGGCTCTCGTCGCAGCGCGAACGGCTGCAACTCGACTCGCGCAACGCCCGGGCCAGCGTCAGCCGGCTCTCGAAGAAGGAGAAAGCGGCCCTGCAACGCAAGATCGCGCAGGAGCAGCAGCTCGACGCGGCCATCGGCGAACTGCGCAAACTCACCAAAGGCAACAAGGAGGGCGCCTCGTTCTCGTCGAAGACCTCGGGACTGCGCCTTCCGGTGCAGGGCGGCCGCGTGAAACGCTACAAGGGGAACATGGCCGAGGTGGCCGGGCCGAAGGGCGCGCAGGCGATCTCGATCTACGACGGCAAGGTGGTCGAAATCAAACGCAACCGCATTACGGGAAAATACGACGTTTTCGTCGCGCACGGCGAATACATAACCTCCTATGCCAACCTGGGGACGATCTGCGTCGAGAAGGGCCAGAAAGTGGCGAGAAACGAGGCTTTGGGAACCATCGGCTCGGCGGTGGACATCGAGACGATGCAGACCGAATACCGCCTCGTGTTCGGCATCTATCCGCCCGATCCGAAGCAGACGATGTCCGCGGCGAACTGTTTCAAGAAGTAGGGGAGACCTCCCCCGGCGACAGACCGCGGCGCGAAGACCCCGCGTCTGCGACTGCCGGACGCGGAATGCGGGCGGCGCTTCGGGCGGCTCGGTCTCCGGGAAAGGCGGAAAGGCGAGCCTCCGGGAGGGCAGAAAGACGGGTCTTCCGAAAAGACGGAAAGGCGGAAGCGGGACAATTCCCGGGACCGCGCCGCGGCCTTACGGACGCCTCGCAGGACCGCAACCGGCGGCAGGAAAGCGTCAGCCCTTCACCTGCGGAACCCCGTGCCGGGGACGACGGTTGCCCGGTCTCCGTCCCGCAGCCGGAATCCGGGGCCGATCCGGAATCCGCATACGGCGGTTCCCGGCGGAGAAGAGAGGGTATTCCCGACCCCGCGAAACAGGGAGAAAACGCATAAAAAACAGATACGAATGGCTGTACGCTACTATACCGACGACTGCTCGTACAGGCTCCCGCAAAAACGCCTGACGGCCCGGTGGCTGCGCGAAGTGGCCGAAGCGGAAGGATATGTGCTGGGCGACGTGAACTACATCTTCTGCTCGGCCGCACGGCTGCTGGAGATGAACCGCCGATACCTCGGACACGACTACTTCACCGATGTCATCACCTTCGATTACAGCGACCGGCGGGGAACGCGCATCGTCTCGGGCGACATCTTCATCGACGTGGAGACCGTGGCCGACAACGCCCGCCGATACGGCGCCACGCGGCTCTGCGAAATGCGCAGGGTAGTCGTCCACGGCGTGCTGCACCTCTGCGGCCAGGGCGACAAGACGCCCCGCACCAACCGGCAGATGCACCGCAAGGAGGACAAATACCTGAAATTCTGGGACGAAAAACTCCCGGCCGGATCCTGACCAAGCCGCGACGCACCGTGCGTCCGGTCTCCGACGCCCGCGTCCGGAACGGACGGACAGACGAAACGGATCCGAAAACCTACATTCAGACGAAAAACAGATGATTCTCGATTACGACATCATCGTCATCGGCGGCGGACACGCCGGCTGCGAGGCCGCCTCGGCCGCCGCACGGCTCGGCTCGCGCACGCTGCTGCTGACGATGGACATGACCAAGATGGCCTCCATGTCGTGCAACCCGGCGATCGGAGGAGTAGCAAAAGGACAGATAGTCAGAGAGATAGACGCTTTGGGAGGAGAGACGGGACGCATCACCGACCTCACGGCCGTCCAGTTCCGGATGCTCAACCGTTCGAAGGGTGCGGCCATGTGGAGCCCCCGGGCGCAGTGCGACAAAACCCGTTTTTCGGAGGAGTGGCGCCGCACGCTGGAGAACACCCGCCACCTCTACATCTGGCAGGACGCCGCCACGGAGCTGCTCTTCGACACCTCCGCCGAAACTCCGCGCATCCGGGGGGTCAGAACCCGCATGGGCGTCGAATTCTCGTGCCGGGCCGCGGTGCTGACCGCCGGCACGTTCCTCGAAGGCATGATGCACTGCGGCGCCTCGCACGCCGAGGGGGGCAGGGCGGGGGATGCCGCTTCGCACGGGATCACGGAGTGCCTGCGGAGGCTGGGATTCGAGACGGGACGCATGAAGACCGGGACGCCCGCACGACTCGACGCCCGCACGATCAATTTCGACGCCCTCGAACCGCAATACGGTGACGAGAACCCGTCGAAATTTTCGTTTTCACCTGATACACAACCTGTTAAACATCAACTGCCGTGCTTTCTGGTCTATACGACACCCGAAGTGCACGCCATTCTGCGCAGCGGATTCGATCGTTCGCCGCTCTTCAACGGCACGATCCGCGGCATCGGACCACGCTACTGCCCGTCGATCGAAGACAAGCTCCGGACCTTCGCCGACAAGGAGCAGCATCAGCTCTTTCTCGAACCCGAAGGGGAATCGACCAACGAATACTATCTGAACGGATTTTCGTCGTCGCTGCCGTGGGAGGTGCAGTGGGAGGCGCTGCACAAAATCACCGGATTCGAAGATTTGCACATCTTCCGTCCCGGATATGCCATCGAATACGATTATTTTCCGCCTACGCAGTTGCATCACTCGCTCGAAACGAAACTCGTCCGGGGTCTCTACTTCGCCGGACAGGTGAACGGTACGACAGGATACGAAGAGGCGGCGGCTCAGGGACTGATGGCGGGAATCAACGCCCACCGCGCCCTCGCGGGAAAGGAACCGGTCGTGCTGAAACGCGACGAAGCCTATATCGGCGTACTGATCGACGACCTCGTGACAAAGGGAGTGGACGAACCGTACCGCATGTTCACCTCGCGTGCCGAATACCGGATTCTGCTCCGGCAGGACAATGCCGATATCCGGCTCACTCCGCTGGGGTATGAAATAGGCCTGATTTCCCGGAAAAGATACGATCATTTCGTCAAAAAAAATTCACTCGTAGAATCGCTTGTAGCGTTCGCCCGCGGGGAGAGTGTCAAAGCAGCCGAAATTAACGGCTATCTGAAAACGGTCGGTTCGGACCCGCTGACGCAGGGCAGAAAGCTGCACGATATTCTGATGCGCAACAACGTGACGTTCGAATCGCTGCAAAAGGTATTGCCGAAACTGAAAAAGTTCATCGAATCGAACGGAATGGATGCGGAAGTCGTCGAAGAGGCGGAAATTCAAATCAAATACAAAGGATACATCGAGCGGGAAAAATTCATTGCGGAAAAGCTGCACCGCCTCGAAAATATCGCTATTCCGTCGGATTTCGATTTTCACTCGCTCAATTCGCTGACCATCGAAGCTCGTCAAAAACTGACCCGGATACGGCCGGCTACCATCGGACAGGCATCGCGCATTCCGGGTGTCTCCCCGGCCGATGTCAATGTATTGTTGGTAAAATTCGGACGGTAAACCAGAAAAAGCAGGGAAGATACGTTTTATTTTCAAAGATAGGGCAGTAATCGTTCCACGTGGAACACTACACCGATCATCCAAAACACCTAAAAGAAAATAGGAGAACTAAAAAAGTTCTCCTATTTTCTTTACAAATAACAGTCCGATCAAAGCACGATCGTACACCAACCGTGTTTGTCTTCAGCCCGGCCGTACTGAATATCCTGCAAACGCGTATAAAGTTCCATCGAAATCTTGCCCACTTCGGTTCCGTAATTATAAACTTTTTCGGTCTGCATATCGAAAATCTTACCGATAGGGGAGATCACAGCCGCTGTTCCGCAGGCTCCGCACTCTTCGAAAGTTTCCAGTTCCTCGACCGGGATATGCCGCTCTTCGACCTCAAGCCCCATATCCCGGGCGATTTGGCGAAGGCTCATGTTCGTAATGGAAGGCAGCACGGAAGGAGATTTCGGCGTGATATACTTTCCGTCCTTGATACCGAAGAAGTTGGCCGCGCCGCACTCTTCGATATATTTATGCTCGGCCGCATCCAGATACATGACATTCGAATACCCCAAATCATGCGCTTTTTCACCCGACATCAGACTGGCCGCATAGTTACCGCCCACCTTTACATCACCTGTTCCACGTGGAGCAGCGCGGTCCTGTTCGCGGTCGATGGCGACCATGATCGGCTTGATTCCGGTCTTGAAATAAGCCCCGACGGGCGATCCGTAAACGATCAGCAGCGCATCCTTCGCCGGTTTCACACCCAGTCCTACGGTCGTACCGAACATGACGGGACGCAGATAGAACGAAGCTCCCGTGCCGTAGGGCGGAATGAAACGCTCGTTCCGTCTGACGACCTCCTTGCAGGCTTCGACCACCATTTCCACCGTCGGAACCGGCAGACAGAGCCGCTTGGCGGAAGACTGGAGACGACGCGCATTGTCTTCGACCCGGAAAAGACGCACCTTTCCGTCCACGCCCCGGAAGGCTTTCAATCCTTCGAAAAGCTCGATGCCGTAATGCAGGCACGACGCCGACATGTGCATCCTGATATACTCGTCGGCCGTGATCTCCATGTCGCTCCACTTTCCTCCGGTGAAGGAGTAACGGGCATTGACATCAGTTTTGGTGTAATCGAAGCCCAAAGCGCCCCATTCGATAGTTTCCATATTTTTAGGTTTTAAGGTTTTACCATCCGTTTCCATAAAAAATTTCATTCCGAAAACGACGTATTTCCGCCGCATCCGCCGCCGGAAAGCCGGAAACATCCGTTATCCGACCGTAGCTCCGTTGTTCGTCTTCTCGCCGGGCTGCAACAGCCGCAGTTTTCCCGAAGCGTCTTCGGCCATGAGAATCATGCCGTTCGACACGATTCCCTTCAGTTCACGCGGAGCCAGGTTCACCAGCACGAGCACCTGTCTGCCGACAAGCTCCTCGGGTGTGAAGTGTTCGGCGATTCCCGAAACGATCACCCGGCGGTCCAGTCCCGTATCCACCGTCAGCTTCAGCAGTTTCTTGGTCTTGGCCACCTTCTCGGCAGCGAGGATCGTCGAGACGCGGATATCCATTTTCTGAAAATCGTCAAATTGAATCGTATCTTTTTGACTTTCAATATTTTGCATAGATTCAGCCGCCTGATTGGCCGCTTTCGTGGCGGCCAGCTTGTCGAGCTGTTTCTGAATCACGTCGTCCTCGATCTTCTCGAACAGCAGCTCCGGCTCACCGATCTCGTGTCCCGCAGGGATGAGGTCCGTGGCGCCGAGCCGCTCCCAGCCGAACTTTCCGACGGCGAGCATCCGGAGAATCTTCGCCGCCGAGAAGGGCATGAACGGCTCGATGGCGATGGCCGTATTGGCCGTAATCTGCAAAGCGACGTTGAGAATCGTCTCCACACGCGCCGGATCGCTCTTGACGACTTTCCACGGCTCGGTGTCGGCCAGGTATTTGTTGCCGATACGCGCGATGTTCATGGCGTCCTTCAGCGCCTCGCGGAAGCGGTAATTCTCGATATTGCCCTCGAGCGAACCCTTCACCGCCGCCACCTCGGCGATCGTCTGCCGATCGTATTCGGTCAGCTCGCCGCAGGCCGGAACCCGGCCGCCGCAATACTTCCTGGTGAGCACCAGCGCACGGTTCACGAAATTGCCCAGCACGGCGACCAGCTCGTTGTTGTTGCGGGCCTGGAAATCCTTCCACGTGAAGTCGTTGTCCTTCGTCTCGGGAGCATTGGCGCACAGCACGTAACGCAGCACGTCCTCCTTCCCGGGGAACTCCTCGAGGTACTCGTGCAGCCAGACGGCCCAGTTGCGCGAGGTCGAGATCTTGTCGCCTTCGAGGTTCAGGAACTCGTTCGCCGGAACGTTTTCGGGCAGGATATAGCCGCCGTGCGCCTTGAGCATCGAGGGAAAGACGATGCAGTGGAACACGATGTTGTCCTTGCCGATGAAGTGCACCATCTTCGTATCCTCCGACTTCCAGTACTTCTCCCAGTCGGGCGTGAGGTCCTTCGTGGCGGAGATATAGCCGATCGGGGCGTCGAACCAGACGTAGAGCACCTTTCCTTCGGCTCCCTCCACGGGCACGGGAATACCCCAGTCCAGGTCGCGGCTCACGGCACGCGGTTGCAGTCCGCCGTCGAGCCAGCTCTTGCACTGCCCGTAAACGTTCGTTTTCCACTCCTTGTGGCCCTCCAGAATCCATTGGCGGAGGAACTCCTCGTAACGGTCCAGCGGCAGGTACCAGTGCTTCGTCTCGCGCTTCACGGGAACCGATCCCGACACGGCGCTGCGGGGGTCGATCAGCTCGTCGGGCGAGAGCGTCGAACCGCACTTCTCGCACTGGTCGCCGTAGGCGCGGTCGTTGCCGCATCGGGGACACGTACCGACGATGTAACGGTCGGCGAGGAACGTCTGCGCCTCCTCGTCATAGTATTGCATCGAGGTCCGCTCGATGAACTTGCCCTCGTCGTAGAGCTTCCGGAAAAAGGCCGAGGCGGTCTCGGCATGGGTCTTCGACGAGGTGCGCGAATAGATGTCGAACGACATGCCCAGCCCCTCGAACGACCGCTTGATGAGACTGTGGTAACGGTCCACGATCTGCTGCGGCGTGACGCCCTCCTTGCGGGCCTTGATGGTGATGGGCACGCCGTGCTCGTCCGATCCGCAGACCGACAGCACGTCGCAGCCCCTGAGCCGCAGGTAACGGGTGTAGATGTCCGAAGGTATGTAAACTCCCGCCAGGTGGCCGATATGCACGGGGCCGTTGGCATAGGGGAGCGCCGAAGTCACGAGGTAGCGTTTGAACTCTTTTGCCATAGATGAATGAGGATACGATCTTACTAATTTCTGTCAAAATTACTAATTTTTGACATATCCGTGAAGGAAAAGGCGAGTTTTTCCGAAAGTATGTAAATCCGCCGTGCGGGAACCGTCTCCCGGAGGGCGGGACAAAACGTTTTCACCCCCGCCGCGAAGGCATCGCGGCAGGGGTGAAAAACGGGGTGCCGGACGCTCCGGAGGCGTCCGGCAGGGGAGTGCTATTCGAACTGCATCTCGTCGAGCAGCCAGCCCGCTCCGGCGAACTTGTCGATGATGAAGAGCACGTAGCGGACATCCACGGCGATCATGCGCTGCAACTCGGGTTCGAAGGCCACGTCGCCCGACATCGCCTCCCAGTTGCCGTCGAACGCCAGGCCGATCAGCGCGCCGCGGGCATCGAGCACCGGCGAACCGGAGTTTCCGCCCGTAATGTCGAGGTCGGCGAGGAACGCCACGGGCATTTCGCCCTTCGCGTTGGCATAGCGGCCGAAGTCGCCCGCCGCATACAGCTCCTTGAGTTTTCCGGGTACGGTGAACTCCTCGGGATTCTCGGGGTTCTCCTTCTCCATCACGCCCTTGAGCGTCGTATAGTAGTTGTACTCGATGCCGTCGGCCGGCTCGTAGGGCAGCACGCGGCCGTAGGTCAGACGGATCGTGAAGTTGGCGTCCGAAGCCCACGCTTTCGAGGGGTTCTGCAACATGAGGCCGGCGATGTACTTGCGGTGGCCTTCGGCATAGAGCTGCGCGGCATCCTTGCGCGCCTCGGTCAGCTCCTTATACTTCTCCATGACCGATCCGGCCAGCTCCACCGCAGGATCCGAAGCCACCTTTTCGGGCGCATAGTCCTCCAGCAGGGCCATCACCTTCTCCTCGGAGGCGAAAACCGAATTGTCGTAGAGGTAGTCCACATAGGCGTCGATGTCGCCGCCGAACCGTTTGTCCACGATCTCACCGTAGAACGACGGCAGCTCCTTCATGTTCTCGCGGGCGATGGCCATCATCCGCTTGGCCACCTTGCGGTCGGTCGAGGGGCTGAAGTCCTTGTACCATTCGCTCATCGCCTCCTTGGCCTCGGCGACTTTCCTGATCTCGGACTTGGGCTCCATCGTCTCCGCATCGACGAACGAACGCGCCGGCGTCAGCAGCTCGATGCCGCGCAGAAACGCCTCCGAAAGGTACTGCCGTCCGGCGTCGGGAGCCGACATGCGCTCCACGGCGAGCTTGATTTTCGGCAGCGCGTCGATATACCCCTCCTCGGGCAGCGTGTTCTTCTCGGCCCAGGCCTGGAACGACGCCTCCTGAGCCTCCTTGCGGGCCTTCACGTCGAGTTTCTCGATGCCGCGCGACATGCCGATCGAGTTCTTCCAGTAATTCGACGAGGTGCGGTATTTCGCGGCATACTGGATGCGCACTTCGGGATCGGCCATCATGTCGTCCCAGAGAATCCTCTGCCGCTCGCCGCGGATGAAGATGCGCTGCGGGTTCTCCACGCCGAGCATGTTGTCGATCTCGTACGAGGTCATGTAGCGCTCCGTGGAGCCGGGGAAGCCCATCACCATGGCGAAGTCCTCCTCTTCGACGCCGTCGAGCGACACCTTGAGGAACTTTTCGGCCCTATACGGACGGTTTTCGGCCGCATAGGCCGCCGGACGGTTGTCCGGCCCCGCATAGACGCGGAAAACCGAGAAGTCGCCCGTATGACGGGGCCACATCCAGTTGTCGGTATCGCCGCCGAAGTTGCCGATCGACGAGGGGGGAGCGCCCACCAGCCGGACGTCGGTATAAACCTCCTTGACGAAGGCGAAGTACTGGTTGCCGCCGAAGAACGACTCCACCGAAACCTCCATGCCGGGATTCTCACTGCGGAGTTTCTCGGTCAGCGCCTCGATATTCCCGGAAGTGATCTTCCGGTACTCCTCCTGTCCGGCGATCGAGGGCACGTTGCCCACGATTTCGGGAGTCACGTCGCTGATCTTGCGGATGAAGCGCACCTCGAGCCCCGGAACGGGCAGCTCCTCGGCGTTCGACATGGCCCAGAAGCCGTTCTTGAGGTAGTCGTGCTCGACGGACGAGAGCTGCTGGATCGACCCGTAGCCGCAGTGGTGGTTCGTGAAGAGCAACCCCTCGGGCGAGACGATCTCGCCCGTGCAGCCGTTGCCGAAGATGACGATGGCATCCTTGAGCGAGGAGCGGTCGATGCTGTAAATCTCCTCGGCGGAGAGTTTGCAGCCGCGGGCCTTCATGTTCTTGATATTCATTTTCTGGAGGTACGGGAGCATCCACATGCCCTCGTCGGCCACGGCCGTAAGCGACACGCAGGCCGCCGCGCACAATAAAAAGATTTTCTTCATAAACGTTTATTTAATGTTGATCATATTCCGTATGGACCGCTCGGCGAGGCGGCGGATCCGCTCGTCGAGCACGATCTCGGGCGAGAGCGTCTCGAGCGCCGCGGCGATGTTCTCCAGCGTCACCATCTTCATGTAGCGGCAGTTGTTGCAGCCGCACGTCTCGTCGTCGGGAGGCGCCGGGATGAAGCGCTTCTCCGGATGGCGGCGGCGCATCTCCGCGAGGATTCCCGCCTCGGTCACGACGATGAACTCCTGCGCGTCGCTCTGTCCGCAGTAGGAGAGGATTCCCGCCGTGGAACCCACGTAGTCGGCCACGGCGACGATGTAGGCCCGGCATTCGGGATGCGCCACGACCTTCGCCGCGGGGTGTTCGCGCTTGAGCGCGAGCAGCTTTTCGAGCGAGAACTCCTCGTGCACGTGGCACGCCCCGTCCCAGAGGAGCATGTTTTCCCGCCCGGTGAGCTTCCGGATGTAGGAGCCCAGGTTGCGGTCCGGAGCGAAGATGACCGGACGGTCGGCGGGGATCGACTCCACGACCTTCAGCGCGTTGGACGACGTGCAGCAGATGTCGGTCAGCGCCTTGACCTCCACGGTCGTATTGACATAGGACACCACCGTATGATCCGGATGCTGCGCCCGGAAGGCGGCGAAGGCTCCGGCATCGCACGAATCGGCCAGCGAACAGCCCGCCTCGGGGCAGGGGATCAGCACCTTCTTGTCAGGGCAGAGCACCTTGGCCGTCTCGGCCATGAAGTGCACCCCCGCGAAAAGGATCACGTCGGCTTCGACCGACTGCGCCTCGACGGAGAGCGCCAGCGAGTCGCCCAGGAAGTCGGCCACGGCCTGCACCTCGGGCGCGGTGTAGTAGTGCGCCAGAATCACGGCGTTCTTCTCGCGCTTGAGTTCCCCGATGCGGCGGGCGAGGGCGGAGTGGTTTTCCACATTCATCTTTTATTTTTTCTTTTTATTAAATTAAATTCAATAAAGAAGAATAATAGAAATAGCTGTTGATACTGTTCATAACCCGGACTGTTATTCGTCTATCAACAATCCATCGTCCTCCTTTTTTCTTCTTACGGAATTAAACCTTTAATAATCACAAATGTAGCAAAAAAATCCACAATTGTTGAAAAGAGTTGTCCACATTTCGACAGCCGGTCTTTTTGAACATTCTGTTCCGGTTCGGGGCCTGCGGACGGGGGAACAACTTGCGAAAACTTTTTTTGGTTTCTTCCGGAATCCGTATATATCCGCTTCGGAGCGGGATATGCAAATCTGCGGACCCGGGAGTTTTCATTTTTTATCGTCGGTTTTCAACAGGGTTTCCCACACCTTATCAACCCGCTTTCATCACCTTTTCGACAATGCGGCGGGCGATGTCGCGGTAGCGTTCCTCGACCAGCGGATGCGTCGCGGCGGCCGGAAGTCCCGCGTCGCTTCCCTCCATGATCGACTGCACGATGGGTATTTCGCCCAGGAAGTCCACGCCGTTCCGTTCGGCGTACTCGCGGGCTCCGCCGCGGCCGAAGAGGTAGTAGCGGTTTTCGGGCAGTTCGGCGGGGGTGAACCACGCCATGTTCTCCACGATGCCCGCCACCGGGATCCGGACGTTCTCGTTGCGGAACATTTCCACGCCCCGCGCGACGTCGGCCACGGCTACCTGCTGGGGCGTGGAGACGATCACCGCGGCGTCGATCTTCAGCTCGCCGATGATCGACAGGTGCACGTCGCCCGTGCCGGGAGGCAGGTCCGCCAGCAGGAAGTCCAGCGTGCCCCAGCGCGTCTGGTGGATCATCTGCTTGAGGGCGCTCACGGCCATCGCGCCGCGCCACAGCAGCGCGTCGGTGGGCTTGATGAAGAAGCCGATCGACATGAGCCTGATGTCCATCGCCTCGGCCGGAAGGATGCGGTCCGTGCCCTCCTCCTGCACGGCTTCGGGCATGTAGCCCTCCACGCCGAACATTTTGGGCTGCGAGGGCCCGTAGATGTCGGCGTCGAGGATGCCGACGCGGAAGCCCATGTTCCGCAGGGCGACGGCCAAGTTGGCCGTGACGGTCGATTTGCCCACGCCCCCTTTGCCCGAGGCCACGGCGATCACATGGGCGATGCCGCCCGTCGAGGTGTTGAGTTTCGGCTCGGGACGCGGCGCGGCGCCGCCCTCCTTGACGACCACCAGCACGTCGCTGCCGGGAAATGCCGCGCGGAGCTGCTCCTCGACCTGGTTCTTGATCTTCACGGCGAACGGGTCGCGCGTCTTGGCGAAGCGCAGCACGACGGTCACCTTGCCGTCGGCCGCCGCCGTATGTTCGATGAATCCGCTCGCCACGATGTCTTTCCCCGTTTCGGGGTGGACGACCGTCGAGAGCACCTGCTTTATCTTCTCTTCCATCATTGCATGTATGCGTTTTTGCGTTGTGACGTTTCAGAACAGGTATTTGACCAGGACCGGATTGTCGTCCTCCCGCATCCGCAGGAGGCGTTCGGCTTCCCGGGGCGGAAGCGCCTTTGCGAAGGCTTCGCGCTCCTCGTAGGGGATCAATCCGAGGGCGCAGCCGTCCGACAGGGCGTACAGTCCGACGGGCAGTCCCTCTTCGGTACGGTGGAAACGGAAACTCCGGCCCGTTTTCCGGTCGTGGAAGAGTGTCGTCTGCCGCGGCTGCGGGTATCCGGAGAAGAGCGCCGCGTAGTAGTATCGCCCCGATTGCAGCTGCCTGCCGAAGAAGAAGGGAATCTTCCCGGTCGTGTACTCTTCGAGGTGGCGTGCACCTGCCGCCGGGATTTCGTTCTCCGGGAGCGCCGGCCGTTCGGGTTCGATCGGCGGCTCCGTATCCCATGCGTAGGCGGTGCGCACGCCGTTGGACGAGATCGCATAGACGCGATTGTTCAGCGATTCGTGGTAATAGACCGTATCGCGGTATCGGTTGAATACGGGGCCGTTTCTAAGCGACGACCAGGCTGCCGACGCGGGGAAAAAGTGGTTTTGCAGCGCGAAACCCTCGCGGGTCCAGATCCGGACGCCTCCCTCCTGGGCTCGATGCTCGGACGACCAGGTGACGAGGCTCTTCGCATCGAGCCGCTCGAAGTGCTGGTAGTTGGCGGGAGGTTCGGGCAGTCGTTCCCGCCGGATGAAACCGCCGTCGAATCCGTAGGTGATGATCTCCCCTATGGGATTGAGCAGCGAGACGGTTCGCCTGTCGGGGTCGATCAGAAAATCGCGTGCGCGAAGATACTCTCCGGGGCCGCGCCCGATCCGTCCGATCCGTCGGATGAACTTCCCGTCCGGGGCGAACAGCAGGAGCGAGGAGTTGCTTCGGTCGAATACGAACAGGGTGTCCCGGCAGGTTTTCAGCAGTTCGGGGTAGGACAACAGGCTCGCTTCGGTGGTCTCCAGCGGCGTGATCTCCACGCCCCGGAACAGGTCGTCGAGACGCACCGGCGTCTCCTGCCGGGGAAAGGGAAGCAGCAGGTAGTCCGTCGTCGCGCCGCCCGTGCAGGAGAGCCCGATCGCCAGCGCACCGACCGCCGCGGCGATCCTGTTTATCCCTTTGTTCATCGTACTTTGCGTGTCTGTTCCGGACAAAGATAACGCATATTTTAGAGAATAAATACATAACGACAGATTATTTTATCGAAAAACGATAAATTTTATTTGTTTTTCATAAAATATCGTTATATTTGCCGAAGAGAAAAATTTGTATCCGCATAATAAGAAGCCACTATGAATTTCATCAAAACCTTTCTGGCCGGGCTTCTCGCCTTCGTCGTGGGAACGTTTCTGGTCTTTTTCATCTGGATTTTCGTATTGATGGGCATTGCCGGGTCGATGGAGAAGAGCGTCGCGGTCAGCCCCGAGTCGATCCTCAGGATCGACTTTTCGGAGATCATCACCGACTCCCCTTCGTCCGATCCGCTGGCGGGGCTGAACCTCGTGTCGCTGCAACGGACGCGGCAGTTGCAGCTGTTGCAGGCGTTGCGGGCGATCGAAGCCGCTGCGTCCGACGACCGGATCAAGGGCATCTACCTGCGTATGAACGGCGGGGGCGGCGTGGCCGGAACGGCCCTGCTGGAGGAGTTGCGCGAAGCGCTGGAGGAATTCGGCCAGACGGGCAAGTTCATCGTCGCCTACAACGAGGTCTATTCGCAGGGGCAGTACTACCTCGCCTCGGTGGCCGACAGGATCTACATGCAGCCCGAAGGCGGCATGGACTGGTCGGGACTTTCGATGAACCTGATGTTCTACAAGGGGCTGTTCGACAAGCTCGACCTGAAGGCCGAGGTGTTCCGCCCCACGGTGTGCAGGTACAAGAGCGCCGTGGAACCCTACATTCTCGACAGGATGTCGGACGAGAACCGCGAACAGATGCAGGAGCTGGTCAATTCCGTCTGGGGCACGATTTCGGGCACGGTAGCCGCGGCCCGCGGCATCGACTCCGCGGCGATGCGCGAGATCACCGACAGGTTGCAGGTGACGCTGCCCGAAGACGCGCTCGAACACGGCTTCGTGGACGGACTGATCTACGAGGACCAGATGAAGGAGGTCTTCGCCGAGCTGGGCGTGGCCGACGACGGGGAGGGCAACTACGAGTTCGTGTCGCTGGGCGACTACGCCTCGATGGTCGGGCCCGATCTGGACAACCTCGGAGCCGATCGGGTGGCCGTCGTCTATGCCGACGGGCAGATCGTGGACGGCGAGGGCTACGGCGAGGAGATTTACGGCAATACGCTGGCGGCGAAGCTGGCCGGCGTGCGCGAGGACGAGAAGGTGAAGGCCGTGGTGCTGCGCGTCAATTCCCCCGGCGGCAGCGCGCTGGCGTCGGACGTGATCTGGCGCGAGATGGAACTGCTGAAGGCCGAAAAACCGGTCGTCGTGTCGATGGGTTCCTATGCCGCCAGCGGCGGATACTACATTTCCTGTCCGGCCGACGTGATCGTGGCCGACCGCACGACGCTGACCGGTTCGATCGGGGTTTTCGGCATGTTCATAAATCCGATCGACGCGCTGAAGAACAAGCTGGGCGTCACGCTCGACGGCGTGAAGAGCAACGCTTCGGCCGGCATGGGGTCCGTATCGGCGCTGACGCCTGTCGAGCGGGCTTCGATCATGCGCGGCGTGGACAAGGTGTACGAGACCTTCACGGAGCATGTGGCCGCGGGGCGCAACCTGCCCGTCGAACGGGTGCTCGAGATCGCCGGCGGCCGCGTGTGGTCGGGCGAGGATGCGCTGGAGATCGGACTCATCGACACCTACGGCGGTCTGAAGACGGCCATTGCGATGGCCGTGGACAAGGCGGGGATGGGCGACGATTTCCGCGTCGTCGAGGTCCGCGAGGAGCCTACGGGCCTCGCCGCCTTCCTCTCGGCGATGAACGTGAGCATCCGCGAGGCCTTCACCCGCTCCGAGCTGGAGACGGTGATGAAGGAGTACGGAGCCGTCCGCGAGGCCACGCGCTTGCAGGGTATTCTGATGTATTCGCCCTGCAAACTCGAGTTGTAGCAGGCCGAAAGCCGTGCCGGATGACGGGCGGCGGATTCCTTCACGGGAATCTGCCGCCCGTGTCGTATCGTACCGCCGAAGGCGGGAAAGGGGGCGGAGGGATCACCTCCCGGAGCGGGACGGCCGGGCCTTGATGCGGTCGAGCAGGGCCTTGAGCCGGGCGACCTCCCCGGGGTTTCCGGCGGCGACGTTCCGGCGTTCGCCGGGGTCGTTCCGCAGGTCGTAGAGCTGTTCCGCAGGATCGTTTCCCATTTCGGTGTCGGTCGCTTCGTTCCGGGCCGGGGCGTTGCTCGGGGCGATGTATTTCCAGCCGTCGGAGATGACCGAGAGCGTTTGCGAGAGGTTGATGCCGACGACGTATTCCGCCCCTTCGGAGTCGGTTCCGAGGAGTGTCCCGAGGTGGTTCCGGCTGTCGGGCGCGGCCCCTTCGGGCAGCGCGGCTCCGCAGAGCGCGGCCAGCGAGGCGTAGAGGTCGATATGGCTCAGCAGGGCGTCTGAAATGCGGTTCGCGGCGACGTGTCCGGGCCAGCGGACGATGAACGGGACGCGCGTGCCTGCCTCGAAGGCGCTGTACTTGCCGCCCCGGAAATCGCCCCACGGCCTGTGGTCGCCCAGCAGTTCGGCCGCCCGGTCGTTGTAGCCGTCGTCCACGACCGGACCGTTGTCGCTGCTGATTATGAGCAGCGTATTGTCCGCGAGGCCGAGCGAGTCGAGCGCATCGAGCACTTTTCCCACCGTATGGTCGAACGAAAGGACGGCGTCGCCGCGGGGCCCCATGCCGCTCCGGCCCGCGAAGCGTTCGTGCGGAACGCGCGGAACATGGATGTCGTTGGTCCCCAGGTAGAGGAAGAACGGCCGGCCGCGGTTGTCGGCGATGAACCCCAGGGCCTTTTCGGTTATCCGGTCCGCGATCTCCTCGTCGCGCCACAGGGCGCTTTTTCCGCCCTTCATGTAGCCGATGCGCGGAATGCCGTGGACGATGGCCTGGTCGTGTCCGTGGGAGGGGGTCATCCGCAGCAACTCGGGGTTGTCGCGTCCGGTCGGCTCTCCCGGGAAGGGTTTTTCATAGCTCACGGCGATCGGGTCTTCTGGGTCGAGGTTCACGACCCTCTGGTTCTCGATGTAAACGCACGGGACGCGGTCGCCCGTGGCGGCCATGATGAAGGAGTAGTCGAACCCGATGTCCCGCAGTCCCGGAGCGATTTCGCCGTTCCACTGCTGCCGGGCCGTCTCTCCCAGGCCGAGGTGCCATTTGCCGACGGCGCCGGTGACGTAGCCCGCGGATTTGAACAGGTCGGCCAGCGTATATTGCTCCGGAGAGATGATCATGCCGGCGTCGCCCGCGGCGATTCCCGTACCCGGTTTCCGCCACGGGTACTGTCCCGTGAGCAGGCCGTAGCGCGCCGGCGTGCTGGTCGATGCTACGGTGTGGACGTTCGTGAACCGGATGCCTTCGCGTGCGGCCCGGTCCGCATTCGGCGTGGCGATGGTCCGGGAGCCGTTGCAGGAGAGGTCGCCGAATCCGAGGTCGTCGGCGTAGATGATGATGACGTTGGGCGGTGCGGCCGGCTGTTGGCCGGCTGCCGCCGCGGGGGCGAGCCCTGCCGCGCAGAGCGAGAGGCGGCCGAGTGTGTCGAACGGTTTGTGCATGGCGCGATAATTCGGTTGAGGCTTTGCCGGGGCCGGCGGCGGAACCGTGCTGTCGCTGCGGTTCCGCCCGGCGTACGGTTTCTTTCCGGCAAGTTTACGAATTATTCGGGAAATACCGAAGAAAATCGCCCGGAATCGGCGGATTCCGCCCGGCGGAACGGAATCGGCATTCTGAAAAGTCACTCTTCGCCTCCGCCGGAACGGGCGCGGAGTTCGGCGAGTTTCCGTCCGATTTCGGCCACCCGTCTCTCGCCCAGCGGGTAGCAGGCGATGAAGAGCACCGACAGAACGGTTCCGGCTGCCGGGAGGAGGCTCATCATCGCCCGGATGCCGTTCTGTACGGCGGCTTCCTGCATCGCATTGGCCTCGAATCCGTAGTGTCCCAGCAGCCAGCCCGTGAGGGCGCCTCCGAGCGTCCAGCCGAATTTCTGCGACATGGACGACGAGGAGAAGATCAGTCCCGTGGCCCGGCGTCCGGTCCGCAGTTCCGAATAGTCCGCGATGTCGGCGTACATCGACCAGAGCAGCGGGAAAATACTCCCCGTGCACATGCTGATCAGAACCTGGAGAAGCATCATGGCCCAGACGTCTCCGCTGCCCGGCAGCCAGAAGGCCAGGCTCAGCACGGTGGCTGCCGCCATCGCTCCGAGATAGGCGTTTTTCTTGCCGACGCGGTTCGAAACGGGAGTGACGAGCAGGATGCCGGCGATGTTGGCCGCCTGTCCCAGCACCAGGAAGAGCGTCGTGAGCGAAATGGCCGTTCCGTCCGGGCCGAAGGTCTGTTCGGTCTGGACGTAATACTTGAAGTAATAGACGGCTGCTCCGTCGCGTATCGAATTGAAAATCAGTGCCGCGATGCCGGCTCCCAGCAGTATCCACCACGGGCGGTTCCGCATCAGGTCTTTCAGGTCGTCGCGGAGCGGCGTGCGCTCCGTGCGGACCGGACGCACGCGTTCGCGCGTCCAGGCGTAGGTGCAGAAAAGGAAGGCCGTTGCGACGACCGCCAGGGTTGCGACGGCGGCCTGCCAACCCGTCTGGGGCGTGCTTCCGCGGCTGAACCAGCCGACGAGCGGCTCGATGAGCAGAAGGGCCAGCAGGCTGCCGCCGAAGGCGAAGAGCATCCGGTAGGAGGAGAGTTCCGTGCGGGTCCGGGGGTTGTCCGAAATCACTCCCAGCAGCGAGGCGTACGGAACATTGACCGCCGAATAGACCATCATCATCGCGCCGTAGGAGACGTAGGCATAGACGAGTTTGCCCGTCGGACCGAATCCGGGCGTGGTGAAGGTGAGTATGCCGGCGATGCCGAACGGTACGGCGAACCGGAGCAGGTAGGGGCGGAATTTTCCCCGGCGGCTGCGCGTGCGGTCGGCCAGTACGCCGACGACGGGATCGACGAACGAGTCCCACAGCCGCGTGACGAGAAACATCGTGCCCACGGCGGCGGCCGGAAGACCGAAGACGTCGGTGTAGAAAAAGAGCAGGTAGGAGCCGAATAGTTTCCAGAACATCGACGACGCGGCGTCTCCGAGGCCGTAGCCGATCTTTTCGCGCAGTTTTATCGGGGTGTGCATGTCTTTTCGGAAATTCGGGCCGGAACCGCATCGTCCCAGTCGTCCGTACGGAACGGGAATGCGGGAAGCCCGGCGGTGTTCGTGAGATTGACGTCGCCGACGACATTGCGGAACGCGTAACGGACGGCGACGGGTTCCCGCACGGCGTTGGAGCGGACTTCGACCTGCCGGCTGAAGTCGTATCCGCGGTGCAGCACCCGCGCTTCGGCCGGATGGAATACGCGGTCGGATCCGGCGATTTCGAATCCTTCGAGCGGAACGTCCACGGGATGCAGGGTCGATTCGCTGCGGAAGGTCACCACGGCCCGTCCCTCTCCGAACGAAACGCTTTCGAATTGCGGTCCCCGCGAGTCGATGCCCGACAATCCGTATGTCCCCGCGAGCGCCAGCAGCGCCAGTCTTTGTCCGACGATCCGTTTGCCGGGCGGGTGGATTTCACGGGCGTCGCCCAGGTCGGTGTTCACCGCCATGTCGGCATTGGGAATGAGTTCGAGCGCCCGAAGCTGGGCCTCTACCAGCAGCGGCAGCAGTACGGGGTTCCGCTCGCCCCGGAAACGGTGCATCGGAATGTCGTAGTCGAAGGGGGCGAGCTGCACGTAGTAGAAGGGCATCCGTTCGCCTCCGCCCCATGCGTCGCGCCATTCGGCGACCATCGCCGCCATGTTCCGGGCATAGTCCGCATGGCAGCCTTTGTTCGATTCGCCCTGATACCAGACGAATCCCCGGAGCGTGTAGGGCGTGAGCGGCCGGATCATGGCGTTGTACAACGCTCCCGTGCGGTTCTGGGGATCGTGTTCCGCATCGGTGGCGAGAATGTCGTGCCGTACGTTCCGGGCGGCCTCCCGGCTCATCCAGGCTTCGATGCGCGTGGCTCCCCAGTCGCTTTCGATCAGGCCGATCGGAATGCCGAGCGCCCGGGCGAGGCAAAGGCCGAAATGATACCCCACGGCACTGAACCCCGAAGCCGAACGCATCGAGGAGACCTGCCATGTTCCGGTGCAGTTCTCCTGCGGTTCGTGCGAGACGGCCCGGGAGACGCGGAACAGCCGGATTTCGGGATGCTCCCCGGCCAGCATGGCCGTTTCGAGGGATCCGTTCACCGGCTGGGAGTCGAATCCCCGCAGGGGCATCTCCATATTCGACTGCCCGGAGCAGAGCCAGACCTCTCCGATCAGAATGTCGTCGAGCACGAGGGGATCGCCGTCGTCGATGGTCAGCGTATGGGGGCCTCCCGCGTCGGGAGTTTCGATCCGGACGCTCCACCGGCCCGATCCGTCGGCCCGGACCGCAGCCGGTTCCGCGCCCCACGAAGGGGTGATGGTCACTTTCCGACCCGGCTCCGCCCGGCCCCAGATGCGGGCGTCGCTGTTGCGCTGGAGCACCATGCCGCTGCCGACGAGCGACGGGAGGCGCACCCGCCCGTTCCCCGACAGCGACAGTCCGAGCGCCAGCAGCAGGAAGATCGGTCGTTTCATGCGTTCATTCGGTTACGTTCATGGACGTACAGCGTCTCTTGCGGGGTGAACGGCGGTACATCAGCGTGTAGCATGCGTTCATCTCCGGGTGTCCCTCCACGCTCAGCTCCACTCCGAAGCGGTCGGTGTCCCATGCGGGAAGCCGGAACCGGGCCGTCGGTCCCGCCGTATTGCGGTTCGGTTCGACGGAGGGGCTTTCCCAGCGCAGGATGCGTTCCTCCGCACGGCCCGCACGGAGGGTTACGGTGACGACGAAGGGTCCCGTCCGGGCGAAAACGTCGTTGAGTATCCAGACCTCGGCTTCGAACGTCTCGTCTTCCTTCCAGTCGAAGCGGGCGAAACGGGCGCTGGCGCAGAGCGGACGGCAGGCCCGGCGGACTTCGGCGATCGCCGGTTTGAGCACCGCGGGATAGGCTACCAGCGAATTGTTGGCCGCTGCGGGCCACGGCTCGTCGAAACACCAGTTGAGCGCCATGGAGCAGTAGGGTTTCTGGCGGCGCGCCTCCTCGAATACGGCCTTGTAGCCTTCGCCCTGCAACAGGGAACTTTGGGCGATCAGCTCGTCGAGCGTTTCGGCCGGCGGAAAATAGCGGGCGAGCGTGGGCAGTCCGAGCCATGTCGAGGGATCGCCGTCCCAGGCTCCGAAGGCGTGATGCTCCTCCCAGGCCGTGCCGGGACGCGGCGGGAAAAGCTCTTCGGCGGGAATGATCCCTTCGAGGACCTCCCGCGGCGAGATACCCGGAATGCCGAATTCGGTGTAGGCCGTGAAGCGGCTGCCGTTCATCATGCGGAAAACGTCCTTTCCCTGCCAGCGGAACAGGTAGTGGCCGTGAGCCATGCCGTTGAGGGGCGACGTGGCGTTGAACGGGATTTCGGGGGAGAGCCGGTAACACAGCGCGTTCAGCAGCCGCAGCGGAAGCGACTGGTCGGTCATTCCCGACCAGTTGTTGAACAATTCGTTGCCTCCGCACCAGACCGCCAGCGAGGGGTGTCGGCGCAGCCTTCGGATGATCGCCGCGGCCTCCCGTTCCAGTACGGCGAGGTACTCCGGGTCGTCGGGATAGCAGTTGCACGACAGCGGAAATTCCTGCCAGACCATTATTCCCCGGCGGTCGCAGCACTCGAAGAAGGCGTCCTTATTGACGATGCCGCCGCCCCACGAACGCAGCATGTTGAAATGGGTCTCCGCGGCAATTCCGATCAGCGTTTCGTAACGGGCCGCATCGACCGTGCCGGGGAACAGTTCGGGGCAGACCCAGTTGGAGCCCTTGGCGAAGATGCGGCGGCCGTTCAGCTCGACCTGCGCGGGGGCGGCGCTCCGGGTTTTGGGAAAGCCGGCGGGTTCGCTCCAGGCCCCCTCGTTCATCACCAGACGGATGCGGCGGAAACCGATCCGCTCCTCCACGCATTCCAGATCGCACCCTGCGGCGTCGCGGAGCGTGTAGCGCGAGGTGTACAGCACGGGTTCCCCGTGGTCGTGGGTCCACCACAGCCGGGGGTTCTCCAGCCGTGCCGCGAGCGGTTGTCCGACGGCTCCTTCGGCCCGGGCCGCGCAGCGGCCGCGGTCGTCGAAGAGTTCCCAGACGCCGCGGCATTCCTCGCACTCCGCGCCCCGGCTTTCGATCCGCAGATCGGCGCCGGACAGGTCGTCGTCGAGGGTATAGACGACATCGACCTCCCGGAGGTGGGACCGGCGGCGGATCTGGAGGCCCGTTTCGTCCCAGATACCCAGCGGGACGAGCCGCGGATGCCAGTCCCAGCCGTAGCCCACGGCGGGTTTCACGGAGGCCGAAGCCTGCGTGCGGTCGTCCGGCATTCCGGCGCGTTTGGGAACGGGAAACAGGAGTATTTCGAGCCGGTTGCGGGGGTGCAGGTGCGGCGTGAGGTCGATCTCCACGGGTGCGAACATGCCTTCGCGGGCCAGGAGGAGCGTGTCGTTGAGGCGGATTTCGTAGCGGTAGTCGATCCCCTTCGATACGAACCAGAGCTGCCGGTCCTGCCCGAGCCCGGGGGCGTCGAACTCCGCGCGGTAGGTGAAGAAACGGTCCTCCATCCACGTCATGCGGCGGTAGTTGTCCGCACGGTTGTAGTCGGGATACCCTTCGGCGCGGGCCATGTCGAGCTGCACGGCGCCCGGAACCGTCGCCGGAACGAACCGTTCCGGCACGGATTTCCGATCCGGCGCGTGTCCGACGATCCACGTGAGCGGTTCTGTTTTTCGGGTTCTGATCATCGTCTTAACGGGGGTATTCGTTGCAGAGCAGGAATTCGGCGGGCCGGTCCTCGTCGATTCGCGGATAGCGTCCCAGCGGTTCGTAGAAGCGGTTGTCGGCCGTATCGTCATTGACCGTCGAGACTTCGCCGGCCAGACAGTCGCCGCCCTCGGCCCAGAACGTGTGGTACACGTAAGGCTCGAAGGTGATGCTTTGTCCCGGCCGCAGCCGGAAGGTCTCTCCGGCACGCACGGTCGTCTCGATGCCGTCGATGCGGAACGTGCACTCGGCGTCGGCCGGGCGTTCGGCTTCGTCGGCACGCCAGACTCTCATGCACAGCTCGCCTCCGCCGCGGTTGATGATATCCTCCATCTTGTGCCAGTGGAAGTGCATCGGCGTCGCCTGTCCTTCGCGTACCACCATGATCTTTTCGCAGTAGGGTTTGCGGTCGTGCGGGGGATTCCCGTTGCGCAGCGTGAAGAGCGTCAGCCCCTCGCGTGCGAAGTCGCCCTTGCCGAAGTCGGTTACGTCCCATCCCAGGGCGTTGTCGCGGATTTCGCGGCAGGCATCGCCGCAGTCCGCCCACATGGCGGGGGTCCAGGTCGCCCATTCGGGCAGTGCGAAGCGGTGTTCGGCGAGGAAGTCCAGCGCTTCCCGCACGTATCGGTTTATTTCGGAGCGTTTCATAGTTCGGTATAGTTTCGGTGAATGAATTCGTTGAGTCGGTGCAGAGTCGGAGCGCCTCCGGTGCTGGTGGCGCTGAAGAGGTTGAAGCGGGCCGAGGCGTTGGCCGTCCGCAGGGCGTCGCGCAGCGGCATCCGTTCGTGCTGGGCGTAGAGCATTCCGGCGCAGAAGGCGTCTCCGGCGCCCACGGACGAGACGATCTCGTGCCGTGCGACCGGTACGGAGTCGCACCAGCACCGTTCGCCGCTGCGGGAGACGGCATAGCCGCCTTCGGGGAAATGGATCGCGCAGAGTCTTCCCACGCCGCGGCCGAGGAGCATGGCGGCCGCCTCTTCCACGCGTTCCCGCAGCAGGGAGCCTTCCGGCGTGCGGAGCTGCAAACCGCAGACGGCTCCCGCCTCGATCTCGTTGACGATGAAATAGTCGGTGTGCGGAAGACAGGGGCCGACGATCTGCCGGAAACGGTCGCTCTCTTCGGAGACCACGTCCACCGACGTTTCGTACCCCTTGCGGCGCAGTCCGTCGAGGACGCGGGCCGCGACGACGCCGTATTCGGGATCCGGCCTGTCCAGCTCGTCGAGCAGGAGCAGGTAGCCCAGATGGAAAATCCGGGCCGGGGATTCCATACGCGCGATCTCTTCGGCGCCGAGGCGGGCGTTGGCGCCGCGGAAGTGGAAGAAGGTGCGGCAGCCGCCGTCGATCTCCGACATGACGTCGGTGTAGGAGGTGGCGCAGTCGTCGAGCGTCAGCATGTTGCGCCGGTCGATGCCGCAGCGGTCGATTTCGCGCAGGACGTAGTCGCCGAACGCGTCGCGGCCGATGCAGCCGCCGGCATAGAGCGGAAGGTCCGTGCCGAGGCGTGCCAGATCGGCCAGCACGTTGTGCGAGCAGCCGCCCAGTCCGGTTTCGATGCGGGAGATGGTCGTCAGGTTGCCCCGCGTGGGATACCGCTCGATGATCTTGATGTTGTCAACCAGCCAGTTGCCGGCCGAAATGATTCCTTTTCGTTCCATGACACCGGGCGTTTCAGGCTTTGCCGTCGCTTTCGAAGAGCTGGATGTGCTCCGCGACGGCCCGTTGGGAAGCTTCGATGATTCGTCGTTTTATCCCGATGTAGCCGGGCGAACCGCCCCGGGCGAGGTATTCCGCGACCGCTTCGGCCGCGGCGATCTGGATCGCCGTGGCGACGTTGATCTTGCAGATGCCGTTGCGGATGCAGGCCTTGAAGTCCTCTTCGCTTGTGCCGCTGCCTCCGTGCAGGACCAGCGGCACGGCGTTCCGGGCATGGATCTCGCGCAGCCGGGCGATATTGAGCCGCGGGGTGGCCGTGTAGCGTCCGTGAAGATTGCCGATGGCTATGGCCAGCGCGTCGGTTCCGGTTCGGGCGATGAACCGCGCCGACTCTTCGACGTCGGTGAAGACGTCGGCGGCCGCGGCCGCCGTGCCTTCGCCTCCGAAGCCGGTGTCGCCCACCCGTCCCAGTTCGGCTTCTACATCGACGCCTGCGGCGTGCGCCAGCCGGACGACGAGCCGGGTCTGCTCGGCGTTCTCTTCGAAAGGCAGTTCCGCGCCGTCGAACATGACCGACGTGAATCCCTCCCGGACGGCCCGGATGCAGGTTTCGATACTCCGGCCGTGGTCGAGGTGGACGGCGACGGGGACTTTCGCATCGCGGGCCGCCCGCAGGAATACCGGGGCCATCAGCTCCATCGGAGCTTCGGGGAACTGCACTTCGGCCAGTTGCAGAATGATCGGCGAATGCAGCTCCTCGGCCGCGGCGACGGCCCCCATGACGTTTTCGACGCTCAGGCAGTTGAAGGCCCCGACGGCGTAGCGTCGCCGGAGAGCGTCTCGGGTTATTTCTCTGAATGGAATCAGCATGATCGGAAAATGGTTTGAGTGAAGGCGGCCGAATGTGAAAGTTTCATGATTCAAAGATAGCGGGTCCGGACGAGAAAAACCGGTGGAATATCGACATAAGCGCGTGATATTTTGACAAGATGAACGAAGTTTCGCCTGTCGTGTAATGCGGTATGGATCAGTGATATGTATATTTATTCCGAGGGTGTGCGCAAGGGATGCGATCGTGTGAAAATATTGCTACGTTTTGTCAATATATCACCATGTATTTGCTTTTCTTTGGGCTATATTTGTAATAGTCCGTTTGGACGGATTCGTGCAAAATTCGTTTCCGCACACCTTTTATTTATACGGCCGATTGTGAAAACCAAACCTTCTAACCTATTTGAAACATGATTGAAAAGAGACTATTCATGCTGTTGGCTTCCCTGCTGCTGTACGGCGCCGGCCTCTCCGCCCAGGAGATGACCGTACGGGGAGTGGTGACGGGCGGTTCCGACGGACAGCCTGTCGCGGGCGCGTCGGTGGTGGTCAAGGGTTCCGTCAGGGGCACGACGACCGATGCGTCGGGCACATACGCCCTGGACGTCGCCGCGGACGATGTGCTCGTGGTATCGTTCCTCGGTTACAAGACGCAGGAAGTGAACGTGGCCGGCAGGACCGCCGTGGACGTGAGGCTTCAGGAGGAGGCCGAACTGGTAGACGAAGTGGTCGTGATCGGCTACGGTACGATGAAGAAGAGCGACCTGACGGGAAGCGTGGCCTCGGTGAGGGCCTCCGACGTGACGCAGGTTTCGTCGGGGTCGATCGACAAGCTGCTCCAGGGGCGCGTCGCCGGTCTGACGGTGATCGACAATTCGAACGACAGTCCCGAGGGCGGCGTGACGGTCCGGGTGCGCGGCATCAGTTCCATCAACGGGTCCAACTCCCCGCTGGTGGTCGTGGACGGAGTTCCGATGGGCGACGCCGGAAACCTCAAGAGCGTCAATCCGGGCATCATCGAGTCGATCGAAGTGCTGAAAGACGCTTCGGCCACGGCGATTTACGGTTCGCGCGGCGCCAACGGCGTCATCATGATCACGACCAAAAGCGGCAGGAAGGAGCATCAGAACGTCTGGTTCTCGGGCAAGGTCGGCGTGGGCGTTTTCAGCGACCGGCTCGACTACTGGCGCGATCCGGTGACGATGGCCCGTCTGGAGAACGAGTCGTACGAGAACGGCGGCGCCGAAGGACCCTACACGGGCAAGATATGGGCCGACGGGACCTATTACCCCTCCGTTTCCGAGATCGAAAGCGGCGAATGGCCCTATCGCACCCGGTGGGCCGACTATGTGTTCCGGACCTCCGTTACGCAGGATTACAACGTGGGAATCGAAGGCAGCAACGCGAAGAACCGCTACTATGTGAGCCTGGGGTATTACGACGGCGAGGGCATGCAGCACAACGACGACTACGAGAAGTACACGGTCGATATGTCGTACGACAACCAGGTGGCCCGCAATGTCAAGCTGAAGACCAAGGCGGGATTCGTGCGGGGATTCCGGACCTACAACAACGGGACGAGCTACGGCTGCAATCCCCTCTGGCCGGTCTATAACGGCGACGGCTCCTATTTCAAGAGCCAGCCCAAGGATTACAGCAATCCCGTGATGATAAACAACGAGGTTAAGAAGGAGTCGGACGACATGTCCGGCTATGCGCTCGTGAAGGCCGACTGGTCGATCCTGCCGGGCTTGACGCTTTCGGTTTCGGGCAACGCCCGGGCCGAGCAGAGCCGTTCGGCGTTTTTCAATCCGCCGCTTTACACGCAGGCGGGCGACAACTACAACGGCGAGGGCGGCAACAGCGAGTCCACCTACGTCAATCTCACCGCGGACGGATACCTGACCTACGACAGAACCTTCGGCGACCACGCCTTTTCGGCCATGGTCGGCGGCAGTTACGAGAACAGCGTAAGCCGGGGATCGAGCATCACCGGACGAGGCTTCTCGAACGCCGCGCTCGAGGACGAAGTGGTTTCCGGCGCCGACAAGGTCATCACCACCACGTCGCGCAGTCAGGAGATGCTTGCTTCGGGCTTCACGCGTCTGAACTACACCTACAAGAACCGCTACCTGTTCACCTTCACGGCCCGTGCCGACGGGGCGTCGAAATTCGCCGAGGGACACCGTTGGGGCTTCTTCCCCTCGGGCGCCGTGAGCTGGAAGATGGAGGAGGAGCCGTGGATCAGGTCGCTCGGATTTTTCGACCAGCTCAAGCTGCGCGCCAGCTACGGCGTTTCGGGCAATCAGGGCATTTCGCCCTACCAGACCTTCGAGCGTTTCGGCTACGACTACTATTGGTGCAACGGCGAAGAGTACACGGTTTACGGCATCGGTTATCAGGACGGCCGCGAGGGGCTCGGCGACCGTTTCGTCACCTATGCGGGCATGGCCAACCACGAACTGACGTGGGAGAAGACGGCCCAGTTGGACATCGGCCTCGACCTCTCGATCCTCAAGGGACGGCTGAACGTCACGTTCGACTACTATTACAAACGCACCACCGACCTGCTGCGCAAGCAGTACCTCTCTCCCAGCACCGGGTTCGACACGGTGTGGGTCAATGACGGCGAGATCCGCAACAAGGGTTTCGAGGTGGCCGTCACGGGACACATCGTCTCGACGAAGGACTGGAATTTCAGCGCGACCGGCATCTTCAGCCTCAACCGCAACAAGGTCGTGTCGATCGGCACGGCCGAGAACTCGGGCTGTACGGTCGATGCCAACGGCATCTGTTATACGCAGTACGGCGGCAGCGTTTACAACGACGCCTTCCTCAACGTGCTGGCCATCGGCTACCCCGTCAATTCGTTCTACGGTTACATGGTGAACGGCATCATCCAGACGCCGCAGGGCGACGGGTCGAGTCCCAACACCCGTCCGGGAGAGTTCAACTATGCGGGGCTCAACGCCGACGGAACGCTCGATCCCGACCGGCGCGTGATTATCGGCGATCCGAATCCCAAGTTCACCTCGAGTCTCAACCTCTCGCTGTCGCACCGGATCGGTCTGGACCTTTCGGTGATGATGTACGCCGTCTATGGCAACGACATTTTCTCCTACCGGAAGCTCACCTCTCCGGCGCTGATGTCCGGCAGGTGGACGCCGGAGCGCCCCACGAACGAGCGCCCCAGCCTGCGGTACAACCGCCAGTACCATGCCTCTTCGTGGTCGGTCGAGGACGGTTCGTTCCTGCGCATCTCCAACATCATGCTGGGCTATACCCTGCCGGAAAACAAAATCCGGGGCATCAAGCACCTGCGCGTGTTCGTGAGCGCCAGCAACCCCTTCACCTTCTCGAAAGTCAGCGAATACGACCCCGAAGTGGGAGAGAACGGCATCGGGGGCGTTGCCTATCCCAAGGTATGCGTCATCACCGCCGGCGCGGAGTTCAAATTCTAACCTGATAGAGCCATGTTGAAAATGAAAAAGACATTCCGATACCTGCTTCTGCTCGGGGCGCTGACGGGCTTCGCCTCCTGCCTCGACGAAGTTCCCTACGGCACTTATTCGAACGAGACCTTCTACAATACGGAGGCCGATGCCGAATCCGCGCTGATGTACGCTTACGTGCCGATCAATTACATCGACTATTGCGGCCGGTTCCTCTTCTTCCTGAGCGACGTGCCGACCAACCAGTACAAATCCTACGGCAAGGCCGACGAAAGCCCGCTGTTCCAGTGGGACATCACTCCGACGAGCGACGAAGCCATCTACTTCTTCAAGTCGGCCTACGTAAGTCTGGCGCGCACCAATTCGGTGCTGGAGAACGTCTCGCGCATGACGTCCATCTCGGCGATGGCGCGCAACAGGATTCTCGGCGAGGCGCATTTCCTGCGCGCTTTCAACCACTTCATGCTGGTCATCAACTACGGCAGCGTGCCCATCCGGTCGAAAACCGTTTCGACCGTCTCCGACTCCTACAAGGATTTCGCCCCGATCGAGAAGATCTACGGGTTCATCATCGGCGAGCTGGAGGAGGCCATCGGTCTGCTGCCCGTGAACAAGGTGCAGGGCCGGGCCGACAAGGTCGCCGCGCAGGCGCTGCTGGCGCGGGTTTACCTCTACCTCGCCTCCTCGAAGGCTTCGGGCGCTCCGGGCTACGACTGGGTCGCCGATGCCGACGACATGTATGCGTTGGCGGCGCAGTATGCCTCCGACGTGCTCGAAGGGCAGACCGTCTATCGTCTCGACCCCGATCTGGGCAATGTTTACGACGTCGATCACCAGGCCGACGGCGTGGAACATATCTTCATGACCTCGATGAACCGCGAGGCCAGCGGCATGGAAGGCACTTATTCGCAGCTGCCCCAGATGTTCGCGATCCAGACGGGCAATATCGTCTATATCTCCTCGTCGCTCGCCGGCGGAGGCGAAGTGATGAAGTTCATGAATTACGAGTCGGGGTTCCAGGTGATGCGCGTGGACAACGAATTCCGTGACACGTACGACGATGCGGACCTGCGCAAACAACTGATGGTTACGACGATATACAACGAAGACGGCAGCGTGCTGGCGACCTACGATCCTTCGAATCTGACGAGCAGTGACAACGTGAAGAACAAGTTCTTCTATCCGTTCTGCCGCAAGTACACCGATCCGAAGTCGAATTCGAACCGGACGTCGGCGAATCTCTACCTGATCCGGTTCGCCGAGGTGGCGCTCACCTACGCCGAGGCCGCGGGACCGACCGAGGAGGGATATAAATGGGTGAACGAGGTGCGCAAACGCGCCGGGCTGGGAGCGCTGCCCGAGGGACTTTCGGTCGCGGACTTCCGCGAGGCGGTGATTCAGGAGCGCATCAAGGAGCTGGCCTTCGAGGGACACGGCATCTACGAACTGCGCCGGCTCAACCGGGCCGACGAGCGGCATATCACCAACAAGGCCTTCAAGCCGACCTACGCCTATTTCTATCCGGCTCCCCAGCGGGAGATGGACCTCAACCCCCAGCGATAACCGACCTAATACCAACGCATCATGAAACGATCGTACAATGAATACCTGCTGCCGCTGCTCGCCCTCGCGGGCACGTGGCTGACGGCCTGTTCGGAGGACGGGACCGATCCCGCGAACCCCTACGAGGGGAACTTCACGCTTACGACGCAGGCCGAGGTCGATGCCTTTCCCGCCCGCCGCGAGGCCAACCGGATCACGGTCACGGGCGGCGACATCACCGATCTCTCGTCGCTCGACGTGTCGGCCGTCGGCACGCTCGTCATCCGGAATACGGGCATCGGAACGCTGACGCTTCCGAAGACCTTCTCCGTGGCCACGAAACTCGAAATCGCGGAAAACGAATCGCTGGTCTCCGTCGGAGACCTGGCGCTCAGGTTCGTCATCGGCGACATCCATATCGAGGACAATCCGCAGCTGACCGACATCAGCGGTCTCATGAATCTCAAGAAAATGACCGGAAAGCTCTTCGTCACGGGGAACTCCCTGCTGGGCGAGGACAAGCCCGATCAGCCCGATACCTACGGATTCAACGTCATCAAGTACCTTATTTCCAATTCGGTGCTCGATTCGGACAACGTGACTCTGTCGAACAACCATCCGCTGGCCGTAACCGACCCGTCGCTGATCGGGCAGGGCGGCGAGTCGGGCGGCGTGTACAGCTATACGATCAAATCCGACGCCGAGGCCGCCGCATTCAGCCCCTCGGGCAAGGAGGTGAAGGACCTCACCGTGACGGGACCCCAGGTCACCGACGACGGCATGGCCCTGCTGGCCTCGAAAATCGACGTCGTACAGGGGACCATGACCATCGACGGTGCGGCGATCAAGACCACCGAGACCTTCTTCGGCAAGGTGGAGTGCCGCGGCGGCATCGTCCTGCGCAACATCGAAACCTACGACGAGGACAGCGGCAACAAGTTCTTCAACAACAACGGATTCAAGAACATCACGCAGATCGGCGGCGATTTCGTGCTGGAGAATATCCCCTACCTGATTCACTGGGGTTCCGGCAACGGCTTCGCGCAGATCGTCCGCGTGGAGGGCGACCTGACGGTGCGCAACTGCGGCATGCAGCAGATGGCCTTCGCCTCGCTGTCCGAAGTCGGCGGCGACATGACGCTGGAGGACAACTGCGTGGAGACCTACCAGGGATTCTTCTGGAATCTGGCCACCGATCTGCGCCGTATCGGCGGAAACCTCGCGCTCGTCGGCAACGACCACCAGAACGGACTGGGCGGTTTCGAGAAACTGGAGTATCTGGGCGGCGACATCACGATTGCGGAGTGCGGTACGGACGTCAGCGCCGGAGGAGGCATCCCGTATGTCTCGGTCGCCGGACAGGTGGGTTTCGACCTGGTGGAGCGGTGGATCGTCTCCGGGGTGGTGCAGCCCGGAGCGGCGGTCGATTGCCGCTATGCCGACGGTTCGTCCGTCGAGTTTTCGGAGGTTCCCGATCCGGGAGCGCCCCGGACCTATACGATCGCGGGACGGGACGAACTGCTGGCTTTCGCTCCGCAGGACGGTTCGGCCGTCGGGGAGACGGTGCAGGACCTCACGATTCTCGATCCGGACAATACGATTTCGGATCACGATCTGTCGTTCGTCAAGAACCGCGTCGGGAAGATCGCCGGGACCCTGACCGTCGAGGGAACCTCCCTGACGACGACCGAAGTGCTCTTCAACGACGGAGGGTTCACGGTGGACGGCGGCATCGTCTTCCGCAACTGCGCGCAACTGTTCAACCTGAACGGCATGAAGTCGATGACGGCGGTCGGCGGCGACCTCGTCTTCGAGAACTGTCCGAAGATCGCGACCAACTGGGGAGCCGGGAACTGCCTCTCGCAGATAGAGAGCGTGGCCGGCAGCGTGAAACTCTCGGGGGTTGCTGAGCCGATGGCGGGCGTGACTTTCCTTTCGCTCCGGAGCGTAGGCGGCGACTTTACGGTGGAGAACTGCAACGGCGACTTCTGGAATTTCGACGTCATGCCGCTCGAGACGGTGGGCGGCAGTCTGACGATCCGCGGCAATGCGAAGCTCAACGGTCTGGGCGGTTTCGCCGGGCTCCGGAGCGTCGGCGGCGACGTGACGGTGACGGGCAACGGGGCCGAGTCGGGCGGAATTCCCGTGGAATCCGGGTCCGGGCAGGTGGGACTCGATCTGCTCGGCGAACTTTACCGGGCGGGCGTCTTCTCCTCCGGGGCGGAGTTCGCCATCGAATCCAACGGAACGAACTACCGGATCGACGAATTGTAACGAAATATTGGCAACTGCGGTTCCGGCCGGAAACATCCGGCCGGAACCCTGAAAACCGAAATACAGATGAAAGGATCGAAATTCATACTATTCGCTGCGGCCTGCCTGCTTTCGGCGGCGGGCTGCGAAAAGGAGTGGGACCGGAGCCGGTGGCCCGAGATTCCGCAGAGGCCCGCTCCCGTGCCCAATACGGGCAATTACACCTTCTCGGGCGGAACGATGTCGGAAGAGGTGCTGCACAACTACCTTTCGCGCGCCGTGACCCAGACGGAGTTTCTCGCCGGTCCCGAAACCTCGAACGACGGAGTGTACGGGACGGAGGACGACGAGCGGATGCTCCTCTCGATCGGGGCCAAATTCATCGGGCGGTCGATCTATTCGTGGGGGCATGAGGAGCTTTTCGTCGATGATGCGTGGCTCGCCGACGCCGGGGCGCGGATCGAGCGGATGCACCGTTCGGATCCCGACCTGATTTTCCAGGCGGCCCTGTTCGAGATCGTGACGACCCGGGTGAACGACATTCCCGTTCCGGATTGGGTTTTCGAGGCTTTCGGACGGGAGCCCGAGGCCCGCAACTTCCGGTTCGACGCCATCTGCGACGAGAACGGCGTCTATCTGGGGCAGTGGGGCGAGAACACCTGCGTCCCCGACATGTCGCGCGAGGAGACGCAAATGTGGTTCTACTTCATGGCCGTAAAATACATGGAGGCCGGCATCGAGGCGTTCCACTGCGGGCAGGTGATGCTCATGGCGTCGATGGGCGATTCGGAAAACGGCTATGCGGGATACCGGACCCTGCTCTCCAAAATCCGCGAGGCGGCGGCGACCAAGGCGGCGCGGGGAACGGTGCTGCTGGACGCCCACCTGGGCAACGGCGGCATCGTCGTCGATGGCGAACTGCTCTTCGACTTCGTGTCGTTCCCGTTGCGGGCGAAGGAGATCGCGGGCGAGCCGATGAAGGCGAAACTCGAAAAGGGATACCTCGATTCGGTGATCGGCTATACGAAGGGCGGCCGAACCCCGAGCGGCTGGACGGCCGAACGGATTCCTTATCTCCTCGAGTTCGACAACTTCGGCGTGAGCGACCATCCGGGACAGTACGACTGGAGCGACCACTACGTTTGGGGTTACGACGAAATATCGTGGTTCAGCCTGCTCGACGACGAGTACGCCCGCGAGTGGCTCGAATACGCCGTGGACTACCTCCGCAGCATGGATCCGATCGGGTACGTCCAGATGCCGGGCTGCCGCGTGTCGGTGTCGGGGCCTTCCCGGTTCTACCGCTGCAACACGCAGAGCGAGGCGTGCCCCACGGGCCGTTCGACCGAGGAGACCATCAGAAGATTGTGGAACGAATGACGATACCTGCCATGAAACGACTGTTCGTATTGCTTTCCGCCGCGCTGGGACTTTCCGCCGGCGCGGGCGCATGCGGCTCTGCGGAGCCGGATCCCTACCGTTTCGACGGTTCGATCTCCCGGGACGTGCTGGACCGCTACCTTTCGCGGGCCGTCACGATGTCGGAGTTCCTGACCGTCGATCCCTACTGCAACGACGGAACCTATCCCGACAAGGAGGCCGACGTGGAGTTCATCCGCAACACCGGCGCCAAGTTCATCGGCCGGGCGATCTACCGCTGGGGCGATGAGAAGACGCTTGCCGAGCCGGGTTTCTGGGCCGGGGCCGAAGCGCTGATCGACCGTGTGCACGCCTTCGATCCGGACGTGATCTTCCAGGCCGCGACCTTCGAGGCGGTTTACCGCGAGGTCGGCGAGGTCCCTGTGCCCGCCTGGGCTTTCGAGGCGCTGGGACTGCCCGTCGAGGAGCGCTGTTTCGATTATGCGCAGATGCTCGATCCCGGCGGAAAATACGTGGACCAGTGGGGGCCGGGAGCCAGCGTGCCGGACATCACGCGTGTCGAGACGCAGTTGTGGTTCATGTTCCTGATCGGCTCCTATGTCGATATCGGGGTCGAAGCCGTCCATCTGGGGCAGGTCTATCTGATCGGCATGAACGACCGCGGATGGCAGACATGGGACAGCTTTCTGAAGAAGGTGCGTGCCCGGGTCTGCCCGCGGGCCCGCCGTCACTTCGTGCTTTTTGACGCCCACACGGGCAGCCGGGGCATGATGGTCGGCGACAGAAGCCTGATCGACTTCAACTCCTTCCCGCTGCGGATCAAGGAGGTTCCCGAAAAGCCGATGGAGTGCGTGCTCGAGGCGGGGCATATCGACGCGGTTTACGGCAAAAGCCCCGGATGCGTGACGCCGAGCGGCTGGCGGTGCGACGCCCTGCCCTATCTGGTCGAGTTCGACAATTTCGGTGTGAGCGACCATCCGGGCGAGGCCGATCTGTCGGACCATTACGTTTGGGGCTATGACGAAATCACCTGGTTCTACCTGCAGGAACCCGATGCCCGCCGGGCCTGGCTGCGCTATGCCTACGGCTGGCTGCGCGAAAACGATCCGAACGGCCATCTCGAAATGCCCGGAGCACGGGTCGTGTCGGCGACGGCAGGCGGTCCCGCGTTCCTCTGTCGCGCCGTTGCGAAAAGCGATCGGGTTCCCTACGGCATGGGGATCGAGGAGACGATCCGGGAGCTGTGGCTCGGGAAATAGGACTTCTCCGGCCGGAAAAGGCTGCGGTGTTCCGAGACCTTTCCGGCCGGTCACCCCTTGGGGATGACCGACGCCTTGAACTTGCGCCGGTAGTCGCTCGGCGTGGTGCCGATGCGTTCGCGGAAGACGCGGTTGAAATTGGAGATGTTGTTGAAGCCGCATTCGTAGCTGATCTCCGAAATCGTGTGTTCGGTCTCGATGATCATTTGCGCCGCGCGGTTGATCCGGAATCCGCTGAGGTAGTCCCAGAAGTTGTGCCGCGTGCGTTTTTTGAAAAAACGGCTCGCGGACGACGCCGGCATTCCGACCAGACGGCCGATTTCGTCGAGCGAAATCTTCCGGCTGTAGTTCTGCTCCACGAACTGCACGATCTTGTTGATGCGGCGGCTGTGGGCGAAGGAGCCGTCGCCCTGAAGCCCGATCAGCTCGACCTTGGTCCGGTCGGCGCAGGCGAGTTCGTGGAGGATGTCGAGGAACAGCAGCACGGCTTCGAACCCTTCGAGGTGCGGCAGGCGCAGCAGCCGGTCGCGGACCCGGTCCGCGGTGTCCTCCGAAAACCGGATGCCCGGCGCGGGCTGGCAGAGCATCTCCCGGATCGGCCGCAGCTGGTCGGTGTCGAAAATGCCCCACGAGGGAAGGTTCTTGGAGAACTGGACGACGACCACTTCGCAGCGGACGTTCGCATAACTCTCGCCGCGTTTGTAGCAATGCAGCACGTTCGGGTTGGTGATGACCAGATCCTTCTCCGTAAAGTCCTCCACCAGATTGCCCACCGTTCGTTTGCCCCGGACGTGCAGCGTCAGGTTGAGTTCGTAGTCCTCGTGGAAATGGAGCGGGAAATCCATCTGGTTGTCGGGCCAGTGGTTCGCGATGAACAGGTCGTTTCCGCCCAGCGGAGTGATCTCTTTCAGAATGTACTTCATACCGTGCGGTTATTTGAACAAATATAGTGAAAATCGGCCGAAAATTCGTAATTTCAGGCGTTTTTCACTCGGTTCGTCCGAAAAAAATGGAAAAAATATGAACAGAATTCACATGTTTGCGGCCGCGGCGCTTCTGCTTTGTACGGCCGGTTGCCGGGACGAAGGCGTGGGACGCTGGGTCGATCCCAACATAGGGGGCGTGGCGCCGCTGCTGACGACCGTGATGCCGCAGGTGCACCGGCCGCACGCCATGGTGCGTATCTATCCCGTGACCGAACCGGGACTCAACGACCGTTACTTTTCCGACCGGATCTACGGCATCGCCCTCAACATGCCCCGTTACCGGAACGGGGCGGTGACTGCGATCATGCCCACGGCGGGCGATGTGTCGTTCGATCCGGAGCGCTCCTCGTCGTGGTACGACCACGACCTCGAGGAGCTGCATCCCTGGTCGCACCGGGTCTGGCTCGAGGATTTCGGCATCGGGGCGGCGTGGACGACGACCGAACGCGCGGCCCTCTACGAGTTCGACTTCACGGACGGAGACCGCCCTGCGAACGTGCTTTTCCGGCTTGCGGCGCAGGGCGAGGCGAGCGTGGACGGGAATCGGGTCGTGACGGGCTGGGAGGCGGTCGATTACGCCCGCCAGTACTTCTATGCCGTGGCCGACCGGCCGTTCGGAAAGGCGGGGACCTGCCGGGACGGCGTGCTTTCCGACTCGCTCTCCGCGGCGGGCCGGAATATCGGGGTCTGGCTTTCGGATCCGGCCGGCCGGGGCGTCGTGCGTTTCCGGGTCGGAATCTCCTATATCAGCGTGGAACAGGCCCGCGCCAACCTCGAAGCCGAGGTCGGGGAGGCGTCGTTCGCCGAGGTCCGGGAACAAAGCCGCGCGATCTGGGAGGAGACGCTGGGACGCATCCGGGTCGAAGGGGGAACCGAACGGGAGCGGCGGATTTTCTACACGTCGCTTTACCGGACCTGCGAGCGGATGGTCGAGCAGTCCGAGTACGGACGTTATTACAGCGGATTCGACCGCCGTGTGCACGAGGACGCGCGGCCGTTCTACAACGACGACTGGGCCTGGGATACCTACCGCAACCTGCATGCGCTGGGGATGCTGCTCGATCCGGAGCGGAAAGCGGACGAGTTGCAGTCCTATGCCCGGATGTACCGCCAGTGGGGCTGGGTTCCCCAGTTCCCCGAGCTGGTCGAATGGGGCGGCGACTGGTTCGAGGGAGCCTCGCCGGACTGGCACGGCGATCCGATGATCGGCAATCACGTCGCGTCGGTCGCCGCCGAAGCCATCCGCAAGGGGATCACTGATTTCGATGTGGAGACGCTTTACGAAGGGCTGCGCAAGAACGCGCTGGAGGGGACGATGATTCCCTGGCGGGCCGGAGCGGCCCGCGAGCCCGACCGGTTCTATGCCGAACACGGCTATTTCCCGGCGCTGGCGCCCGGGGAGAAGGAGAAATACCCCTATATCGACGACGGGTGGGAGAAACGGCAGGCCGTGTCGGTGACGCTCGAACATAGCTACGACGACTGGTGTCTGGCCCGGATCGCGCGCTATCTGGGACGTGACGAGGATTGCGAGCTGTTTCTGCAAAGGTCGCGCAACTACCTGAACCTATGGAATCCGGAGATCGGTTATTTCGCACCCAGAAACGAACGGGGCGAATGGATCGAACCGTTCGATCCGCAACTGAGCGACGGGTTCGGCGCCCGGAGCTATTTCGCCGAGGTCAATGCCTGTGTCCATGTTTTCCACGTGCAGCACGACATTCCGCGGCTGATCGCGCTGACGGGCGGTCCGGAAGCCTTCGTGCGCCGTCTCGACGAATCCTTCACCCGCGGTCCGAGGCTCGACAAATGGAAATTCATGGGCCGGATGCCCGATGCCACCGGACTTCAGGGGCTCATTCCGGCGGGGAACGAGCCTGCGTTCCATATCCCGTGGCTCTACAACTATGCCGGTGCGGCCTGGAAGACGCAGCACCGCGTGCGGCAGATTGCCGACATCTGGTTCGACGACCGTCCCACGGGATTGAGCGGCGACGACGACGGCGGGGCGCTCACGGCATGGTATGTTTTCGCCGCCATGGGATTCTATCCGGTCAATCCCGCCTCGGGCGAATACGCCCTGAGCACGCCGATTTTCGAGCGGGTGGAGATCGCGCTGCCCGGCGGTCGGAGTTTCGTGATAGAGGCTCCCGGAGCGTCGAAGGTCAATAAATACATCCGTGCGGCGCGGCTCGACGGGAAGCCCCTCGAACGGCCGTTCCTCACGCATGAGCAGATCGTGCGGGGCGGAGTGCTGCGGTTGGAGCTTGCGTCGCGGCCTTGTCCGGACTGTTTCCGGTAGCCGGAGTGGGTTCGGACGGGTCCGGTGCGGCCGGCTTGTCCGGATGTTCCGCGCGGAAGGGGCCGATTCCCGGGCACAAAAAAACTCCGCACGGGGCGGAGTACCAGGCAAACAATTGTTAACTAAATAATCGAGACAACCTCACTGCTCTCGGCCCGGCGGCTGCGGCGACGGCATCCGGTCCGGAGCGCTCCGAAGAGCCGCTCGATCGACCGTTTCCGTCGGCGAACCGCCCGCTTCGTCAGAAAGTCGCCGTCATCACAAACTCCTTCCTCATGCGGTCCAATTTAAAGGTTCGACTTCAATTCTTATTTGTTGTATGAACCGGTTCGGTGCCGGTTTCGCAGAAAAAATGTTCAAGCGGTGTGCCAAACGGTGCGGAAACCTGCCGTTCGCCGGGGAGGCGGGAGCGGAAAGAGGGGCGTGAAAAGGTGCGGGACGGGCCCTGGACGGATTCGGAAGCGTTTCGGAATGGGATCCGGCGGAGTGCTGCGGAGCGGATTCCGCCGGGGAGCGGCGGCCCGGCGAAGTGTGGAACGGTGTGGAATCCGCTCCACAATGTTGTGGAAAAATTCCACACCCTCCCCCGGGCCGGTACGTGCCCGCTGCCGGGGAGGGGTCACTCGATGCCGTAGTGGTGCAGTTTGTTGTAGAGCGTCTTGCGATCGACGCCGAGCAGTTTCGCGGCCTGCGACTTGTTGCCTCCCGCGGCTGCGAGGGCGCGGCGTATCTGCTCCTCCTCCGAGGCGGGATCGCGCAGCGAGAAGCTCGGGACGGTCGGGTTTCCCGCCGCGGCGCCGGTGGAGGGGGCGGTCACTTCGGCCGGCAGTTCGCGGCAGGTGACGTAGTCGCCCGCTGCGAGCAGCGTCGCCGACTTCACGGTGTTCTTCAGCTGCCGGAGATTTCCCGGCCAGTCGTAGCGCGTCAGCGCGGCCAGCGCCGCGGCGTCGAATCCGACGATGCGTTTGCCCAGCTCGCGGTTGGCCTGGTCGAGGAAGAAGTCGGCGAAGAGCGGAATGTCGCCGCTCATCTGCCGCAGCTCGGGCATGCGGAGCGTGAATTCGTTGATCCGGTGGTAGAGGTCGGCGCGGAACGTTCCCCGGGCGATGGCCGCCTCGAGGTTCTCGTTGGTCGCCGCCACGAGGCGGATGTCCACGGGGATTTCGCGCGTACTGCCCACGCGGCGGATGCGGCGTTCCTGCAGGGCGCGCAACAGCTGCACCTGCGTCTCGTAGGTGAGGTTGCCCACCTCGTCGAGAAAGAGCGTGCCGCCGTTGGCCGCCTCGAAGGCTCCCGCCTTGTCGGCCAGCGCTCCGGTGAACGACCCTTTGACGTGGCCGAAGAACTCCGATGCGGCCAGCTCGCGCGGGATGGCTCCGCAATCGACCGCCACGAAAGGTTTTCCGGCGCGCCGGCTGCCGCGGTGGATCAGTTGCGCCACGTGCTCCTTGCCCGTTCCGCTCGCGCCGTTCACCAGCACCGACATGTCGGTGGGGGCCACCAGCCGCACGTATTCGTAGAGCTGCCGCGCCGCGTCGCTGCGCCCCTCGATGTAGTTGAGCGGTTCGGCCGCCGCGCTCCGGGACGCGCGCGGGGCGTTCCGGCCGGACCCAGCGGATTCCTCCCCGGCTGCCGGGGCGTCGAGCGCCTCGCGGATCTTCTTCAGCAGTTCGTCGGGGTTCACGGGTTTGGCCACGTAGTCGCGCGCGCCGAGTTTCATGCACCGCACGGCGTTCCGTATCTCGGCGTAGCTCGTCATCACGATCACCGGGGCCGCGATGCCCTCGCCGGCCATCCATTGCAGCAGGGCGATCCCGTCTTCGTCCGGCAGGCGCATATCGCTCAGCACGAGGGCGTAGTCGCCTTTCCCGAGCGCCGTGCGGGCCGCTGCCGCCGAACCGGCCGTCTCCACCTCGAAGCCCCGTTTGGCCAGCCACGTGCGGAGCATCAGCGCGAAGGTGATGTCGTCGTCTACGATGAGGATGCGTTCCATATTCCCTACAAAGATACGATTTTATTCGGATTCCGGACCTCCGGAGGCCGCTTTTCCGGGAAAGGCCCGTTTCCCGGCCTCCGCGGCGATTCCGCGGATGCGCTCCGCGACGGCCGCCAGCTCGCGGTGCAGCGTATCGGTCAGCGCCCCTTCGTGGGTCTCGGCGCGGCGCAGCGTGTCGGCCACGGTTCCGGCTCCGAGCATCGTGAAGATCGGCAGCATCTTGTGCGCCAGCGCCTTCACGCCGGCCGCATCGTCCGCGTCGAGGGCCTCGCACAATGCCGTGCAGTTCGCCGCGGTCTGCTCGGCGAAGGAGGCCAGGATCGACTGCGCCGCCTCCGCGTCGTCGCCCGCATAGGCCGTCAGGGCGTCGAAGCGCAGCTCGCCGCCGTCCGGCTCCGGGGCGGATGCCTTCGTTCCGGCGTCCGGAACCTGCGGCGACGTTCCGCCGCAGCAGGCCGCACGGATCGCCCCGACCAGCTCGCCGTAGGTGAAGGGTTTGCGCAGGCAGGCGGCGAATCCCCGGGCCGCGAAGTCCTCGGGACGCATCTCCCCGCGTGCCGAGACGGCCACCACGGGGATCCCGGGCGCGACGCCGCGCACGGCCTCCAGCACGCCGAATCCGTCGTACGAGGGCATCTGGATGTCGGTGACGACCAGATCGAAGCGGCCGCCCTCGACGAGCCGTGCGGCGTATTCGGGATATTGGCAGCACTCGGCCGAAACCCCCGCGCGGCGGCACATGGCGGCGACCATTTCGAGTTGCAGGGGGTCGTCGTCCACCAGCAGCGCACGCAGCGGCGGCAGCGGTTCGGCGGCTCCCGGTTCCGGCGCCGCCGTCCGGCCCGCCGCGCCTTCGGCCGCGTCGCCCACGGGAACCGTGACGATGAACTTGCTTCCCTGGCCGGGCGCGCTGTCGAGCGAGATCGCTCCGCCGAGCAGCTTCACGAGACGGTCCACGATCGACAGCCCCAGTCCGAAGCCGTCCACGCCCTGCGCCGAGCGGAGCCGCACGAACTCGGCGAAAATCCGCTCCCGTTCCTCGGGGCCGATTCCCCGGCCCGTGTCGCGGACCGAGAAGACCAGTTGCCCGTCGGAGAGGCGGGCCCGCAGCGTCACGAACCCTTCGTCGGTGAATTTCAAGGCGTTGGAAAGCAGGTTGTCGGCGATCTGCCGGATCCGGAAGGCATCGCCCGCCACTTCGCGGTCCGTGCTCGGGGCGAGCTCCAGCCGCAGTTCCAGTCCTTTGGCGGCCGCTGCCGCGGCGAATCCCGCACGGATCGTCTCGAAGAGCTGCGCCGGGTTGAAGGCCACGGCATCGACCTCCATTTTGTTGGCGTCGAGGCGGTAGAAGTCCAGCAGGCTGTTCACCAGCGCGAGCAGGTGCTCCGACGAGGATTTCATGTTCTGTAGGTAGAGCTCCTGCCGCTTGTCGGAGGTGAGGCGCGACAGCAGGTCGATATATCCCATGACCGACCCCAGCGGGGCCTTGATGTCGTGCGTGATGGCCAGCATCAGCTGCTCGCGGGCCGCCAGCAGCGCCTCATTGTCGCGGTTGGCCCGCTCCAGCGCCCGGCGGTAGCGGACGCTGCGGTTGATGTCGCGCCACAGCACGGCCACGAACAGCAGCATCAGCACCACGGCTCCCGCGGCGACGATGCCCAGTATCTGCGAGGAGCGCTGCCGGATCGCCTCGTTCGTGTCGATGCGCCGCATGAGGAAGGCCGTCTCCTCCTCCTCGAAATCGAGGATCAGGCGGTAGATCTTGGCGTTCACCAGGTCGTTGCTGTACCGCAGGCGCAGCCCCTCGCGCCACGCCTCGTCGTAGATGCCCAGCCGTTCGCTGGTCACGCTGTCCTGCAGGGCGCGCAGGACCAGCGTGATCGTGTCCCGGATCGCCTCGGGCGGCAGCGTCTCCCCGGGCCGCCGGAGCGTATCGACGACGATTTCGCGCCGCGAGATCACCACGTTCGAGTCGTTCCGGGGCGGGCTGAACAGGTCGGCCAGCCGGCGGAAGAACCGCCGTTTGGGGCGCGGCACGGCCACTGTGTCGGAACGCACGAGGCTGGGCGGCGGCAGCGTGTCGGAAGGGGGCGGCAGTACGGGCGCGAGGGTGTCGGGCAGCAGGGGGCGCAGCGTGTCGGTCCGGGGGAGCGAGTCCGGGGAAAGAAGGCCGCCGGCCGGGAGGGAAAGCGTGTCGGGGCGCGCGAGGCTGTCGCGCGACCCTTCGATGAGCGCGCGGATGTTCTTCTCCAGCAGGCTCGACGTGGCTCCGGCGCGGATCGACCGCCGCAGGCTCATCGTCCGCCGCTCCTTGTCCGCGAGCAGCCGCACGATGCTGTCCAGACGCATCGTCTGCAACGAATCCCCGCTTCCGGCGATGCTGCGCAGCGAGTCGATGCGGGCCCGCACGGTCCGCAGCTCGCGCCGGTAGCGCCCCTCGAAGGACTGGTATCCGGCGATCATCAACTGGCCGTAGCTCTCGGCCTGGTAGAGGTGGTAGAGCACCTGATTGACCGCGCTGCGCTTGTTGCGCAGCAGCGCGTAGCTGCCGTCGGGCGCGGAGAGGCGCACCGCCTCCCGATAGACGTATCCCACCGAGAGGATGCAGGCCGCGATGAGGATGACGTATCCCGCGGCGATCTTCGCTTTGACGAACTTCGACTCTTTCACGACCTCAAATATAGGAAGATTCGCGCGAATTTCGGTACGGGGAGGCGGTTTTCGGCCGCCGCAGGCTCCGAATCGGCGGGATTTCGCTATCTTTACGGCCGATACCGAACCGCAAAGCCATGAAAAAATTCCGGATCATCGCGCCGGCCGTCGTCCTCGCCGCCCTCGCGCTGTTCATCTACTTCCGCTTCTACTTCGTCTTCGGCGAGGGCGTGAAGAGCGGCGAACTGAATTATGTCGTTTACAAAGGCGTGATTTTCAAAACCTACGAAGGCAAGCTCATCCAGTCGGGCATCCGCTCGAAGACGGCCGGGACGATCCAGTCCTACGAATTCGAATTTTCGGTGCGCGACCCGGAGCTGGCCCGGCGGCTGATGCTGGAGGGCGGCCGCTCGGTCGAACTGCACTACAAGGAGTATTTCGGCGCCCTGCCCTGGCGCGGCTTCACGAAATTCGTCGTGGACAGCGTCGTCTCCTCCTCTCCGGCGCCTTCCCGGCAGGGGGCCGCTCCGGCGCCCGGGGCCGGACTGTCGGAACTCTGACGGGGACGACGGCTTTTTATTATCGAAAAACGATAAATATTTTTTGATATTCAAAATTTATTTCTACATTTGCCGTTGTAAATTTCCGAGAGAACAAACACGTTACGACTATGGATCTGCTAACGGCGGAACACGTCACCAAACGCTATGCGGCGCATACGGCGCTGGACGACGTATCGCTCGCCATTCCGAAGGGATCGGTTTACGGCCTGCTCGGCCCCAACGGCGCGGGCAAGACGACCCTCATCCGCATCATCAACCGCATCACCGCGCCCGACTCGGGCCGCGTGCTGCTCGGCGGGCGTGAGATCGCCCCGGCCGACATCTACCGCATCGGCTACCTCCCGGAGGAGCGCGGGCTCTACAAGAAGATGAAGGTGGGCGAACAGGCCGTCTTCTTCGCTCGTCTGAAGGGGCTTTCGCGCCGCGAGGCCGTCGTGCGGCTGAAGCGGTGGTTCGGGAAGTTCGGCATCGAGACGTGGTGGGACAAGAAGGTGGAGGAGCTTTCGAAGGGCATGGCCCAGAAGGTGCAGTTCATCGTCACGGTGCTCCACGAACCCGAACTGCTGATCTTCGACGAACCCTTCTCGGGCTTCGACCCGATCAACGCCAACCTGCTCAAGGAGGAGATTCTCGCCCTGCGCGACAAGGGCGCGACGATCATCTTCTCGACGCACAATATGTCGTCGGTGGAGGAGATCTGCGACCACATCACGCTGATAAACAAGTCGCGCAACATCCTCTCGGGCAAGGTGGACGACATCCGCCGCCGCCACGGGTCGAACATCTTCGAGATTTCCTACCGCGGCGACGGGGAGGCGCTGCGCTCAGCGCTCGCGGGCCGCTGCGAAATCCTCGCCGGAGCCGCCGATGCGGCCGCCGGGGACGGGGAGGGCGGAACGGAGTCCGCCGCGTTTGCCGGAGCGGACGGCTACGACACCCTCCGGCTCCGCGTCGGACACGACGCGGAGGTGCGGCAGGTGATCGCCGCCGCGAACGGGGCCGTCGAGCTGCGGCAGTTCCGCGAGATCATCCCCTCGATGAACGACATCTTCATCCGGGCCGTGAACGGACAACTTTGAACCCGATGAAAAGCCGCGAACAACAGGCGCCCCGCCGCTTCGGAAAAGCCGCCGCACGGACGTTTGCCGGCCTGTGTCTGGGACTCGGCATGTACGGAGCGGTCCGCGCGCTGAGGACGGAGGAGAGCACGTTGCGGCTCGTTCTTTCGTCCATCGCGCTGTGCTGCGGCATCCTGCTGCTGCTCCGCATCCGGAAAACGGCAGAGAAAGAGAACCGATGAAAACCACAACACCATGTCCAATATCTCCATCATCATCCAGCGCGAGTTCAACGAACGCGTGCGCAAAAAGTCCTTCATCATCACCACGCTGCTGATGCCCCTGCTGATGGTGGCCCTGATGGCCGCCCCGGCGCTCATCATGCAGTTCTCGCGCGGCGACGAAAAGCGGATCGCCGTGATCGACGAGAGCGGTCTCGTCGCCCCGCGCCTCGAAAGCGACGAGGAGCTGCGCTTCGAGCCGACGGACCTGACGACCGAAGAGGCCCGCCGGACGCTGACCGACCGTTTCGGCGTGCTCCGGATCGGCGGCGACATCCTGGAAAACCCCTCCGACGTGAAGCTCTACGCCAACTCGTCGTCGTCGCTCTCGGTCGAGAGCAGCATCACGGACCAGATCGAACGCATCCTCGAGGCCGAGAAGCTCAAGCGGTACAATATCGACAATCTCCAGCAGATCCTCGACGAGGTGAAGACCACCGTGACGCTCCAGACCTTCCGCAACGACAAGTCGCAGGAGGAGGAGACCCATGCGCAGTCCTCCACCGTGGCCACCGTGACGGGCTACGTCCTGGGATTCATCCTCTACATGTTCCTTCTGATCTACGGGCAGATGGTCATGCAGTCGGTGATCGAGGAGAAGAACAACCGCGTGCTGGAGGTCATGGTCTCCTCGGTGCGGCCCTTCGATCTGATGATGGGCAAGATTCTCGGCATCGCCTCGGTGGCCGTCGTACAGGTGGCCATCTGGGGCGTGCTGATCTGCGGCATCGGCGCCGCGGTGATGCCCCACCTCATGCCGTCCGACGTCATGGCGAGCGCCCAGGCCATGCAGCAGGGGATGCCCGACGCCGCGGCCGCCTCGGGCATGGACCCCGAGATGTTGCAGGCCGTGGCCGCGATCACGGACCTGGGCTATATCGTCAGGATCTTCGTCTGCCTGCTGCTCTTCGTCTTCGGCGGCTACCTCTTCTATTCGGCCATGTTCGCCGCCGTGGGTTCGGCCGTGGACAACGTGCAGGACGCTTCGCAACTACAGACGCCCATCACGCTGCCGATCATCCTCGCGCTGCTGATGATGTTCGCCGTCATCCGGGACCCCAACTCGCAGATGGCCTTCTGGTTCTCGGTGATTCCCTTCACGTCGCCCATCGTCATGATCGTCCGCATCCCCTACGACATTCCGCTCTGGGAGATCGCCCTTTCGCTCGCGGTGCTCTACGCCTCGTTCGTGGGGATGGTGTGGTTCGCCGCGAAGATCTACCGCGTGGGCATCTTCATGTACGGCAAGAAACCGACGCTCGGGGAGCTGTTCAAGTGGGTGCGGTACAAATACTGACCGCCGCGGGTACGGGAAATCCGGCCGGGACCGCTCCGGGCCGCGGCCGCGGAGGTTTACCGCCGTTTTTTCTGTTAGGAAAATAACAGGAAAGCGAAATATTTTCATAAATTTGCGGCAGATATGACCCGACGAAGCGAATGTTTTAACGAATAACTAAAAATCAACGTGTTATGAATTCGATCGACAACTACGATTTCAAAGGCAAACGCGCGATTATCCGCGTGGACTTCAACGTGCCCCTCAACGAGAAGGGCGAAGTGACGGACGACACCCGCATCCGCGCCGCAGTGCCCACCATCAAGAAAGTGCTCGAGAAGGGCGGAGCCGTGATCCTCATGTCGCACATGGGCCGTCCCAAGAAGAATCCCGATCCCAAATACTCGCTCGAACAGATCGTTCCGGCCATCGAGAAGAATCTCGGCGTGAAGGTCGCCTTCGCCGGCGACTGCATGGGCGAGAAGGCCGCCCAAATGTGCAGGGACGTGAAACCCGGCGAGGTGGTGCTGCTCGAAAACCTGCGTTTCTACGCCGAGGAGGAGGGCAAACCCCGCGGGCTGGCCGAGGACGCCACCAAGGAGGAGAAGGATGCCGCCAAGAAGGCCCTCAAGGAGGGCCCGCAGAAGGAGTTCGTCAAGCGGCTGGCTTCGTATGCCGACTGCTACGTGAACGACGCCTTCGGCACGGCGCACCGCAAGCATGCCTCGACCTACCTGATCGCCAAGTATTTCCCCCAGGACAAGATGTTCGGCTACCTCATGGAGAAGGAGGTGAAGGCCATCGCCGCCGTGATGGAGAAGCCGGCGCACCCGTTCTGCGCCATCATCGGCGGTTCGAAGGTGTCGTCGAAGATCGGCGTCATCAAGGCCCTCATCGAGAAGGTCGATTCCATCATCATCGGCGGCGGCATGACCTACACCTTCGCGGCCGCGCAGGGCGGTAAGGTCGGCGATTCGATCTGCGAGCCCGACATGTTCCCCGTGGCCCTCGAGATTCTGGAGCTGGCCAAGCAGAAGGGCGTGCAGCTCGTCATGTCGCCCGATGCGCTGATCGCCGACGCCTTCTCGGCCGACGCCAATACGGACGTGGCTCCGGCGGACAACATCCCCGACGGATGGGAGGGCGTCGATATCGCCGACGAAGGCAAGAAGGCCTTCCGCGAGCATATCCTCGGCTGCAAGACGATCCTCTGGAACGGTCCGGTGGGCGTCTTCGAGATCGACAAGTTCGCCACCGGTTCGAAGGAGGTGGCGCTGGCCATCGCCGAAGCCACGAAGAAGGGCGCCTACTCGCTCATCGGCGGCGGCGATTCGGTGGCCTGCATCAACAAGTTCGGACTGGCCGACCAGGTGTCGTACATTTCGACGGGCGGCGGCGCGCTGCTCGAATACATCGAGTTCGGCGACCTGCCCGGTGTGGCGGCCATCCGCGACTAATCCGGATTCCATCCTACGAGAAGAGATCATCGAGAAGCGGGAATTTCCGGAGACGGGGTTCCCGCTTCTCAATAAAAACCCGACGAAAATGAAAAAGATTGTGCTTTTCGCAGCAACCATGGCTTGTATGGCAAGTTGTCAGAACCAGACCTCCAAGACTCCGGCCATCGACCCGGCGAACTTCGACCTTTCGGTCGCTCCGAACGTCGATTTCTACCAGTACGCCACGGGCGGCTGGCAGGCCCGGAACCCGCTCAAACCCGAATACTCCCGCTTCGGATCGTTCGACGTGATCGCCGAGAACAACCAGAAGCGCATCAACGACCTCTTTCAGGAGATGACCAAACTCGACGCCGCCAAGGGCAGCGTGGAGCAGAAGATTTCGGATCTCTACAAGATGGGTCTCGACTCGGCGCGCCTGAACGCCGAGGGCGCCGCCCCGATCGAGGCGGGCGTCAGGGAGCTGCTCTCCCTGACCGACCGCGACCGGCTGACGGAGGCCGTCGCACGGCTCCACCACACGGTGGCCAATCCCTTCTTCGGCGTGGGCGTGCAGGCGGACCTGATGAACAGCGACGTGAACGCCCTCTACATTTCGCAGAGCGGGCTCACGATGGGCGACCGCGACTATTACCTCGAACCCGAAAACGAGAACATCCGCACGGCCTACAAGGAGTATCTGAAGAAAATTTTCCGCCTCGCAGGACTGCCCGAGGCCGAGCTGGACAAGGCCGTGGCCGGCGTAATGGACATCGAGACCAAGCTGGCCGAGAAGTCGTGGTCGAACGTCGAGCTGCGCAACATTCCGGCGCAGTACAACCCCACGAAGCGGGCCGATTTCGAGAAGACCTACGACGCCGTGGACTGGGCGGCCTACTATAAGGCCATGGGCATCGGCGATTTCGAGACGATCATCGTGACGACCCCTTCGGCCATCGCCGCCGCCAACGACCTCATGAAGAACGCCCCGATAGAGGAACTCCGCTACTACCTCGCGGCGCAGTATATCAATGCGGCGGCCTCCTACCTGAGCGACGAGTTCCAGCAGGCTTCGTTCGACTTCTACGGCAAGGTGATGTCGGGCCAGCAGGAGCAGAAACCCCGCTGGAAGCGCGCCATGTCGGTTCCCAACGGCACGCTGGGCGAGGCCGTGGGCGAAATGTACGTGGCCAAGTACTTCCCGGCCGAGGACAAGGCCCGCATGACGGAGCTGGTGAAGAACCTCCAGAAGGCCCTCTCGCAGCATATCGCCGCGCTGGACTGGATGTCCGACGCCACGAAGGCCCGCGCGCAGGAGAAACTCTCGGCCTTCACCGTGAAGATCGGCTATCCCGACAAGTGGAAGGACTACTCGACGCTGGAGATCGACCCCGCGAAGAGCTATTGGGAGAATATCGTGGGCGCCAACGAGTGGTACACGGCCGACAATATCGCCAAGCTGGGCAAGCCCGTGGACAAGGACGAGTGGCACATGTCGCCGCAGACGGTGAATGCCTACTATAACCCCACGACGAACGAAATCTGCTTCCCGGCCGCCATTCTCCAGCCGCCGTTCTACAATCCCGATGCCGACGACGCGGTGAACTACGGCGCGATCGGCGTGGTGATCGGCCACGAGATGACCCACGGATTCGACGACCAGGGCCGCCAGTTCGACAAGGACGGCAACATGAACAACTGGTGGACCGAGGAGGATGCCGCCGCGTTCAAGGCCAAGACGGACGTGCTGGTCAAGCAGTTCGACGCCATCGAGGTCCTGCCCGCAAAGGACGGCCAGCCGGCGCTGCACGCCAACGGCGCGCTCTGCCTGGGCGAGAACATCGCCGACCAGGGCGGTCTGCGCGTGGCCTGGACGGCCTACCACAACTCGCTCGAGGGCAAGGAGAAGCCCGCGCCGATCGACGGCTTCACGCCCGAGCAGCGCTTCTATCTGGGCTACGCTACCCTCTGGGCGCAGAACATCCGCGACGAGGAGGCCGCACGCCTCACGAAGCTCGACGTACACTCGCTGGGCAAGTGGCGCGTGAACGCCACGCTGCGCAACTTGCAGACCTTCTACGACACGTTCGGCATCACCGACGGCCCGATGTTCATGCCCGAGGAGGAGCGCGTGATCATTTGGTAGGGAACCTTTCGGGAAAAGAGTGGGGCGACGATCCGAAGATCGTCGCCCCACTCTCGTGTGTGAGGGTCATTGGCCGCCGGCTCCGAAGACCGTTTGCGATCCGTCGCATTCGGAGCTGTCGGACCTGCCTCGGAGAGTCCGATTGCCGGGGATGTGTTCGGCGTGTCCGGGATTACGGGTTTTCTTCCGTACCGCGGAATCGCCGTTGATAATCCGTGGGAAGCTCTCCGAAGAAGGCTTTGAAACACTTGGTGAAGTAAGACGGCGTGCCGAATCCGACCCGATAGGCCACTTCGGCGACGGTCAGCCCCTCCTCCGTCAGCAGGCCGGCTGCGCGGCGCAGACGGATCACGCGGACGTATTCGTTCGGCGAGCAGTCGGTCAGCGCCTTGAGTTTCCGGTAGAACTGCGCCCGGCTCATCCCGATCTCGCGGGCGATTTCGTCCACTCCGATTCCGGAGTCGTCGAGACGGCTCTCCACGAACGTGTGCACCCGGTCGAGGAACTTCCGGTCGAGGCGGGAGATTCCGTTTTGCCGGCCGGCAGGAGTTGTGTCGTTGTCCGGAATCTCCTGTCCGGCATAATACTGCCGCAGTTTGGCCCGGTTCTCCAGCAGGCTCCGCACCGTGGCCAGCAGCACCACCGAGCTGAACGGTTTGGTCACATAGGCATCCGCACCGCTCTGAAGCCCGTCCACGCATTGTTCGTCGAGTGCACACGCCGTGAGCAGTATGACCGGAATGTGGCAGGTCTCGACCCCTTGTTTGAGCCGCCGGCAATATTCCACCCCGTCGATGCGGGGCATCATCACGTCGGAAATAATCAGATCGGGGATGTATTTCACGGCTTTTTCCAGTCCTTCCGAACCGTCGGCGGCCATTCGGACATGGTATTCGCCGCCGAGCATCCGGTGCAGATAATTCCTGATGTCGGGGTTGTCGTCGACGATCAGAATTTGTACGGCCGCCTCCTCCGGTCCGGTTTCTCCGTCCGTTACGGGGCTTTCCGGGGCCGGAACGGGAATCCGGGGCTCGCCGCAGGCAGCGGGTATGATTCCGGGCGGCGTCTCCCGGCTGCCGACGGGCAGCGTGATCCGGAAACAGGTTCCCCGTTCCCGGTCGCTCTCCACGCCGATCCGGCCGCCGTGCATTTCGACGAAGGTTTTGGAGAGGGCCAGCCCGATGCCCGCTCCGCCCCGCCGATATCCGGTCTGGTAGAACCGGTCGAAAATCCGGCCGCACTCCTCCGGGGCGATATGGCTTCCGCTGTTCGTGACGCTCAGCCGGATGTGCGGTAGCCCGTCCTCTTCCCCGCGTTCGAGCGCGACGGTTACCCGTCCGCCCCGAGGTGTGAACTTGAAGGCATTCGAAAGCAGGTTGTAATAGACACGTTCCAGTTTCTCCTCGTCGGCATAGATACGGAAATCGGCTCCGGCGTCGGCATCGAAACGGAACTCGACGGCACGTCCTGCGGCCGCCACTTCGAACGACTTGCTCCACTCCCGGCAGCAGGCGGCCAGGTCGATCCACCCGGGGTGCAGTTCGAGCTTGCCGTTTTCGTATTTGCGGAAATCGAGAATCTGTTCGGTCATCCGCAGCAGAATCCGGGCGTTGCGGCGGATCATCTCCAGATAGAACCGCTGCTCTTCCGTCAGCCCTTCGCAGGCGGACAGCCGTTCGACCGGATCGGCGATAAGCGTCAGAGGCGTGCGCAGGTCGTGGGAAATGTTCGTGAAGAAGATCAGCTTGGCCTGGGTCGCCTCTTCGAGTTGCCGCGAGAGAGCCACCAGTTGGTCGCGCTGTTGTTCGAGCCGGTCCTTCTGGCTGTTGATTTCGTCGTTGCGGCTGACCAGAATCCGGTTGAGGCGGCTCTTGATCCGCAGCGACCGGCCGAGCAGCGCGGAGATGACGGCGATCAGGAGCAGGCTCACCAGGCTGAACCACGAAATGGCCCGCTGTGTGGAGTATCGCAGCAGATAGCTGTCGGCCAGTGATTTGAGACGACTGATCTGTTGTTGCTGCGCGATGATCTCGGACGACTGCATGTCGAGCACCGTGGCGTTCGTCCGGTCCACGATCGCTGTCGAGAGCAGCGTTTCCCGTTCGAACGGTTCGCCGCGGAGGATGGCCGCCGCCGTGGCGATAATGCGCTCTCCGCCGGTCGGATAGATGAACGACGCCTTGAATACGCCCGAACGGACCATTTCGATTCCGTTGCCCGGTCCGGGCAGTCCGTCGATCCCGACCACGTCCACGGTCCGACCGCCGGGAGTGTGTCCGGCGGCCTGCCAGGCTCCCAGGGCCATCTGGTCGTTGTGGGCGAACACCAGATCGACCTCCGGATAGATCCGGTAGAGCGAATCGGCGCGCACTTCGGCGTCGGAACGCAGCCAATGGGCATCCTCGCTGCAAAGCACCCGGATACCGGGATGGTTTTTCAACGCATTGACGAAACCCTGATGACGGTCGATGGCCGGCGTCGATCCGCTCAGTCCGGTCAGCTCGATCACCTCGCCCCGGCCGCCGAGCTGGGAGGCGACGTATTCTCCGATGATCTTTCCGATCCGGTAGTTGTCCGCCCCGATATAGGCCGTGTAGTGGTCGGAGAGAATCTTGCGGTCCACGACGATTACCGGAATCCCCCGAGCATAGGCCTCTTCGACTACGGGAGTCACCGGAATCGCTTCGTTCGGTGCGACGATCAGCAGATCGACGCCTTGTTCGATAAAGTGGCGTATGTCGGCGATCTGCCGTTCGCTGTCGCCTCCGGCCGACCGGATTTCGAGTTCCAGATTGTCGTACAGCAGAGCCTCGGTCTGCATTTCGTTGTTCATCTTCTGCCGCCAGGCATCGTCGCTGCATTGGGAGACGCCGACCGTGAAATGCGGTCGGGAGGCGTGACAGGCCGTCAGCAGGAGAGCGGAGAACAGCAGAAGTCGTTTCATGGCGCAATCGGTCAGCGGATTCGTGAAATAAGACTTTCGGGCAGTGCGGGCATGGCGCCCGGCTGCGTGCAGACATAGGCTGACACATCGACGGCCAGCCGATGGGCTTCACGCATTCCCTGTCCGGCGCAGAGTGCCGCGCAGAAGGCGGCCGTAAAGGAATCCCCTGCTCCTACGGTGTCCCGGACGGCGACCCGGGGCGTTGCGAGGACGGAATGTCCCTCCGCCGCGAAAACGTGGCTCTCTGAGGCTCCGCAGGTTATGATTAGATAATGCAGTCCGAAACGGCGGAGCGTCTCCCGGGCCCGTTCGACGAACGGACCGGCAAGCCCGAACATGGAACCGAACAGCCCGAACTCCTCCTCGTTTATCTTTAGAACGTTGCATGCCGAAAGCGACTCCTCGACTATATTCCGGCCGTAGAAGTGCTGGCGCAGGTTGATGTCGAAGACCCTGAGGCACGTTTCGCTCTCCGGCATCCGATGCAGGAAGCGGCGGATCGAATTTCTCGACACCCCGCACCGCTGGGCCAGCGTTCCGAAGCAGAACACGTCCGTCCGGGCGGCCAGTCCGTCGAGTGCCGGGGTCCAGGGGATATTGTCCCAGGCCACGTTTTCCCGGATTTCATAGGTCGGAACTCCTGCGGGATCGAGTGTGACCTGCACCGTTCCCGTCGGGAATCCGACCCTTTCGAGACGATGGCGCAGCCCCATTCCGTCGAACGTCCGCACGAGACGGTCTCCGAGGTCATCGGCCCCGACTGCGCTGACGGCCACCGCTCCGAATCCGAGTTGTCCGGCATGCCAGGCGAAGTTGGCGGGAGCACCGCCGATCTGCGGGCCTTCGGGGAGCATGTCCCACAACGCCTCGCCCATTCCTACAAACAGTCTGTCCATACTACAAATTCAATTCACGTTCGATTTGTTCCAACGATTTCCCGCGGGTTTCGGGAATCCGGTATTTCACGAAAAGAAGGGCCAGCAGGGCAAATACGCCGAAGATTCCGAACAGTGCTGCACCTCCCAGCGCATTCAGTATCGCGGGCGAGAACTGCACGGTGAGAAACGTGCATATCCAACTGACACAGGTCGAGAACGAAAGCGCCCGGGCCCGTATCCGGTCGGGGAATATCTCGCTGGTGACGACCCACATGACGGGAGCGAAGCTGGCTGCGAAGAAAGCGATATAGACGAGCAGCGCCGCCAGTACGCCCAACTCCGGCCCGCCGAGGAGGAATGACGCGGTCAGATAGCCCAGCGACAGGATCATGCCGGCCGCTCCCCACAGCAGCAGTGTTCTGCGTCCTTTCGTATCGACCAGCCAGAGCGCCACGATCGTCGAGAGGAAATTGATGAATCCCACCAGACACGACTGCAGGAGAGCCGTTCCGCCGCCCACGCCCGTATGTTCGAATATGATCGGCGCGTAGTTGATTACGGCATTGATGCCCGTGATCTGCTGGAAGGCGGCCAGTAGCGTTCCCAGCGCAACCACCCGGCCCGTCCTGCCGCTGAACAGCTCCCGGAAGGCGACTTTTCCGGCATCGTTCCGTACGGCCCCCCGCTGCCATCGCGGACTTTCGGGCAGTGAAAAGAACGAAGCGACGAGAAACACCGTTCCGAACAATGCCGGAACCGCCAGCATCCACCGCCAGTCGTCGGGACGTCCCAGCAACAGGTAGTCGAACAAATAGGCTGCCAGAATGCCGATCGTGATGGCGAACTGCTGAAACGATACGAGGCGGCCCCGCTTTCCGGCCGGAGCGATTTCCGAGATATACATCGGTCCGATGACCGAGTCGGCTCCGACGGCCAACCCCGAGAGGAACCGGAACAGGGTGAGCATCGGCGGATTGTACGACAGGGCGCATCCCGCCGAAGAGATCACGAACAGCAGGGCGACGGCCAGAAAAATCCGGCGGCGCCCGAACCGGTCCGCGAAACTGCCGGTGAAGAGCGCCCCGACCAGGCAGCCCGCGGTCAGTGCGCTGACCATCAGTCCGATTCCGTTGTCGGTAAGAGAAAAGAGTTCTTTTATGGAGTTCACGGCTCCCGAAATTCCGGCCATGTTCAGGCCGAAAAGGAATCCTCCGAGCACCGCGATGAAGACGATGCGGTAAATAGGGGCGTTATTCATGGCTGTCTTTTTGTTTGTATGGGTGCAGAGGGCTTATTTCGAGTTTTTTCACATGCAGCGTTCCACCTTTGGCGTAGAAATTCATCCGGTCGTAGGGCTCGGAAGGATAGATCAGGTTGGTTGCCACCCGTTCGCCTCCGTCCACGAACAGTTCGATCGACGACCGGTCTATCCAGAACGTCAGGCGGCTTCGCCCGCCGGATGCGAACGGTACGGGGCGGGTCGCGGCAAAAGCCGGGGAGAAGTCGGTCCGGCCGCTATGCGAGCGGTCTACGAGCATCGTGCCTTCGATGCGGTTGAAACAGATGTCCACGTACTCTCCGCGGCAGTTGAAGAGTTTGCATCCGAACACCTCGGCGTCGCCGCCCTCCAGTTCCAGCTCGATACGGCCGGCCGGGGCCGGTCCGGACGGCAGCGGGGATACATTGTGCTCGGTCTCGACGGCGAAGGCCGGTACGGCGAAAGGTTCGTCGAGGAGTTTCTCCGCTTCACGAGCGGGGACCGACGTCAGCAGCAGCTCCCCGCCGACCCGGCGCAGTCCGAGTTCGCGCGGCAGCGTGTTGCTGCCCCGGAAAGTCACGGAGGGGACCTCGTTGGCATAGGCCCAGTTGCTCATCCATCCCAATGCGATGCGGCGGCCGTCGGGAGCTCCGCTCCATGTGACGGTCGCGTAGTGATCCCGGCCGAAGTCCATCCATTTCACCTCGTCAGGATCGTCCTCCGGAGTGAAGTTCCTCCCGTCGAAATCACCGACGAAATACTGTACGCGCGAGCCGTCTTCGACTCCGAGGCTGCACAGCATCACCCAGCGGGTCTGTCCGGGTTCGCCTTCGACCGGGAGTTCGAACAGGTCGGGGCACTCCCAGGCTCCGCCGTGTGCGCCGTACTCCTCGCCGAAACGGCTTTCGAAGCGCCACGAACGCAGATTCGCCGATGAATGGATCTCCATGGCCTGCCCTGCGGCGATCACCATGATCCAACGGCCGGTTCGGTCGTGGTAAAACACTTTGGGATCGCGGAAATCGGGACGGTCGGAGGTCAGCACGGGGTTGCCGTCGTACCGGGTGAAGGTTCGGCCCCGGTCCGTGCTGTACGCAAGGCATTGGGTCTGGCGTGCTCCGGACGCCGTATACAGGGCGATCATGGCGTTCCTGCCGAATCCTGCCGTATTCTGGGGGTCCATGACGCAGCAGCCCGAGAAGACGGCTCCCAGCGAGTCGGGCTCCAGCACGACGCCCAGCTCCTCCCAGTCGAGCAGATTCCGGCTCACGGCGTGTCCCCACGACATGTTTTCCCAGCGCGATCCGTAGGGGTTGTGCTGGTAGAAAAGATGATAAACGTCTCCCTCCCGGACCATTCCGTTCGGATCGTTCATCCATCCGTAGGGAGGCGTGTGATGGTAGGCCGGACGGAAAGGCTCCTCCGCGAATGCGGGAATCCGGTCGGAGAGGCGCATCGCCTCCCAGCAAACGGCGTCGTAGGGACAATCCGTCACTTCGCAAACTACTTTTCGGCCGTCGTAGGGGCGCAGGTCGAACGGAAAGGTGCAGTCGCACGCCTCACGTGCCAAGGCGACCCGTATGCTCCGCGATCCGCCGTCTTCCGTGAAGAATCTCAGCGTAGCGTTGGGCGCTCCGTCCTCCACGGGCAGCAACAGGTAATCACGGTTTGCCGCAAAGTGCAGGCGGGCTTCGTTGTTGTTCAGGTGATGCACCGTTACGGACGGCTCGCAGGCCATGCAGAGGAGCAGAGCCGAAAATCCGGCCAGCGGGCCGGTCAGGTATTCCGGTTTCATGGTTTTTCAGGGATTAGTGTCATACAATCGAAACCCGCCATCATTCCGAGCGAACGGGGATTCCGTCCGGTGAGTTCGGCGCGGAGCAGCAGCCTTCCGTCGCGGACGGTAACATGGCGGAGAGCCACCGGCCCGGCGACGGTCACCGTGTCGGCATAGGCGTCGAACGACGTGCCGCGGCCGTTGGCCGTCAGCCGCATCCGGCCGTAATCGGCGGCCCGGGTCAGGTACAGGTTCACCGTATAACGGCCGTCGGGAATGTCGTTCAGGACAAATTCCACGAAATCGCCCGTATCGCCGCCGAAGACAACGAGCTGTTTCTGGCCGCTCCACAGACCGTCGGGGAATCCGGCCATGTTCTGTCGGTCCGTCATCAGACGGTCGCTTTTGCGCGAAACGGCGAGGCTTTCGAATTCGACGGCTCCCGCCACGCGGAAGTCCGCCGGATCTTCGGGCCGGGGCGGCCATGCCCTGCGGGCCTCGGCGATTCCCGATGCGGCGGCCGCGTTCGAGGAGGCGTCTCCGTACCAGAAGACCGTCGTGGCATAATCCACGCGGCCGTCGCGCCACCCCAGCATCTCCATGTCGAATCTCAGTTCCCGTCCGAAGGGAATGCCGTCGAGATTGCGTGTGCGGAAAAAAGAGTTGTATCCCTGGGAGTTGGCAAGATCCGCCCGCGGCGCCCCGCCGAAAGGCGTGTGGAACGGGACGACCGGAGCCCACGAACCGTTGTAGTAGTCCTCGACGCCCGTACCGAAATGCGACGGGAAACTCTCGCCGTCCACCCAGATTTTCTCGTCGCCTTCGCCGTACCAGGTCCGCGAATGGTTGAACAGCGCGAGCAGATCGCCCCGGTACACGCCCCGGCCGGAAAGGGTGACGAAATTCCAGTCGTAGCATCCCTCCGCCGTCCGAGAGAACGGCAGGCCGTCCTCACGCCGCCAGGAGGCGTGGAAGTAGAGCGAGCGCCCGTTCCATTCGTAACGGGCAGTGCCGACGGAGAGGCTCACGCTGCAAGGTTCGTCCGAAACGTTGAGCAGGGCGATTTCACCTCTCTGCCGGTAAGGCATCGGCCAGCGGCTCAGGATTTTTCCGCGTCCGTCGGAGCGGAGGAACCAGCTCTCGACGGCGGGAGCTCCCGTGCCGCCGCCCGAGAATCCGGACAAGGGGGCCCACACGGTCCGGTTGCCGTCGAACGAGGCGGTGAGAATCAGTTTCTCCATCAACTGCCCGTAACGTGCCGAATCGCACGAAACGGTTATCCGGGCCTGTGTCACCGTCCGTGTTCCCTCGGGCAGACGAAGGCGGAGTGTGTCACCGGGTTGCAGCAGGGCTTCGGCCGAGCGTTCGCGGCCCCGCTCCGTCGCAGCGTCGGGTTCGAGTAGCAGGCGGTCCGTTCCGAGGATCTGCTCCGTGTATTTTTGTACGACCGGAAGCGAAAAGCTCTCGACTTCGATTCCGGGGGCGTAGGTGCGGTAGTTGAATTGGTAGTAACGGGGTACGTCCGATACGCCGGCCGGTTCCTCCAGCGCGACCACGCAGCGGCGGGCGTAGGGAATCGGCAGGTAGAGCGTACTGCCGCCCCGGACCCCGGCCGTGTAGCTGGTGTGGGGTTGCAGCAGTCCGCGGCCGAGCCCGGTGATTCCGAAACGCATCAGATCGTAGGCCGGAACGACCCAGACGGGCTCTTCGGCTCCGTCCACATAGAATCGCAGCGTTCCGGCGGGATTGGTGGTGGTCAGCCAGATGCGGGTGATGGCTCCGGGACCTTCGGCGTCGAAGAGAATTTTCATGGGGCGCCCCTGCAGGGTGTCCCGGCGGATGAATCCGAATCCGTCGTCGTTGGCGAACCACCCGGGTGTATCCGCTTCGACGGCCCGGCGGTCGTAGCTGCTCATAAGGCGGCAGGTGTAGGAGGGTTCCGGCCAGCGGGTCGTTTCGTCCGCAGAAGTCATCTCGCGGAGCAGCGTCCCGAGCGTCACGGTCTGCGGAGGCTCGGCGGAACAGCCGATGCAGCAGAGCGCCCACAGCGCCGCCGCGATTTCCAAAACAGATTTCATGGCGATACGGTATTTAGTCGAGCGGTTCATTCGAAGCCTTCGGCGCGGGTTTGCAGGTCGCCGTACCAGAAGACCGTGTTCACGATGTCGGCGCGGCCGGCTTCGTGTCCCTCCATCTCCAGGTCGAATTTCAACTTCCGGTTGAACGGAATGCCGTCGAGACTGCGCTGCCGGTAGTGGTTGTTGAATCCGTTGAAGTCTCCGGAATCCAGCCGGGGTTCGCCGCCGAATGGCGACAGGTAACGGAAATAGCCGCAGAAGGAGTAGTAGTCTTCGACGCCCGTACCGAAATGCGACGGGAAATCCTCGTCATCCACCCAGATCTTTTCGTCGCCTTCGCCCGGCCAGTTGTTCGTGCGGTTGTCGATGGAGAAGACGTCGCCGCGCAGCACGCCGCGGCCGCCTTCGATCGTGGCGAAATTCCAGTCGTATCCGTTGGCGTAGTCGTTCCAGAGTATGATCCGTACGTCCCGGCTCTCTTTGCGGGCCGCGTGGAAGTAGAGCGAACGGTCGTCCCATTCGTAGGTATTGACCCGTGCCGACACCTCCGCCTTTACAGTGTGTTCCGCCGAGCGGTTCCGGAGCACGAACTCCCCTTCGCGCCGGTAGGGCATCGTCCAACGGCTCTCCACTCCGCCCTTGCCGTCGGCGGTCAGGAACCAGCTTTTGACAGCTTCGGCTCCGGGACCGGCTCCGCTGAAATCGGCCAGCGGAGCCGAGACGGTCTGCGTACCGTCGAACGAGGCCGTCAGCAGCAGATCGTTCATCGCATCCGCATAGGGCGTCCCGTCGCACGTCACCGAGAATTTGGCCTCCGTGACGGCCTTCGTGCCTTCGGGCAGGCTCAGCACGAGTGATTCCCCGGGAGCCAGGATGCGGTTTGCGGAGACCAGCCGGCCCGACATCCTCACACGGGGATTCAGCAGCGTTCGGTTGGTTTCGGCGATCCGGTCGCGTGCGCGTTCGAGTACCTCCTCAGAGAAGGTCTCCACACTCACCGACGGATCGTAACGGCGAAAGTTGATCTGGTAATAACGCGAGGGATTCACGAGCGAGTTGTCCTGCTCCTCGAGGGTGATCTTGCATCCGTTGCCGTACGGGATCGGCAGGTAGAGCGAACTGCCGCGCACCCATTTGTCGCCGGGTTGCATCAGTCCCTTGCGGAGCAGTGAGTTCTTCCACTCGTCGCCCAGCGAGGCGCATATCTCCTGTACGTCGAACGAGGAAATCTCCCAGTTCGGTGTTTCGGACCCGTCGAAATAGAACCGGATCACGGCTGTCGGGGATTGGAAAGAGGTAAGCCAGATGCGGGTGATGACGCCGGGGCCGTCCTCGTCGAAGAGGACCCGCTCCGCCCGGCCGCCGTTTACTTCGTCGCGGACGTATCCCCAGCCGTCGTCGTTGGCGAACCACTCGGGTGTGCCGGGTGTCACGGAACGGCGGTCGCGGCTGCTCTCTTCGCGGCAGACGTAGGACAGTTCCGGGAAACGGGTCGCCTCGTCGAAGGAGATCATCTCGTCGAGCAGTGTCTCCATCGTCACGTCGTAGCTCGAAGGGTCGGGTTTGGGCTTCGGCTCCCATTTGGGAGGTTCGGTCCATGTGAATTCGTTGGTGCAGGAGTAACCCAGCAGGGTGGTGAAGAGCAGGGCTCCCACCAGAACGGTTCGCTTGTAAAACATGATCGGATTTTTATTCATTGCATTTTCATGATTCGGGGGTTTACCATCCGGGATTCTGCAGCAGCCCGTCGCGGTTCTTGTCGATCTCGCTCTGCTCGATCGGGAAGAAATAGTGTTGCGGCGCCACGAAGACGCGCTGTTCGCAGAGCGTCCGTACGTAGAAGGCGTCGTCCTGTTTCGAGGTCCCGGCGTAGATGTTCAGGCTGTGCACCGGTTTGGCCTCGCTCAGCTCGGCGTCCTTCCAGCGGCGGACGTCGAAGAACCGGTGGGTCTCGAACGCCAGTTCGATACGGCGTTCATGCTTGATGCGTTCGCGCATCTGCTCCTTGGACAGCCCGTCGGGCAGACCGGGCAGCCCCGACCGGTTCCGGATTTCATTGATGTAGTAATAGGCGTCGTGGCCGTCGGCATTCGCGGTCGAAGGACCGGCGTATTCGTTGAGCGCCTCGGCGCAGTTGAGGTAAATCTCTCCCAGGCGGAAGTAGATCCAGAAAGTCTTTTCGGTCTTCAGCGGATTGGAGGTGATGTCTATGTTGTTGATCTTGCGCATCAGGTACCCCGTCTTGCAGTAGTCCGATCCGGCGTATTTCTTGCCGTCCACTCCTTCGTACCAGAAGGCCAGTTCGTGATCGTGCTTCCAGACCTGACCGGGGAAATTGATACTGGCGTAGAACCGCGGTTCGCGGTGTGTGTACATGTTGCGCACGCCGGCGGGCCAGCGGCCGGTCTCGGCCTCGGTCGCATATCCGGTCTCCGTGTAGCCGGATTCCGTATTGACGATGGGGTTCAGCCCGTTGTCGGTGTATCCGGTGATGGGAGTCGTGCCGTCCTCCATCTCATAGGCGTCCACCATCTCCTGTGTCGGGTTGAAGATCGACGGCGTGCCGTAGCTGATCGGGTCGCTGCACCACATGTGATGCCAGTAATCGCCCAGGTTCTTTCCGAAGAGTATTTCGCAGTTCCAGTTTTCGGTGAAAATCTCCTCGTAGTTCTTCACGGGGTCGTCGTCTTCGCTGTGATAAAGTCCGAATCCGGCCGCTTCGGCCTCCCGGATACAGCGGGCGGCCGCTTCGGCGGCATCCTTCCACTTTTCGGGATCCTCGGTCTGGGGAATCAACTGTTCGCCTGTGGCGGGATCCTTCATCATGGCCAGATCGGGATTGCCGTTGTAGAGCGGGGAGGCGAGGTAGAGCAGCACGCGGGAGCGCAGTGCCAGCGCGGAGGCCTGTGTGGGGCGTCCCAGGTCGGTGGAGTTCTGCACGGGAGGCAGCAGTTCGTAGGCGTCCATGCAGTCCTGGGCGATGAATGCGGCCGAGCGCTCGATCGAAACCCGCCGGAACCGGTCGGCCGTCACTCCGGGATCGGCCACGAAGTCCATCGCGACGATCGGTCCGTAGGCCCGCATCACCTCGAAATGGAAGAAGGCCCGCAGAAAGAGCGCCTCGCCTTTCCAGTTGCGGATCTGTTCGGCCGTGGCATTGGCCCGGTCGATGTACGAAAGGAAGATGTTGATGCTGCGGATAGCGGCGTAACCCTCCTTCCAGATCGGAATGCGGCTGACATTGTCGGAATTCCACGATCCGGCGTTGATCATGTGCGAATAGGCTCCGCCGTAGGCGATCTCCATTTCGTCGCAACCGCCTGTGAAAGGGCTGCGGAATCCTCCGTCGTCGGCGAAATTCGCTTCGTTGGGAAGCCAACTGTAAATATTCGACAAAAAAGCCCGCGTCCAGTCGGGATTCGTGAATACGTCGGGAATGGTCATATCCTCGTCGGGCGTCTTGTCGAGGTAATCGCACGATGCGAGCAGACAGGCGCCTCCGAGTGCGAGAAGCAGTTTTTTCAGTTTCATATCGCGATGGTTTTAGAAATTTATCTGCACGCCGCCGTTGATCGTGCGCTGCTGGGGATAGTTGCCCGTTCCCGTATCGGCCTCCGGATCGACGATCTTCAGGCCGTCGAGGCAGAAGAGGTTCGTTCCGTTCACGAAGACGCGGATTTTTTCGATGCGCAGCTTCCGGCTCCACCGTTCGGGCAGCGTGTAGCCTATCTCGGCGCTCTTCAGGCGGAGGTAGCTCGCATCGCGCAGATAGAGCGTGCTTTTCTGGTAGTTATTGGGGTTGTTGCCGTTGATGACGGCCGGATATTTGGCTTTCGAGTTGTCGGCCGCGCCCGGGATCCAGCGGTTGTCGTAATACTCGCGCGAGATGTTGTAGCGGGGGTATTCCAACGAATAGGGGAGCATGTCCTCCGACATGAGGAATGTCGAAACGCGGGTCGCACCGGTGAAGCTGAAGGAGAAATCCACTCCCTTGTAGGCCATCGAACCTCCGAATCCGAACATGATCTCCGGGGTCCGGGCGAATCCGATGGGCGCCCGGTCGTCGGGCGTGATCTTGCCGTCGCCGTTCAGGTCGAGGTATTTGACGTCGCCCGGCCGCACCTCGGTCATGAAGGTCTGCGTGGGGCTGTCGGCGATCTCCTCTTCGCAGGTGAAGAAGCCGAGCGCGATGTAGCCGAATGGCTGGTCGATCCGGCGGCCGCGGGTTTCGAGCCAGTCGTAACGCGGATGCGGCGTATCGTCCTCGACGATGTGGTTGTGCGCATAGGTGAAGTTCCCGTAGAACGAGTAGTAGAATCCTCCCGGAGAGGTGTCCCGCCACTCCAGTACGGCATCCACACCCCGGTTTCGGACGTGTCCCATGTTGGCGTAGACGGCCGTCGAAATGCCCGTCACGTTGGGAATGGACTTGCGCTCCAGAAGAATGTCCCGGCGGTCTTCGTCGAAGAAGTCGCCTTGCAGCGACAGCCGGTCCTTCAGGAAGCGAAGCTCGATGCCGATGTCGGCCTTGTAGGCCTTCTCCCAGGTCACGTCGGCACCGATCTTGTACTCGCTGTAACCGACGATCCCGGTCTGCGACGATCCGAACAGACCCCCGTTGGCATTGGTATTGACTGTCGAGAGGTAGAGGAAGCGGTCGTTGCTGATCTGGTCGTTGCCCACCACGCCGTAGGAGCCGCGCAGTTTGAAATAGATGTCTTTCAGAAATCCCGAACGCTGCCAGAACTCTTCGCCCGATACGACCCAGCCCAGCGATGCGGAGGGGAAGAAGCCGTAGCGGCTTCCTTTCCGGAAATTCTCGGAGCCGTTGTATCCGAAATTGAACTCCGCCAGATACCTGCCCGCGTAATCGTATGTCAGACGTCCTGCGAGTCCCTGCCTGCGGTAGGGAAGGTTCAGCATGCTGTTCCCGGCCGTGAGGTCCTTGTAGTCGCGCCGGTTGAAGAGCAGCATCGCCATCACGTGATGCCGCCCGAAGGTCCGGTCGTAGTTCAGCCCGAAGTCGTAGTAATAGGCCCGGTTCGAGGTGTTCGTCACGCCGTAGGCCATGCTCTCGGCGTTGCGGACATTCATGTATATGTCGTTGTCCTCGTCATCCTTGCCCATGTAACGCTTCATGCCGTAGGTGATATGGCGGTTCACGTTGTTGAAGTAATAGAAGTCGTAGGAGAATTTGGCCGAGAGCGAAAGACCTTCGGTCACCAGCGAGGAGAGATCCCACGACAAATTGAACGTTCCCTGCAGCGTGTTGATGAACTGTTTGGAATAGCCGCTTTGCGTAGCGAGCGCCCACGGGTTGAGGTATACGGCCGATCCTGCGCTGCCGGGCGTGCCGTCGGGATTCTGGCGGGGCATCTGGATCGGCGACACCTGACGCATCTGCGCGAATATTTCGTCGGATGCGGTTCCCGGATAGGTCTTGTCCTGGATGATTCCGCCCAGCCCGAGGCTCAGAACGAGGTTTTTCGACACATTGACATCGACGTTCGAACGGAAATTGTAACGGTCGGAGCGCGAATTGGTGCGGTAGTCGTAGCCGGGATCTTCGCGGAACAGTCCGCTCTGGCTGGTGTAGCCCACATTGACGAAGTAACGCACGATTTCGTTTCCTCCGCTGATACTCAGGTTGTTGATCGTCTGAAAGCTATTCTTCTTTAGTACGTCGCCCACCCAATCCGTATCGGGATAGAGATAAGGGTCGGAACCGTCGCGGAACTTCAGCAGCTCCTCCTCCGTCCACGGCAGGGAGGCCGCCGGGCCGCCCCCGTTGCGCGTCGCCTCGTTCATGAGCGAAGCGAATTCGTAACCGGAGATATACTGCGGGAAACGCAGTCCGTGCAGCGAGGCGAATTCCGTCCGGAATACGACTTGCGGTTTCCCCATCCTGCCTTTCTTGGTGTTGATGAGAATGACGCCGTTGGCGCCGCGGACGCCGTATACCGCCGTTGCGGAGGCGTCCTTGAGCACTGTCACCGACTCGATCTCGGCCACGTTGATCAGGTTCATGTCGCGCTCCACACCGTCCACGAGGATCAGCGGATTGCGGTTCTGCCACGTACCCATGCCCCGGATGAAGATCGCTGCCGAGTCGTTGCCCGGCTCGCTCGTGCTCTGACGCGTGATGATGCCCGGCATCGCGCCGCCGATGGAGTTCGACAGCGACACGGTCGCCGTCCTTTCGAGTACCTGGGGTTTCACGCCGGACAGGGCGCCGGTCACCGACTCTTTTTTCTGCGTGCCGTATCCCACGACCACGACGTCCTCCATTTCGGTCGAAGCCTGGCGCATCACGATATTCTGTACCGTTTGTCCTTGATAGACGACCTCTTCGGTCTGGTATCCCAGGAAACTGAACACGATCGTTGCACCGGGCGTCAGTCCGTCCATTTCGTAGTGTCCGTCGAATCCGGAGGTGGTTCCCCGGGTTGTATCCTTCACGACGACGGTTACGCCGACCATCGGCCGGCCCTCTATGTCGAGTATCAGACCCGATATTCCCTGTGTCTGCTGGGCCCGGGCCGCCGACAGACAGCATACGGCCAGCAGGAATCCCGGCAACGCTCTTTTGGCGCGTTGCAGGAAAACGTTGAAAAGATTCATAGGCGATTGGATTTTGGCCGGTCCGCACGACGGTAGGACGAGGCTCCCGGAGGAGCCTCGCCGCCGTCGCGGAGGACGCGGATCTCTATTTGAACCGGATTTCGGCCGATTCGGGCACGTAACGGTTTGCGAATTCCTGATTCTGACGCATGTAAAGCGTCTGAAGCGGATTGGTGTGGTTCACGGGATCGTCCGGCGTATATACGCCCAGAATCTCCATTCTGTCGGCGCATTCGCTCACGTCGAGCGTCGTCAGCAGGTTGTCGTGGAGCCAGAGGACGATGAGTGCCGGCGTGTCGGTCGCGGAGAACGAGGCGAGTTGATTCCGGACGCAGTGTACGTCGTGGAGCTTTTTTCCGTGTACGGCGAGTGTCGTGAGCCGGTTGTCGTTCACCTGCACCAGTTCGAGATTGTCGCACGAGGACAGGTCGAGCGACGTCAGCGCGCAGTCGTAGGCGTTCAGCATGGCGAGTTTCGTGCAACCCGTGAGGTCGAGCGCATCGAGCGTGCGGTTCGCCTGGACATTGCATTCGGTGAGGGCTGCGCATCCGCGGAGGTCGATTTCGCTCAGGTTGTTCGTGTCGCACCAGAGGATGCCGAGGCTTGTGCAGCCCTCGACGTCGAGCGTCGTCAGGGAGTTCGCCTGGCATTTCAGTTCGGCGAGGGCCGTGCAGCCGTCCACTCGGAGCGATTCCATGCCGTTGTTGTCGCACCACACCGACGTCAGGCGGGGATGGCCGCTCAGATCGAGCGACCGGATGCCGCAGCCCGGTCCCCGGAATATCTGTAGGTTCGTATTGTCGCTCAGGTCGAGCGATGTCAGGGTCCTGTTGTTCTGAAGCCAGATTTCGCGCAAGGCGCCGCATCCCGACAGGTCGAGTTCCGCCAGCGCGTTGTCCGGAATGTCGAGCAGGTCGAGCGCCGCGCATCCGCGGAACGAGGCGCGGGCGAGCCGGTTGGCCGCCACCTTGCATTCGGTCAGCGACGTACAGCCGGACAGGTCGAGCGATGCGCGCCGGTTACGCCAGCCGTACACCTTTTTCAGGGCCGGACATCCGGAGACGGAAAGCGTTTCGACGGAGTTTTCCTGGAAGTTCAGCTCTTCGAGTTTCGGGCAGTTCGTCAAGGAGACGCTGCGCAGCGATCCGAGGATCTCCTCCTCGCCGGTCTTCGTCAGACCGTCGCACCAGATATGGATCAGTTCGGGGCAGTCGGCCACGGAGAGTTCGGTGAGAGGGTTGCGCTGTATTTCGAGCTGCGAGAGCGCCTTGTTGGCCGACAGGTCGAGCGACGCCAGATCATTGTCCCACGCCTTGAGCTCGGTCAGCCCGGGACACTCCGTTAGGTTCAGCGAGGTCAGCGCGTTGGTGTAGCACCACAACAGTGACAGCTCGGGGCAGCCGGAGATTTCGAGCGTTTCGAGCGAATTTTCCTGACAATAGACCGACTGCAGTTTCGGACACTCCTTCACGCTCAGTCTGCGCAACGGTCCGGGAAGGTTTTCCTTCAGTCCGTCGCACAGCAGTGCTTCAAGCCGGGGCAGTCCCTCTACGGCAAGTTCCTCGAAAGAGGTGCGGATCAGTTCCACGCGTGTCAGATCCGTATTTTGCGAGAGGTCGATCGCCGAAATCGGGTTATCGTTGGCCACGAGCGTTTGTAGTTTCGCGAACCGGCCGATGCCTTCCAGCGATACGATGCCGAGCCCCGAACAGTCGATACTCGTCACGGCGGCTATTTCGCCCGTCTGCAATTGACCGTCCCAGTTCTCGTCGAAATTGTCGAGGGCGTACTGCATGAAGGCGGGATCGGGCAGCACGACCAGCTCCTCGGCCAGCGTGGTGAACGAAACCTGCTGTCCGTAGGCCACTCCGGATTCGTTTGCGGCGAAGGCCCGGACATAATAGAGCGTTCCCGAACGGAGGTTCTCCAGCGGCAGCGAAAATTCGGTTTCCGAAGGATCTCCCTCGGTGTTGTCGTTTTCGATCGTCGGGTTCTCCTCCGTAGACCAGCAGATGCCGACGGCGGTGACCTCCGAAGCTCCCGGAGACTCGACCGTGCCGCCGCCCGTGGCCGACCGGTAGGAGATGTCGTCGATGACGGACGTCGTGACGGTCGGAACGAGGCTTTCGGCCTTGAACGATACCGCATCGCCGTAGATCGTTTCGTTCCCGGATACGGCGTAGGCGCGTACATGATAAACGGCGCCTTCCTGCAGTCCGGTCAGTTCCGAACGGAACGAACCCAGACCTTCGCCGTCGGAAGTCGATGCGTCGGAGACGGTCGGATTCTCCGACTGCGACCAGCAGACGCCGCGGCGCGTCACGACGGCGCCTTCGTCGCCGGAGACCGTGCCGCCGCTCACGGCTTTCGTTCCGCTGATTTCGGTCACCGCAGCGGTCGTGACTTCGATTTTCGTCCCTCCGGGACCTTCCGTATCGTCGTCCCCGCAGGCCGTGAGAGATAGGAAAGCCCAGGCGTATGCGCATACGCGCAACAGAAGAGAATGGTTTTTCATAAGCATTCGGGTTAGAGTTGTTAGCGAAAACAAAATTAGGTTCGCCACACCCCTCCGAATGACACGAATCGTTCAAATCGTAGCAAAATCTATTCACGGTGCGTTTGCCGGGACTTTCGGTTCGGCCGGCCCGTGCATGTGCGGTCTGTTGATAATGAGAGACATACTCCGGAGCAATCGGACCGGAATGGTCCGCGTATGCGATTCGGAACTGCGGAAGACGACAGCCGGGTTGCCGGATCCGGAATGCGGAGCGGATGTATCGGACATGCCCTTTGCCGGAGAACCCCGTTCCGCGGGGATCAGCCGTTTTTCTTTTTCGTGATCCGCCCGAGGTGTTCCCGGAGTTGTTCGCTGAACTCCTCGCGGCGGTGCTTGAGGTTGGCGCGCCACCCCTGCCAGCGGGTGTAACGCATCCGTTTCTCGGGGTAGATGTCGCGGATCGTGACCAGAATGCCGGTCTCCTCCACACCGCCGAAGTCGGGATTTTGCACCGTGTCGAAAACCCGCATCGTGGGCGAGAGGTTCATGTAGGCATTGATGAGCGGCGGGATGTTCTCGTCGAACTCCCGGATTTTCTGGAGCAGGATGCGGTAGTTTTCCATGTAGGTCTCGCCGCAGAACAGCTCCTCGTAATAGGGGTCGTCCAGGTCGAGCGTCAGCGGATGGATGCCCTCGACCAGTCCTTCGCGGTCGGGGAAGTAGCGGCGGAGGAACCAGATGAGCGCGTTGCGCGCCACGGACTTGTAGGAGGTGTACATGGTGACCTTGCCGAAGAGGTACTTCGCCCGCGGGTTGAGGACGATCAGCGCCCCCAGTCCGTCCCAGAGGTTGTCCAGCGCGTAGATGCTCTTCGAATTGCCGCGCGCCTGGTAGGAGGGCTGGACGAACGAGCGGCCCAGCTCGATGGTCCGCGGCAGGTATTTGCGGCGGAACCGGTCGCTGAAGCGGAAATAGTGCTCGGTGGAGAGGTGGCGGGGCCGTTCCGAGGTGCAGATGATGAAGCGGTAGCCGCCGACGATCTCTTCGGCCGCGGGATCCCAGACGATCAACTGGTAGTAGCCGTCGCCGGCCAGGTCCTCTTCGTCGATGTCCACCTCGCGGCCCGTGCCGCCGCCTGCGCCCCGGAACGCCATTTCGCGCAGACGCCCCACCTCGCGCATCAGCGCGGGGCACTCCCCGGCGGCGAAGATGTAGATTTCGTTGCCGGCCTTGTGCGTGTCGCGCACCTTCCTGTCGGGCGTCAGCTCGGCACGCAGCAGGTCCCGGTTTACGGGCGGCAGGATCGGTTCGGGCTCTTTCAGTCGCATAACGGGAACAAAAGTACCAATTTTAGCGGGTTTTCGCGCCCCCGGCGAGCTTGTTTTCCAGAAAATACGTCTTTTTGCGTACTTCTTCCGTCTGTTCGCGCAGGGAGCCGCAGTGTTGCAGTTCGGCCACGGGGATCGGGTCGCCTACCGCGATGCGGAAGTGTTTCCCCTTTTGGGAGAACATTTCGTCGGGAAGCCAGAGCATTTCGATGTTGAACCGGATGCCCAGCGCCTTGCGGAAGCGGTCCACGTTGTAGAAGAAGTCCGACAGCCGCCCCTCGACGAAGACCGGAACGATCTGCCGCTGCGAGGCGTAGGCCTTTTTCAGGAAGCTGGTCTTCCATTCGGGATCGGCGATGCGGCCGTCGATGCGGCGCGAGCAGAGTCCTGCGGGGAAGGTGAGGATCGGCAGCTCGCCGAACAGGGCCTCGTCGAAACGCCGGGCGCAGGCCGCATTCTGCGCGCCGTGCTTGTTCACCGGAATCCAGAGCGGACGCAGCGGTTCGACGTGCATCAGCAGGTCGTTCACCACCACGCGCACGTCGCCGAAGCGGTCGATGAGCTTGTCGGCCAGCATCATGCCGTCCATGCCGCCGAACGGATGGTTCGAGACGAACAGGTAGCGCCCCGCGGGGTCGATGCGTTCGAGCCCCTCGATCGAATAGGTGACCTGCCACTGGCGGAAGCAGGCGCGGATGAACTCCTGCGGCGGCAGCGACCAGTAGTGTTCGAGAATGTGGTTGATCTCCCGCTCGTGGATCGTGCGGCGCAGCCAGTTCACGGCGAAACGGGGTATCCAGCGGGCCGCCGCCGGGGCTTTCTCGGCGAGTACGGCTCCGATGTCTATTTCGGGCATGGGTATGTTCGGAAAATTATATCCACAAATATAGGCATTCTTTTTCGAAAAATCCCTAACTTTACACCCAAATAGACTTTCGAGAACGAAGATTATGCCGCAATACCATACGCCGGTCCTGCTGGAAGAGTCTGTGGACCTGCTCGATATACGTCCCGACGGGACCTACGCCGACCTGACGTTCGGCGGAGGCGGCCATTCGCGCCGCATTCTCGAGCGGCTGGGGCCTGCGGGGCGGCTCTACGCCTTCGATCAGGACCGCGACACGCTGGCCAACCGTCCCGACGACGGGCGGTTCTGCTACGTGGAGAGCAACTTCCGCTTTCTGCGCGGAGCGTTGCGCTGCCGCGGGGTCCGGGAGGTGGACGGCATTCTGGCCGATCTGGGCGTCTCGTCGCACCATTTCGACGCCGTGGAGCGCGGTTTCTCGTTCCGCGGGGACGCGCCGCTCGACATGCGCATGAACCAGCGGGGGCGGCTCACGGCGGCGGACGTGGTGAACGGCTACTCCGCGGAGGAGCTGACGCGTCTGCTGGGCGACTGGGGCGAGCTGGAGACGCCGTGGAAGGTGGCCTCGTGCCTCGTCCGGGCGCGTGAGGCGGAGCCGGTACGCACGACCGCGCAGCTCGTGGCGGCCGTCGCGCCCTGCACGCCCCGCAAGGACGGGACGAAGTTCCTCACCAAACTCTTCCAGGCCCTGCGGATCGAGGTGAACGGAGAAATGGAGGCCCTGCGCATGGCCCTGGAGCAGAGCCTTCGGGTGCTGCGTCCCGGCGGGCGGCTGGTGGTGATCTCCTACCACTCGCTCGAAGACCGGCTGGTGAAGAACTTCCTGCGCAGCGGCGACTTCTCGGGGCGGGTCGCCAAGGATTTCTACGGCCGGCCGCAGGTCCCCTTCGAACCGGTCACGCGCAAGGCCGTGACCCCTTCGGCCGCGGAGCTGGAGCGCAATCCCCGGTCCCGTTCGGCGAAGCTCCGCGCCGCCGCAAAACGTTGATGCAGCCATGTACCGCGATCACGAATTCGATCCCGTGACTCCCGAGGAGGAGGCGCGCCGTGCCGAGGAGGAGGAGTTCGCCCGCCGCGTGCGGCGCGAGGTGCGCCGCATGGAGCGCGGCGAGGCCGACGAGGACATCCGTGCCGACGAGGAGCGCGAAGCCGAGGAGCGGGCCGAGGAGGAGGAACGCGCGCGCAGGGAGCGCCGCCTCCGGAGCAGCACCTTCTGGCAGCTCTTTTCGGGCACGATCCTCCTGCGCGAGGGTATCTCGAAATACTACCCCTACATGCTGACCATCGCCGGCATGTTTTTCCTGAGTATCGTGGTGATGTTCTGGTCGCTGCACCTCGACATGCGCTATTCGCGCCTCGAACGCGAGGTGCAGATCCTGCGCGAACGGTCGATCCGGCTGCAGGAGCAGCGCTACCGCCGCACCACCCATTCGGCGATCCTCGAGGAGCTGCACCGCCGGGGCATCGACCTCTACGACCCGCTCGCCCCGGGTGAAATCATCGAAAACTGACACCGAGAATGAAGCCGGAGCGATCGAAGATCAAAAGCGACATTCTGCTGCGGGTGAGGCTCCTCTACGTGCTCTTCATCCTCGCCGGGGGCGTCGTGCTCGTCCGTCTGGTGTGGGTGCAGCTCTTCAGCGCGGAGGTGGCCTACAACGCCGACCGCCTTTCGAGCCGCATCTTCACCGAGGAGGTGATTCCCGCCCAGCGCGGCAGCATCCTCTCGCGCGACGGCGAGCCGCTGGCCACCTCGATCTTCCGTTACCAGGCCGCCTTCGACTTCGCCTCGCCGGGGCTGGATTCGCTCAGGACCTTCCGCGAGCAGGCCGATTCGCTCTCGAAGCTGCTCGCCGCCTTCTTCGGGGACCGTCCCGCCTCGGAGTACGCCCGGATGTTCCGCGAGGAGCATGCCCGGCGCTACCGGCTGGTCAATCCGCGCGACACGCAGTATCTCCGTTCGGAGGGGTGGCTGTCGCGGATGCTCGACCGCCTGCGCGGCGAGGAGTACGTCACGCGGCGGATTTACGACACGATCCGCGACCATACGCCCGTCGCTGTCTTTCCCCGCGAGGTGGACTACGCCGAGTGGGAGGTGCTGCGGCGCTATCCGCTGCTGAACTGGAATATGGGCATGGTTTACCGCCTGGTCGAACGCGACGAACGCATCTATCCGCAGGGCGAGCTGGCGCGGCGGACCATCGGTCTGACGGGCGACAAGGGCAATTACGGCATCGAGGAGGCCTACCGTGCCGAGCTGGCGGGCCGCGACGGACGGGCCGTGCGGCAGCGTATCGCGCGCGGATTCTACGGCCGTGTGGCGGGAGCCGGGCACGAGGACCCGGAGGACGGGTACGACGTGGTGACGACCCTCGATCTCGACTTGCAGGACGTGGCCGACAAGGCGCTGCGGCGGCAGCTCGAGCGGCAGAACGCTCTGTGGGGCACGACCATCGTGATGGAGACCCGCACGGGCGAGATCCTGGCGCTGGCCAACCTCGGGCGCAATGCCGACGGGAGCTTCGCCGAGCGGGAGAACTACGCCCTGAGCCGCAGCATGGAGCCGGGATCGACCTTCAAGCTGGCGACGATGCTCACGCTGCTCGACGACGCGCGGATGCCCGTGACGACCGTTTACGACACCCACAACGGCGATCCGGTGAAGATCGGCCCGGCGCGCAACATCCGCGACTCGCACCGCGGCGACCGCGAAATCGACTTCCGCCGCGCCGTGGCCTCGTCGTCGAACGTCTATTTCGCCGAGGCGGTCTGGGACCGTTACGGCATCACGGGGCGGAAGCAGCGGTACAGCGACTACCTGCGCGACGAGCTGCATCTGGGCGAGACCGTCGGACTGGAGCGGCTCGGCGAACGCGCCCCGTCGATCACCTCCGACTGGAAGGTGCCCGACCCGGGCGTCATGCTGGTGAAGATGGCTTACGGCTACCGTGTGCGCCTGACTCCGATCCAGATGATCACGTTCTACAACGCCGTGGCCAACGAGGGGCGGATGATTTCGCCCGTGCTGGTGCGGGAGCTGCGCCGGGGCGACCGCGTGGAGGAGCGTTTCGAGAGCCGGACGATCTCCTCGTCTGTCTGTTCGCGGCAGACGCTGCGCATCGTCCGCGAGTGTTTGCAGGCGGTCTGCACCGAGGGCACGGCCAGCGCCTTCTTCCGCGATACGACGCGCGTGAGGGTGGCGGCCAAGACCGGCACGGCCCAGATTACCGACGCCCGCAGCCGCGAAGGGCGCTACTACCTGGGGTCGATGGTGGCTTTCTTCCCGGCCGATGCGCCGCGCTATACGGTGCTGACCACGATCGAGACCCGGGCGCAGGCGGGCAAGGCCTACTACGGCGGGCCGCTGGCGGGCCCCGTCGTCAAGCGCATGGTCGATTACATTTACAACCGCGGCCACGACTGGTACGGCCGGGTCGGCGGCGACGGTCCGCGCCGCTATCCCGAGCGGGTGAAGGGCGGCGACATCGCCCAGATCCGCCGCGTGGCCGACCGCCTCTCGCCCCGCGCCTCGTTCGACAGCCGCACGGGCTGGGGCCGCGCCGCGGTGGACAGCCTCTCGAACGTGGCGATCACGAGCCTGCCGGACGACCGGGGCGTGATGCCCGACGTGCGCGGCATGGGGCTGAAGGACGCGCTGTTCGTGCTCGAGAGCCGCGGGCTGAGGGTCCGCTTCTCGGGGCAGGGAGCCGTCGTGCGGCAGAGTATCGCCGCCGGGACCCGCATCCGGCCGGGCGCGGCGGTCGTCATAACGTTGGACTGAGATGAAAAGACTGAAGGATATTTTGGAAGGGACGCCCGTCGGGGCGTTGTACGGCGATCCGGAGATCGCCGTGGGAGGACTCGCGTTCGATTCGCGCGCCGTGCGAGCGGGCGACTGTTTCTTCGCCGTGCCGGGAACGCAGGCCGACGGCCACGACTTCATTCCGGCGGCCGTCGGACGGGGCGCCGCGGCGGTGGTTTGCGAGCGGATGCCCTCCGAGCCGGCTGCCGGGGTGACCTACGTGTGCGTCGGCGATGCGGCCGGGGCGCTGGCCGACATGGCCGCGGCATTCTACGGCCATCCGAGCCGCGAGCTGAAGCTGGTGGGCGTCACCGGCACGAACGGCAAGACGACGACCGCCACGCTGCTCTACGACCTGGTGCGGGCGCTGGGCTACCGCGCGGGGCTGATCTCGACGGTGGTCTATCGGATCGACGGCCGCGAAATCGGGGCGACGCACACGACGCCCGACCCGATCCGCCTGAACGCCATGATGCGCGAGATGGCCGACGCCGGGTGCGAATTCTGCTTCATGGAGTGCTCCTCGCACGCCATCGTGCAGGAGCGCACGCGGGGGCTCGTCTTCGCGGGCGGTATCTTCTCGAATCTGACGCACGACCACCTCGACTACCACAAGACCTTCGCCGAATACATCCGGGCGAAGAAGCGCTTCTTCGACGGCCTGCCCGCGGGGGCCTTCGCGCTGACGAACGCCGACGACCGCAACGGCCGCGTCATGGTGCAGAACACCGTGGCGAGGGTGAGCACCTATTCGCTGCGGTCGATGGCCGATTTCCGCTGCCGGATCGTCGAGACGCACCTCGACGGGATGCTGCTGCGCATCGACGGCGCGGAGGTGTGGGTCGGACTGCTCGGACGGTTCAACGCCTACAACCTGCTGGCCGTTTACGGTGCGGCGTCGCTGCTGGGGCTCGACCGCGGGGAGGTGCTGCGCACGCTTTCGGCGCTGCACCCCGTGAGCGGCCGGTTCGAGGTGATCCGTGCGGAGAACGGGACCGTCGCGGTGGTGGACTACGCCCATACGCCCGATGCGCTGGAGAACGTGCTGCGGACGATCGGCGAGCTGCGCACCCCTGCGCAGCAGTTGTTCGCGGTGTGCGGCTGCGGCGGCGACCGCGACCGCACGAAACGGCCCGAGATGGCGCAGATCGCCGTGAAATACGCCTCGACGGCCATCTTCACTTCGGACAATCCCCGCCACGAGTCGCCCGAGGCGATTCTCGACGAGATGACGGCCGGACTCGACCCCTCGGTGCGCTACCTGCGCATCGCCGACCGGGCGGAGGCGATCCGCACGGCCGTGATGCTCTCGCGGCCCGGCGACATCCTCCTCGTCGCGGGCAAGGGGCACGAGACCTACCAGATCGTCGGCGACGAGAAACGGCATTTCGACGACCGCGAGGAGGTCCGCCGCGCCTTCGCCGCCCTTTCGAAACCGGAAAAACGCAACTGACACCATGCTGTATCATCTTTTCAAATACCTCGACGAGGTTTACGACCTGCCCGGATCGGGCATGTTCCAGTACATTTCGTTCCGCGCGGCGGCGGCGGTGATCCTTTCGCTGCTCATCGTCATCATCTTCGGGCGGCGGATCATCGACTTTCTGCGCCGCAAGCAGATCGGCGAGGAGATCCGCGACCTGGGGCTCGAGGGGCAGCTCCAGAAGCGGGGCACGCCGACGATGGGCGGCGTGATCATCCTCGTCGCCATCCTCGTCCCGACGCTGCTGCTGGGCAAGCTGGACAACGTTTACGTGCAACTGATGCTGGTCTCGACCGTCTGGCTGGGGCTGATCGGCGGATTGGACGACTACATCAAGGTGTTCCGCCACCGCAAGGAGGGCCTCAAGGGGCGCTTCAAGATCGTGGGACAGGTCGGGCTGGGCGTCATCGTCGGGACGACCATGTGGCTCTCGCCCGAGATCGTCGTGCGCGAGAAGTCCACGCGGCCCGTGGAGACGGTCTATCTCGACGAGGAGGGGCGTGCGGTGCAGAGCGTGCGGCAGACGGTGGTGCTCAGTTCCGAATCGGTCAAGACCACGCAGACGACCATTCCCTTCATCAAGGACAACGAGTTCGACTACGGCTGGCTCACCGGAGGCAACGGAACGGCCACGTGGCTGCTCTACGTGCTGGTGGCGATCTTCGTGGTGACGGCCGTGTCGAACGGCGCGAACCTGACGGACGGCCTCGACGGGCTGGCCACGGGCGTATCGGTCCCGATCGTTGCCGTGCTGGGGGTGCTGGCCTACCTCTCGGGCCACATCGTTTACGCCGACTACCTCAATATCATGTATATCCCGCAGAGCGGCGAACTGGTGGTCTTCGCCGCGGCGCTGGTCGGGGCGCTGGTCGGCTTCCTCTGGTACAACTCCTTCCCGGCGCAGATCTTCATGGGCGACACGGGCTCGCTCTCGATCGGCGGCGTGATCGCCGTCTTCGCGCTCTGCATCCGCAAGGAGCTGCTGCTGCCGCTGCTGTGCGGGGTTTTCCTCGTGGAGAGCTTCTCGGTGATGATGCAGGTGGGATGGTTCAAGTACACCAGGCGCCGCTACGGCGAGGGGCGCCGCATCCTGCTCATGTCGCCCGTACACCACCACTACCAGAAGCGGGGCATCTTCGAGACGAAGATCGTCACGCGGTTCTGGATCATTTCGCTGCTGCTGGCGGCCATAACGCTGGTGACGCTGAAGATACGATAAGCAATCGGGCCGTCCGCCGGGGCCGCAGGGCGCTTCCGGGACGGCCGGAAAATAAAGAACGGAATCATGCAGAAGAAATTCATCGTCGTTTTGGGCGGCGGAATCAGCGGCTACGGCTCCGCGATCCTCGCCAAGAAGAAGGGGTTCGGGGTCTTCCTGTCGGACTCGGGCCGTATCGCCGACCGCTACCGCGAGCGGCTCGACGAGTGGGGGGTTCCCTACGAGCAGGGCGGCCACACCGAAGAGCGCATCCTCGCGGCGTCGGAGGTCGTCAAGTCGCCCGGGATTCCCGAGACGGCGCCCATCGTGCGGCGTATCCGCGAGGCGGGTATTCCGGTGATTTCCGAGATGGAGTTCGCGGGCCGCTACATCGGCCGGGCGCGCTGCATCTGCATCACGGGGTCGAACGGCAAGACCACCACCACGTCGCTCATCTACAAGATCATGCGCGACGCAGGGTTGAACGTGGCGCTCGGGGGCAACATCGGCGAGAGCTTCGCCTATTCGGTCGCCACGGGCGATTACGACTGGTATGTGCTGGAGCTCAGTTCCTTCCAGCTCGACGGCATGTACCGCTTCCGCGCCCATATCGGGGTGCTGATGAACATCACGCCCGACCACCTGGACCGCTATGACCATTGCTTTCAGAACTATGCGGACTCGAAGATGCGCATCGTGCGGAACATGACCTCGCGCGACTGGTTCGTCTATTCGGGCGACGACGAGGTGATCTGGCGGCAGTTGCCGCGCTACGACCTGCGCATGAAACAACTGCCCTTCGCCGCGAAGAACGCCGTGGCGAGCGGCGCGGGCGACGCCTTCCTCTGCGACGGACGCTTCACGGCCGCGGCCGGGAAAAGCTCCGTGGAGATCGACACCGCGAAGCTGCGGATCAAGGGGCTGCACAACGCCTACAACGCCATGGCCGCGGCGCTGGCGACCCTCGCGGCGGGCGTCGCCCCGGCGCGGATCCGCCGCTCGCTCTACGAATTCGCCCCGGTCGAACACCGGCTCGAACCGGTGGCCGAGAAGGGCGGCGTGTTGTGGATCAACGACTCGAAGGCCACGAACGTCGATTCGGTCTACTACGCGCTGGAGAGCATGAAGCGGCCCGTGGTGTGGATCGCCGGAGGCACGGACAAGGGCAACGATTACGGGCCGCTGAAGGCGTTCGCCCGCGAGAAGGTGCACACGCTCGTCTGCATGGGGCTGGACAACGCCAAGCTCCTGAGCGAATTTGCGGGGGTGGTTCCCGAGGTGATTCCGACCTCTTCGCTCGACGGGGCGATGACGGCGGCGAAGGCCGCGGCCCGGGAGGGCGACGCGGTGCTGCTGTCGCCCGCCTGCGCGAGCTTCGACCTGTTCCGCAACTACGAGGACCGCGGCGAACGTTTCAAGCGCTGGGTGAACGAAAATGCCTGACGACATGGAGCGGGAGGAATACGGATACGACGAACGGACGGCGGCGGAAACGGCCCGCGATGCCGCGCCGCGCCGCCGGGGCGCCCCGGCGGAGACGCCGCCGGGAGGGCGCCGCGGTGCTGCGGGCGACTCCGGACCCGCTGCGGACGATACCGGTGCGGCCGGCGGAGGTGCGGCGCGGCTCGACCTCTTCACGGGCGACCGCGTGCTGTGGATCATCGTCGCCGCGCTGGCGGTGATCTCCGTGCTGGTGGTCTATTCCTCGACGGCCAAGATGGCCTACGACGCGCACACGGCCCGCACGACGGCGCACTTCCTGCGCCAGCAGCTGATGATCCTCGCGGCGAGCCTCGTGGTGATGTTCGCCGTGCAGAAGATCAACTGCCGCATCTACAACTACTTCGCCCGCCCCGTCTATTTCCTCTCGGTGCTGCTGACCGTCGCCGTCTATTTCATCGGCTCGACGACCAACGGCGCAGCGCGCTGGATTCCGCTCGGGCCCTTCCAGTTCCAGCCGTCGGAGGCGCTGAAGGTCGCCACGGTGCTGTTCCTCGCGCAGCAGCTGGCCGGGAGGCAGTCGAAGATCGACAAGATCCGCATCGTCCCCACGTGGCGGTTCTGGACCTGGCGCTCGTCGCCCGCGCAGCGGAAAATCTGGCGCGAGGGGACATGGCCGATTCTCATGCCCGTCGCGGTGTCGTGTCTGGTGATCTTCCCGGCGCACACCTCGTCGGCCGTGCTGGTGGCCATGGCCTCTTGGGTGATGATGCTCATCGGACGGGTGCGTTTCGGCGAGCTGATGAAGCTCGTGGGATGGGGCGTCGCGGCCATCGCGGTGGTCATGACGCTCAACCTCGGACGCAGCGAGACGGCCGAAGGGCGCGTCTCGACGTGGATTCACCTCTGGACCTCGTCGCAGGTCGATAAGCCGATCGAGCACCTCACGGACACCGAACGTTCGATGATCGCCATTCACAACGGCGGAATCTTGGGCGAAGGGGCCGGACAGAGCGCCATGCGCGTGGAGATGATCCACCCCGAGAGCGACTACGCCTATGCCTTCTTCGTCGAGGAGTACGGGCTGCTGCTGGCCGTGGTGCTGCTGATGCTCTACCTGTGGATTTTCTTCCGCGCCATCGAGATCTTCCGGCGCTGCGGCACGGCCTTTCCGGGGCTGCTGGTGCTGGGGCTGGCGCTGCTCATCACCTGCCAGGCGCTGCTGCACGTCATGGTGACGGTGAATCTGATTCCCGAGACGGGCCAGACCCTGCCGCTCATCTCGCGCGGCGGCTCCTCGACCCTCTTCACGACCATCGCGCTGGGGATGATCCTGAGCGTCAGCCGTCAAAACGACGAGCAGTCGCACGACAGACCCCGCGCCGAGACGCTCTACGAGCGGTAACGGGTCCGCGGACGGCGGCAACCCGGCAGACAACGGAAATTGAGATCGCATAGTTTTCGGTTATGGACGACATTCGTTTGGACAAATACCTTTGGGCCGTGCGGGTTTTCAAGACCCGCAGCGATGCGGCGGACGCCATCCGCACCAACAAGGTGACGGTGAACGGCTCCTTCGCCAAGCCCTCGCGCGAAGTGAAGATCGGCGACCTGATCGCCGTGCGCAAACGGCAGGTGACCTATTCGTACAAGGTGCTCGGGCTGGTGTCGAGCCGCCAGGGGGCCAGAAACGTTCCGGATTACTGCCTCGACGTCACGCCGCAGGAGGAGCTGGCGAAGCTCGACGTGCCGCGCGAGACGATCTTCGTCTTCCGCGACCGCGGTACGGGCCGCCCCACCAAGAAGGAGCGGCGCGAGCTGGATACGCTCATGGACGAAGTATTTTACGACGACGGGGAGGACGAGTAGCCGGACCCGCTTCCCGTCCCCGGGGGCGTTTCCTTGCTTTTCGGGCGGAGTGCGCTTCCCGGAGGGGTTGTTTTTCCTGTTTCTTGGGGGCTTTCCGGAGAGTGTTTTCCCCGCTTTCCGGGGTTCGCTTCTTCCGGACCTGTTCTCCGGTGGGTTTCCGGCCGCATTTTTCGAAAAAAAGACGGACTCTTTAAGAGTCCGTCTTTCGGTTGAGTGAGGATCGCTCCGGATTACAGAATCCGCCGGAATCCGTCGGGGAGCGTGCCGGAACGCACCTGGGGAGCGTCGAGCACCTCCTCGGGAATGGGGGTTCTGGTATAGACGCTCACTTCGGCGCCCTCCGTGGCGCTGGTCATCGTCAGGGTGTCGCCGTTGTCGCTCAGTTCGAAGGTGTAGTCCGTGCTCCACGCCACGCCGTCGCTGTAACGGCCCGAAAGGCGCGAATCCGACGCGGCGAAACGGCCGGAATACCGGACGTAGGCCGAAGTCTCCACCTTCTGGAAGATGTCGAATTTCCCGTCGGCCCCGAATTGGACATAGACGTCGAAATCGGCCGGCGTTTCGTGGTTCCACGACGTGAGATGCCACTCGCCCACCACGCCTTTGTCGGAGATGGCAGGTCCGTCGTCGTCGTTCGAGCATCCGGCGCAGAATACGAGCAGCGCGGCTGCAAACAGGGAATAGATATGCTTTTTCATTGGATTCTTTAGTGTGCTACTGTCGTTTATAACCAACCTCCGTTTTCGGCTCCCGTTTCCCGGGCGATGACGGCGAATTCCTTGGAGATTTCGATGCCGCCCATGATCGTCTCCGAGCCGGGGCGGTTGCCGCCGCCGACCGCCTTGACGGTGATGCGTGCGACACCCGGTTTCGTGCATTTTATCATCAACTGGCCGTTGTACATTTCAGGCTCCGCCGTCATGCCGAGCTTCTCCATGTCCTCCTTGGCGATCTCCACGCCCCGGTAGGTCAGGTTCTGGGCCGATCCGCCGAAGTGCTGCGTGAGGGTGATGAGCTCCAGCCTGCCGGTCGAGACCTTCAGGCAGGGCGTTCCCTCGATCTGCATGAGCAACTGGTAGGCGTCCACGGTTCCCGTGCCCATCTTGCCGCGGTAGTCCTCCAGGTTGAGCGTCGCACCCGTGGTCTTGGTTCCCTCGAGCCGCGCGTCGATGTCGTTCACCGAGGTGAGGAGCATCGAGACGAACTCCTCGCGCGTGTAGTGCTTGCCTTTGGCCAGCGCATAGGAGAGGCCCAGCGCGGCGACGCCCGAGACGTGCGGGCAGGCCATCGAGGTTCCCTGCATGTAGCCGTAGTCCGTTCCGCTGATCTCCGAACAGAGCGTCGAGAGCACGCCGGCCTTCTCGCCGCCGCTCAGGCCGCCCGTCTCGCCGCCCGGGGCCGCGATGTTGCAGCCGGGACCGTAGCAGGTGTAGTAGGCCGGCAGTCCGTCGGCCGAGAACGACGTGACGGAGATGCAGTCGCGGTAGCCGCCCGGGTAGTCGGAGTAGGGCTTCGATTCGTTGCCCGCCGAGTAAACGGCCAGGCCGCCGTCCATCGCCTTGCAGTTGCTCTGGGCGAGGAAGTACCGGATCGCCTCGACCTCCAGCGGGGCCGATTTCTCGTATTCGCGGTCCGACCGGATGCCCGCGCCTTCGTAGCCGTAGGAGCACTGGAGGATCGAGGCTCCGTGGTCGGCGGCGTACTTGATCGCGCGGCTCACGATGAGGTCGGTGGCGTCCGTGGAGCCGGAGAAGATCTGGCACGACATGATCTGCACGCCGTCGCCGTTGCCCGTGCCTCCGGCCACGCCCGCTACGCCGAGCCCGTTGTTATTGACCGCGGCGACCGTGCCCGCGACGTGCGTGCCGTGTCCCGAATCGCCGTCCTTCTGGCCGTTGGGCAGCGTCTCGACCCGGTCCCACGAGATCGGAGCGTCGGCGGCGAAATTCCAGCCGTGGATGTCCTGATAGTCGTATTCTTTCGAGGGGTTCGGGTTGGTCCACATGTTGGCCGCCAGGTCGGGGTGGGTGTATTTCACCCCTTCGTCCACGATCGCCACGATGACCCGGCGGTCGCCTCCGGTGAGTTTCCAGGCGTCGGCCGCATTGATGTCGGCTCCGGCGAGCGCGGTGGTGGCCACCGCCTGGTCGGCGTTGTTGATGTAGTGCCACTGCCAGAAGAGGTTCGGGTCGTTGAAGTCCGACCGGACCAGACCGCGGGTCGCGCCGCGAGGCTCCTCGCGGAACGGATAGGCCTTGCCGTCGAAGGCCTTCCGGCGTTTGACGCTGAACTGGATCTTCGATATTTCGGCCACGGCGGCGAGCCGGCGGGCCGCTTCGTCGAGGTCCTGCTCCTCGTCGAATGCGAGGACGTACCACCTGTGCAGTCCGGCCGCGCGGGTGCGCGCCTCGTGCTCCCCGGCGTCGGGGAAGACGCGTTCGAGCGAGGTGACGTGCAGGTCGGCGAGAATCTCGTCGACCGGGGCGATGCCCGAGCGCGTCATGGCGCCGCCGCTGCGCGTCGCGGCGTATTGCGCGGCGGCCTGCTCGAGGGTGGGGACGGCCTCGTCGTCGAATTTGGCGATCAGCGTTCCCCGGGCCGCATGGGCGGAGGTGTTGCAGATCTTGGAGACGGCCGTTTCCCCGGCGTCGCCGGCCGTGCCTGCCGGCTCCTGGAGCGGATCGGACGTACAGGCCGCGAACAGCAGGGATGCGAAGATCAGAAATTTCTTGGTGTTCTGCATATACTTGTTTTGTTGAGAATGGTCGGCATGTCGTTATCGTCTGAAAAAGGGAAGCGGCCGGCATCATGCCGAACCTCCGGCCGCTTCCCGGACGGTTATTTCAGTCTTTTTTCGGCCCGCACGCCCGTTTTCCGGAAGTCGCCCGGCGCCGAAGCGCCTCCGGCGGCCGGACCTGCGGCGGTCGTCGCCGCGTCGGCCCGCTTCACGGAGGGAGCCGATGCCGGCATCGGGTTCACCGCGAGATTTCCCGGAAGAACCGGTTTCGCGGGGCCCGTGCAGCCCGCGCCGCCGCTGAACTCGGGCAGCTCGACGCAGTTCCGCGGGGCGAAAGCCTTCACGGCCTGTCGCCGCAGTTCGGCGATGCGCTGCAATGCGGCGCTCGGGAGCTCTCCGCCGAGGTCCTTTTCGGGATCGACGAGCATCATCTCGGTCATCATGCTGAACACCTCGCTGGTCGTTCCGGTGAAGAAGTAATTGAACGTAAGCCCCTGCTGCACGCCTGCGGGCGACGGTACGCAGTAGAGGTATCCGTCGGCGACGGCGCCCACGAACAGACCGTAACCGTAATAGATGGAGGTGGGCGATTCCAGCGGCGTGAAACCGAGGATCGTGCTTTTTCCCTTGTAGGTGGCCGGCGTGAGGTCCTTGTCGGTGTAGAGCGCCAGGACGCCGTTGTAGCCGTCGAAGGTCTGGTTGCCCGGGATGTAGAAGCCGAATACGGAACCGCCGCTCTCGAAGTCGATGCCCGAGAGGCCGTCCACGTTCAGCACCGTGCCTCCCGCCTGTGCGGTGATCTCGGGGTTGTCGGTCATCGTCACGGTGCCGATCTTCCGGCGCATCGGCTGTTCCGAGGAGTAATCCATCAGGTCCATGGCGTAGTAGTTCCACGCCGTCGATCTGAGCTTCTCGACCGAAGGCTGCTCCTCGGCGGAGAGGAAGTCTTCGTAAACGAAATCCTCCATGGCCGGGTTGTACGTGCCCGTGGTCTTGTAGGCGGCCTCCTTGATCTCGCTGATGTAGCCGTTGCTGGCGCGCATCAGCAGCGTGTACTCGCTGTCGCCGTTCAGGCCGGTCAGCATGACGCTGAAGTGTTTGTCGTTGAGCTGGGCGAGCTGCTCCTCGGTGAAGGGCGTGCCCTGGCTGTCCAGCAGCGCGTTCTTGTCGATGCCTTCGAGCCGACTGCTGCGGAACAGTCCATAGACGGCCGATTCGATTCCCTCGCCGTAGGCGTAGAACTTCGCCGAGTTGTCCGATGTCAGCCCCTGGCCCGCATATTCGTTGGTGGCCTCGAGACCCACCGTGAGGATCACCGGCTTTTCGTCGTCTGCGGCCACGTAGCCGAACGATACGAAGGCGTAGGAGCGCATCGTGCCCTCCTCGTCGTAGATGCAGCCCACGAGCGTGTATTTGCCCGTCTGCCTGTTCTCGACGCGGATCGTGCCGGATTCGGTGATCGAACCCTGGAACGTGTCCGGATTGTCCTTGTTCTTGTCCATGTCCTGAGCCGTCAGGCTGGCCTGTCCGTCGTCGAGCACGCCTTCGAACACCGCGTATTTCATCTCCCGGGCGTCCGCCGCGAAGGTCGCCGCGATCTCCACGACGCCCTCCTTCGGTTCGCTCTTGGCGAGCGTCACGGTGTAGTCGGGAATCACGACGCCCGGCATCAGGATGCGGTGCATTCCGTTCCGGTTGCCGTAGAAGAACGATCCCGCTTCCTTCTCCAGTTCGAGCAGGATGCTTTGCGCCGGGAAGGTGATGACGCCGTCCTTGAGCGTGCCGTACTGTCCGGCCGACTCCTCCATGACGAAGTTCTCGGCCACGTTGGAGGCGAATTTGAGCTCGCCGTCGCCGGAGTTGAGCGTCAGTCCGGTCGATTGGTAGGGCAGGAATACCCTGTTCGGGTCGCGGGCGTCGATGATCGTCCACACGTCGCGGCTCTGGACGTTCATCTGCTGGCCGACCAGCGCCGTGACGAGGGCGCTGTTATAGACCTTCACGCGGTAGTAGCCCGGAAGGTCCGTGCGCTGGTAGATTTCGACCTCGACTTCGGGGTAGGGGTTGAACGTCGAGACGTCCATCGAGTAGATGTCGCCGATCACCTCGTCGCGCCATTTGCCTTTGGTCGCTTCCCCTTCGGTCACCAGCTCCCAGCCCGCGCGGAGCACCGAGAACGAAAGGCTCGTCGCCCTGGGACCGTAGATCGAAATGTAGTGCGGATCTACGATGCGGATGTCGCACGTGTAGGTCTCGCCCTCCTTGGCGTTGGGGAAGGAGACGGTGAATTCGGTCTCCTCCTCGCCCGGACCGAAGACGATCGGTTCGATTTCGAAAATCTCCTCCGCGCTGGTCGTGATCTCGACCGGAACCGTGATGGCGTCGAGATACCGGGTGCGGCGGACCTTGTAGGTGATCTCGGGCTCTTCCGCGGGATCCAGCTCCACCTCCGTCGGCGAAGTCTGGGTCGGGAAATAGACGCCGTAGTTATCCGGGTCCTCCTCGGAGCCGGCCGTGTAGGTCGGGTCGTCCGAGCAGCCGACGGCCGCGAATGCCGCCAGGAATGCCCATAAGATGTATTTGAGTGTCTTCACAATTCGCTGATTTAAATGTTAGTAAGCATTTTTGCGCAGCAGGTCAGCCCTTCCACGGCTCGACCAGTCCCGACGGGTCGGGGTTGTTCTGCGTGGCGATGACGGGGTTGTTCTGCGTCTCGGAGCGGATGATTACGAAATTCCAGTAGGGAGCGCGTCCCTCGACGTTGAGGCGGTACGACGAGGGCGCGTTGGTCCCGACGTAACCGCGCTTGCTGGACATGTCGAGCCGCTTCATGTCGAACATGACGATGCCTTCGCCCCAGAACTCGATGCGCTTCTGGAGCATCAGCTCGTTGATGAACCCTTCGAGCGTTCCCGACTTGCTCGTGCAGTCGTAGGTCGCGCCGTTCATCATGCGGTAGGAGGTCATGAACTCGTTGAGCAGGCGGATGCCGCCGGCCAGGTCGCCGGCCTGCGCCGTGGCCTCGGCCTCGATGAAGTACATCTCCTCGACGCGCATGCAGCAATGGTCGGCCGCGCCGCCCACCTTGTAGTCGGCATAGGCGCCCTGCGCCGGGCGGAACTTGATGTTGGCGAAGTCGGCCAGCGACTCCTTGAAGTAGGTGTCGGCGTCGGGACGGCAGCTCTTGTAGGCGTAGGAGCTGCGGTCGGGGTCGAGCCACGAGTGGCGGCGGAAGTCGCGCGAGTCGATGCTGTAATAGAGGTTCCGGTTGATGCCGCGGCCGGCGTGGTAGGGAGCCCAGTCGTTTTCGCAGCTCATGTGCACGGTGAAGCAGAAGAGGTTGGCGACGCTCTCGCTCGGCAGGGCGAGGCCCCAGATCCAGGCATCGTTCGACGTGGCGCTGTTGAAGCCGTTCGTGGGGTCTTCCCACTGCTCCTGCGTCAGGGGCGTGCAGCCGCTGGCGGTGATGGCCTGCCGGGCGTACTCGGCGGCCTGGCGGTACGACTCGGCGTCGTTCTTGGCCGTGCCCCGCTCGAGCCAGGCCCGGGCCTTCAGTCCGTAAACCAGCGCCAGGCTGATCGTGTACTTGTCGGGCGCGGTGTAGTTCTCGAGCAGCTCCTCGGCGTTGTCCAGATCGGGGAAGATCACCTTGTCGTAGATGTCATCGACCTTGGCGCGGGGGTTGTTCTTGGCCTCGGCCTCGGTGGTCTCGGGCAGTACGACGGGCACGCCCAGCCCCAGCAGTTCGGGCGCTTCGGTCACCGTGTTCTCCTTGAATTCGTACAGACGCACCAGATCGAGGTAGAACATGGCCCGGTAGGTGTAGGCGAAGCCCAGGTAGGAGCGCTGCGTGGCGTCGAGCGAGGAGAAGTCCGAGGCGTCGATCTGCTTGATGACGTTGTTGGCCATCATGATCCACGTGTAGTAGTTGTCCCACGTGAGCGCGCCCACGGCGTAATCCGAACCGAGCGATACGTTGGTTCCCCACTGCGTGAACCAGTCGTAGCCGATGTTGCCCGTAACGACCAGATCGCCCGTCATGGACTCCGTGGCCAGGTGGATGGCCGGCAGCGAGAAGTCCCATGCGGCGCCGTCCTGCGCATAGCCGGTCGAGTTATACATGACGAGGGCCGCCGGGATGCCGCGGACGAGCGTCTCGAGCGTCACCTGGTCCTCGGTGGCGATCTGCGTGGGCGTGGCATCCTTGATACAGCCGCTCAGCGCGAGGGTCATGGCTGCCGCCGCGGCCGATATTTTGAGAATGTTTTTCATATGCGGAAAAGCGTTAGAATTGGATATTGATACCGCCCGAAATCGTGCGTACCGGCGAGTAGGCGGCCTGGGAAGTGGATCCCGTGTAGGAGTAGCGGGGATCGAATCCCTGACGCTTGGACCAGTAGCAGACGTTCTCGCAGGCGAGGTAGATGCGCAGGCGGTCCACGCCGAACTTCTGCGTGAACTTCGCCGGCAGCGTATAGCCCACGTTGATGTTCTGCAGGTTCAGGTAGCTGGCGTCCATGAGGAAACGGTCGGAGGTGGCGTTCTGGTCCTGATCCTCGTATTGCAGGCGCGGGATGTCCGACGAGGGGTTCTCCGGGCTCCATGCCTTGAGGATGTCCTTGTGCCAGTTCATACCCGTCGATTTGTTGGCCGGCGAGTACATGGCCGCCGCATAGCCCGAGTCGTAGGCCAGGCCGCCGATCTGGTAGGTGAAGGCCACGCTCAGGTCGAAGCCGCGGTAGCTGAAGCTCGTGCCGAAGCCGCCGTAGAGGTCGGGAATGGGGTCGCCGCAGAGGTAGTCCGACGCCTTGGCGAACTCGGTGGTCGTGACGCGCTTGCCCGTGGGGTTGCCCTTGCCGTCGGTCTCGTCCATGTACCACATGGATTTGCCGTCCTCCGAGACGCCGGCATACTTCTTCATGTAGAAGGTGTACATGGGAAGTCCTTCGCCGTAGAAGCTCGTGCCGCTGACGTAGCCGTAGTACCCCTCGACCTGCTTGTTGCGGCGTTCGGGCGGCAGCATGGTGATCTTGTTGCGCAGGTGCGTCATGTTAAGGTTGATGTCCCAGACGAGGTTTTCGCGGCGGATCGGCGTAAAGTTCAGCTCGATCTCGATACCGCTGTTGCGCATGTCGCCCACGTTGGCATAGTAGGAGGAGTAGCCCTTCGAAGGCGGCACGGGGAATGCCAGCAGCATGTCGGTCGTCTTGCGGAGGAAGTACTCGATGCCGCCGGATACGAGGCCCTGGCGGAAGCTGAACTCCACGCCGGCGTTGAAGTTGGAGTTGGTCTCCCAGGTGATGTTCTCGGAACCCTTGTCTTTGAAGACGGTCGATACCTCGCCGTTGGCGTTGTTGATCGAGTAGGTGTCCGTATAGCGGAAGTCGCCGATGTTGTCGTTGCCCTGCGAACCGATCGAGGCCTTCAGCTTGAGGTTGTCGAGCCACTTCTCGGTTCCGGCCATGAAGCCTTCGCGGCTGATGATCCACGCGCCGCCCAGCGACCAGAAGTTGCCCCAGCGGTGGTCGGTGTGGAAGCGCGACGAGGCGTCGCGGCGGTAGGAGGCCGAGAAGAAGTACTTGTTCTCGTAGTCGTACATGACGCGGGCGAAGTAACCCTCGTTGTTGTACTCGGTGCGGTAGGACGCGGCCGACTGCTTGTCGATGATCGCTCCGGCCAGCTCGTCGTTGTCGTCGGTGAGCATGTGGCTCTTGCCGGCCGAGAGGACGGAGACGACGGAGTTGTAGTATTCGTGGCCGGCCATGACGTTGATGTTGTGCGGGCCGATCTGCTTGGTGTAGTTCAGAATCTGCTGCGTGTTGTACTCCAGTTGGCGCTGGTGGCCCTTCTGGAGCAGGCCCTCCTCGCTGACGAACTGCCCGAAGTAGGGGTTGTAGTAGATCGTCGAGCGCGCCTCGTCGAGCGTCACGCCGGCGTTGAACGTGAACTTGAAGTCCTTGAGGAACGTGACGTCGAAGTAGGCCGTGCCGTTGAAGGCGTTGCCTTCGCTCTCCTGCTTGTTGAGGCGCGACTCGGAGAGGGCGTTGCTGTTGGTGAAGAGCGAACGTTCCATGCCGGCGTTGTCGCCGTTGCCGTAGTCGTAGAGCTTGATGCCGTCCTCGTTGTACCTGATGCGGCCCTCGCCGTCGCGGATGTAGAGCGGGTAGATCGGGCCGACGGTCGTCGTGTAGGCGAAGACGTTGCCCGACGAGTTGCTGGCGCCGCTGTCGTCGATCTGGTTGTAGCGGTAGCGCGAATAGGTGGCGTTGGCGCCGAACTTGAGCCACTTCTTGGCCTGGTAGTCCATCTTCAGGCGGCTGGTGAAGCGCTCCATGTCCGAGTTGTAAACGATGCCCTCGTTGTCGAGGTAGCCGAACGAGGCATAGGCCGAGGTCTTCTCGCCCGATCCGCTGATGCTGACGTTGTACTCCTGGCGGAGCGAGGTCCGGTAAGCGGCGTCGGTCCAGTCGTCGGGACGGACGTAGTACTCCTCGCCCTTGTAAACGAGGCGGCGGCCCAGCGTGGCCAGCGGATTGACCTTGCCGTTGATGCCGATGAACTGCTGCCCTTCGGGAAGCGTGTAGATCATGTAGCCCAGACCGCCGTCGCCGGCCGCACCCGTGAGGTTCTGGTTGGCCTTGTTGTGGGCCTCCATGGCGCTCATGTCCGAGCTGAGGTAATAGTTCTTCAGGGCGCCGTAATGCGTTTCGTAGAACTGCGCCGGGTTGGTGATGTACTCGTAATCCTTGACGGCGCGCGAATTGACGCCCCATTTGGCGTCCACCGTGACCACGGCTTCGCGCGACCTGGCCTTCTTGGTGGTGACCATCACCACGCCGTTGGCGCCGCGGGCGCCGTACAGGGCGTTCGAGGCGGCGTCCTTCAGCACGGTCATCGACTCGATGTCGTTCGGGTTGAGGTTGTTCAGATCGCCCGAATAGGGCATGCCGTCCACGATCCACAGCGGGTCGTTGCCGGCGTTGAGCGAACTGAAGCCGCGGATGCGGATCGAGGGGCTCGAGCCGGGCTGTCCCGAGGTGTTGGCGATCTGCACGCCGGCGACCTTTCCGGCCAGAGCCTGCGCCACGTTGGACTGCTGCGACTTGGCGATGTCGTCCGACTTGATGACGGCGGCCGAACCGGTGAAGGCCTCTTTCTTGGCCGTACCGAACGCCATCACGATCACGTCGTCGATGGCCTGCGCGTCCTCTTTCAGGACGATGTCGATGTGCGTCTTCCCGGCCACGGCGATCTGCTGCGACTGGTAGCCGATGAACGAGACGAGCAGCGTCCCGTCTTCGGGGGCTTCGATGACGAAACTGCCGTCCGCGTTGGAGGTGGTTCCGGATGCCGAGCCGCCGACCAGAATGGTCGCGCCCGCCACGGGCAGGCCCGTGTGGTCCTTGACCGTGCCGGTTATCCGGAGCTGCTGCGCGAAAGTCGCGAAGCAGACGCCCAGAGTGACCGTCAGTGTGATGAGGAGTTTTCTTGTCATATTGAAAAGTTTGGAAATTGCGTTTGCGCCCGAAAGTGCCGGCCGCGGGACCCGCCGCCTTCGGGAAAGGCCCTGAAAATCCCCCCCCCGGTCCGGCCGCCGGGCCGGAATCCGGAGAGAGGGGCTGTTTTCAGCGGCAGTTTACTTTAATGCTTCAATAGTCCGCGTCGGTCATGTCGTTCTTTTGGGATCCGGTGTATTTGGTGGCCGGACCCTTCCATTCGATCGTCAGAACGTTTTTGGTTCCCTGTTCCGTGTAACCGAACATTCCGTAGTCCAGCATGGTGAAGGTGAATTCCCACTCCTTGTCGTTCTTCTTGACCGTCAGGGTGGCCTCGTTGGGACATTGTTTCATCCAGGAGTTGTTGCATCCGTATCCCGTGCTGTACCGGCTGAGGTTCGAGTTGTTGAAATTGAACGCCCACTTGCATTCGGCGTCTTCGGTCAGATCGAAGTTGTCCCTTCCGACGTACGCGTCGGGCAGGCGGAACATGGGTGTTCCGATGAGACCGTCGATGCCGAAGTTGTCTTCGGTCTTGTCGGTCCGGAAATAGAAGATGTAGGCCGCGTCGATCATGTCGCCCGTATTCGAGTCGCGGAAGTTCGTGTCGTGACGCAGTTCCAGCGCCGTGACTTCCCAGTCCAGGAGCGTTTCGCCCGTCTCCGACTTGATCGAGACACGGGGGCGGAACGGCTCGACGGGCGTCATGTCGGTCTCCTCCTTGACGGTCGTGAACGTTCCGAACCATTCGCCTTCGAGTTTCGGACCCTCGGGGAATTCCACCGAGAAGCGCAGGTAGGTCCGCTCGCCGGCCTGGATCGTCGTCACCGTACCCGTCGCGCCCTTGACTTTGGCGTTGTCCCATGTCCGGTAGGCCCGGTAGTCGAAGATCCGCACCTGTGCCTCCTGCTTTCCGAAATCGACCGTCGCACCCTGTAATTGGGAGGTCGAGAGGTTGAACGAGACGGCGTAATGGCCCTTCGTCAGTCCGGCGGGAGCCTCGGCATCGGCGACCTGTCCGAATGTGAGGACGTTGGTGGCGGCGCTCTGGTAGAGGAACACCTTCTTCAGATCGTTCGTCTCGTGCGTTTCGCCCTCGGTCACCGTCAGGCTGTTCGTGCTCGCGTAGCCCACGACGGGATCGCCCGCATAGGCGGCACGCAGACGGCTCGCGCCCTTCTCGGCGTCGAGCGTCAGGGTGAGCTTCGAGCCCGACTTGGCCAGGGAGAGCGTGCCGGTCATGCCTTCGCCGCTCTCGAACTCGCCGCATGCGATCCGGATCTTTTCGGCGTCGGCCGTCGCCAGATCGACTTCGGCGGTCTCCACGCCGTCGGCGACCGTGATCTGCAAGCCGGCCGTCTCCTCGGAGGGGGCCGTCACGTCGGGATCGGCATAGAAGCAGTAGGTCGTCGCGGCGGCCGCGGCGTCGTGCCATTCGACGGCGCTTCCGATGCCGGTCACCGTCTTGTCCAGCTCGTACTGGTTCGTCAGCTCGGCGGGAACGGCCTCGGTGCAGGTGTTGTTGTACCGCGCCAGCAGCGTCTTGCCCGACTTCATCGTCACCTCGACATGGAGGTTGAGCGTCGAGGTCTCGGCGACCAGGTCGGCCTGCAGCGACACCTTCTCGACGTCGGTCTTCAGCGTGTTCCTGTTCACCGCGATGTCCTTGTAGGCGATCTCGAACTCGTCGGTCTCCGTATTGACGGTTCCCTTGGGGTTGCGGACCGCAATGCGCAGGAAGTCGTTCACCGCGGTCATGTCGTCCATGCCGGTCACGCCGTTCGAGGGCGAGAGGTAGAACGTGTAGAGGTCGGTGTCCTCCACCTCGTAGATCGCCGACTTGATGTCCACGGGATCGCCTCCGTCGTATTCGAACTGGTCGTTCAGCTCGACCGGATCGGGCGGGGGCGTCGGGCCGTCCTTGCCTTCGTTATCGTCGGAGCACGACACGAAGCTTCCGGCGGCGAGCAGCATCGCCCAGGTCAGGACGCGTAGTCCCGAAAGATAGCTCTTTTTCATAAGCAAGAGGGTTTAAAGGTTTTTGGGTGTAACGGCGCGGGTGGGCCGCACCCGCGCCGTTTCGGGGTTCCTCTACCGGAGCGAGAGCCGGCGTGCGGGGAGGGCCTGTGCGGGTTTCGAGTCCGCGGCGTCGCGCATCGTCGGGAAGCGCTGCTTTTCGGACGCGGGTTTCGCCTCCGGTGCGGCCGCGGCCGCGGGTTTGAACTCCTTGCCCGAGGAGACTACCGGGGTGACGCCGTCGCCCAGCACGACCGGACCGGTCCACGTGCCCGTGATGCTGTGGTGCAGCACGTCCTCGCCGTCCACCTCGAAGGTGAACCAGTTTTCGCCGCCCTCGGCCTTCGTGATCGTCACGGTTCCTTCGTAGATGCTGGCGTATCCCTTCATTGAGGCGATGTTGAGCCAGCCGTCGATGACGATGTGATCCGGATCGCTGTGGTATTTGGGATAGCCGTTGCCGATCGCGCTGCCGATGCCCAGCCAGCGTGTGCCGATATGGCCTTCGCCGCCCTGGTAGCCGCGGAGTGCGACACCGGGCCGCATCTGGGCCGGATAGCGGTTCGGCGAGAGGGTGTAGGTTCCCGGAGTGATCTTGCCCTCGTCGCCCGGCTCCACGAGCAGGTCGAGACGGACGATGTCGCCCTCGACGAGTTTGCCCGGATCGTTGTATTCGCCGGTCGGATCATGCTTGTAGGTTCCCGTGGCGAGACCGAGGTCGATGAACTGGTAGCCGCAGGCTTCCGGAGCGGGCGGAGTGACGGTGGTGAGATCGGCCACGTCGATCGTGCCCAGTCCGGGGACGAAGATCTGCGTCTGCGGGAAGCAGTGCGCTTTCTCCAGGTAGCTCAGGTCCATGTCGAGATCCTCGGTGAGCGTCGAGGAGCCGTCGTCTTCGCTGTCGTCCGACTGGTCCTCGAGCGGAATGTCGCCCTCGAAGCTGCCCTTGAACACGTAGCCCGTCTGCGCCTCGATTTCGAACGTGACGCGGTGACGGTTGTTGGCCAGCTCCTCGATTTCGATCGTGCCCTCCGAGCCGTACGAGTACTGGCCGTTCTGCGTCTGGTCGTCATAGGCGGCGTAGGTTCCCATGGGGATCACCATGCCGAGGATGGTCATTTCGGCGGCCGGCATCCACGTATCCTTCTTGTAGGTCGTGGCGGCCGTGTACGTGCCGGGGGTGAGCTTGCGTTCCTTCTTCGGGTCCAGGAACTTCGGACCGATGACAGTGAGCTTCACCGCATAGCCGAAGGGCTCGCCGGCGTCGCCCTTCTCGTCGTAGAAGGTCATTTCGATCATGCCGCCGCCGGTGTCATAGACGTCGCCGCTGTACACGCCCTGGGCATATACGCCCTTGAACTCGATGTCGTGCATCAGGTGCGGCATGGTGGGCAGCGTCGTGCCGTTGCCCACGCGCAGGTCGCCCTCGAACGAGATCGGATACTCCGTGCCCGCTTCGCCGACGATGCCGTCCTCGTCGAGGAACGTCGTGGAGATCTTGGCGATGTTCTGCGCGTCGCGCGAGATCGTGATCGGGCCCGAGAGGTGCATCTGGTTGTAGTTCGTTCCGTCGAAGTAGAGCACGAAGCTGTTGTCGAACGAATAGGTGTGGTCCTCCAGCCCGGGGCTTTCGTTGAAGACGCCCGTGGGGAAGGTCTTCCACTTCTCGCCGCTGTCGAGGTAGCAGTCGATGACCAGCATGTAGCCCGGCTCGGTGAGCGCGGCCTGAACGCCGCTCTGGATCGTGTAGGGCGCGTCGGTTACGGCGATGTAGTAGTCGTTGGCGCCCGAGGCGGGTTTCTCGCTGCCCAGCCACCAACTGAACACCGGCGTATCGAGGACGATGCCTTCGCCCTGCCCGCTCTGCTCGCTGTGGCGGGAGCATGTGCCGTTGTAGGAGGCCGTGAGCGTCTCGCCGGACTTCATGGCGGCGTCGAGGGTCATCTTGACCGTCGTCAGCGAGGTCAGTTGCAACGACAGCGTGCTTTTGGCCGTGTTGTCGGCCGAGGCGGCGGAGATGTCCACCTTCTTGTAAAGCAGCGAATTGCCTTCGGCGAGCAGGTCGATGTCGCCCGTCGGGGTGTCGGTTTCGATCTTGATGTAGTCGTCGGCCAGCAGCATGGCGTCGAGGTCGAGCAGGCCCTCTGTGGGCGAGAAGTAGAACGTGTAGGTTTTGCCCGTTTCATCGACCTGATAGACAACAGAGCCGATTTTGCTCTCGGTTCCTTCGTAAACGAACGAGTTTTCCCCTCCTCCCGGAGGCGGAGTGTCGTCGTCGCCGTCGTCCGAGCACGACGACCACAAAAAGCTGCACATTCCCAATACGGAGAACAGCAGGCACCACGGATAGAATTTCTTCATAGAGCTGATGATTTATGAAGGCCGGGAATCCCGACCGGGTTTGTCCTTGTCCGGCCCCGCGGCGGCCGGAACCGCCGCAGGGCGAAAATGCTCACTGCACCGCGAAAGCAGAAATAAGGGTTTTAAAAAAAAGGAAGCGTGGTGCCGAAGACTTATTTTAACAGTGAGGTTCTGGAATACCTTGGAGATAAAATAAGCAACAGCCCCACGCCTGTATCCGAAGAGACGGGTACAACGTAGAAAGGAGTCAGCTCATTCTCTCTCCAATTGAATTTTCCAGATTCCACTGTGAGAATAAACTTGCGCTTCCGCATCAAATATGTCGTCCAAATATAGGGAACAGATTTGAATTATGCAAGTGACCGCCTTTCATTTCGGAGCTGTTGCAGGGCAAAATTCGACAAAAAGTTTGTGAAAATCAATATTTACCCTTAAATATGTAATTTCTAAACTGGGAAATACCGTCCTTTTCCGAACCGTTTTCCGGTCGTTACGGACCGTTTTCCGGCCGTCGTTCCGGGCTGTGTGTTAGTCGTTTATCCGGGTATGCCGCCGGGAGCGTCCGCACGAGGGACACTCTTCGGTGCGGAGGGGTGCGCCGACTTCGGGACGGAAAATGCATTTTTCTCGTTTTTTTGCCGAGACCGGCGCCGAAGGACCGGATTCGGCCTGATTCCGTGTGTTCTATGATACGTAGGCCGGGGGACCGGAGGGAAGACCGGGCGGAATGTAGCGGGGATTTCTTCGGGCCCCGGGGCCGGAAACCGCCGGACCGCCGGGAAGAACGGGAAGGCGGAAAAGACCCGTCCGGTCCGGCGGGACCGCTCGTTCGGGTGCGGAAATTCCGCCGGAAGGGTGTCGGAACGGCCGGAAGGAATCGGCCGAACGGGCGCAATGATCGGCTGAAAGGGTGTATCGGCACGGGTGAAAGGACTGCGGAACGTGCTGAACGGGCGGAGAAGAAACGGGCGGGCGGTTCGGGCGGATACCTATTTATATTAGGGAAATGTCCGGCGGGCTGAGGGTTCCGTCCGCCGAAAAAATACCACCCCGGAGTGTTCGGGGTGGTATTCGGAAACGCTTCGGACCGGGTTCGGCGGTCCCGGGGGCGTCACTCCTCGATGAAGTCGATGTTGATTTCGCGCTGGAAAACCTCCTGCAGCGAGATCATGGTTTCGGTCGAGGCGAGGCCCTGGATGTGCAGGATGCCGTCGAAAATCGTCCGCATCAGGTGTTCGTTGTCCACGCAGTAGAGCTTCGCGAGGATGTTGCCCGCTCCGGTGATGAAGTGGCATTCCACGATTTCCGGAACCTTCTTCAGCTCCTCGATGGCTTCCGACAGCAGTTTCGGATCGCGCAGCGTGATGCTGACGTGCGCGCAGACGTCGAAGCCCATCATCTTGGGGTTCACGACGAGCCGGCTGCCGAGAATCACGCCCGCCTCGTCGAGCTTGCGGATGCGCTGGTGGATGGCGGCTCCCGAAATGCCGCATTCGCGCGCGATCTCCAGAAAAGGCATCCGCGCGTTCTTTATCAGGTATTTGAGGATTTTGCGATCTATCGCGTCGAGTGCTACCTTAGGCATGGCGGGGGATCATTTAAGTACGTTCAACTCCTTGCCGACCTTGATGAAGGCGGCGATGCAACGGTCGAGCTGCTCGGTCGTGTGGCCTGCGGAGACCTGGACGCGGATGCGCGCCTCGCCTTTCGGCACGACCGGATAGTAGAAGCCCGTGACGAAAACGCCCTCGTCCTGGAGCTTCGCGGCGAAGTCCTGCGAGAGTTTGGCGTCGTAGAGCATCACGGCGCAGATGGCCGACTGCGTGGGTTTGATGTCGAACCCGGCGTCGAGCATTCCCCGGCGGAAGTGTTCGACGTTGGCCACCAGCCGGTCGTGCAGCTCGTCGCTTTCGGCGAGCATCCGGAACATTTCGATCGAGGCTCCCACGACGGCGGGGGGCAGCGAATTGGAGAAGAGGTAGGGACGCGACCGCTGGCGCAGCATGTCGATGATCTCCTTGCGGCCCGTGGTGAAGCCGCCCACGGCGCCGCCGAAGGCCTTGCCCAGCGTGCCGGTCAGGATGTCCACCTTCCCGCGCAGGTCGTAGAGTTCGGTGATGCCGCGGCCCGTTTTGCCCAGCACGCCGGCCGAGTGGCACTCGTCCACCATCACCAGCGCGTCGTACTTCTCGGCCAGTGCGCAGATCTTGTCGAGCGGTGCGGCGTTGCCGTCCATCGAGAACACGCCGTCGGTGCAGATGATGCGGAACCGCTGGGCCTGCGCCTTCCTGAGACACTCCTCCAGTTCGGCCATGTCGGCATTGGCGTAACGGTAGCGCACGGCCTTGCACAGACGCACGCCGTCGATGATCGAGGCGTGGTTGAGTGCGTCGGAGATGATGGCGTCCTCCTGGGTGAAGAGCGGCTCGAACACGCCGCCGTTGGCGTCGAAGCAGGCGGCGTAGAGGATCGTGTCCTCCGTGCCGAAGTAGTCGGAGACGGCCTTTTCCAGCTCCTTGTGGATGTCCTGGCAGCCGCAGATGAAACGCACGGACGACATGCCGAAGCCGCGGCGGTCCATGGCCTGCTTGGCCGCTTCGATCAGGCGTTTGTTGTCCGACAGTCCGAGGTAGTTGTTGGCGCAGAAGTTCAGCACCTTGCGGCCTGCCACCTCGATCTCGGCCCGCTGGGGCGACTCGATGATCCGTTCCTTCTTGTAAAGCCCCGCAGCCTCGATTTCGGCGAGTTCCCGCTGCAGGTGTTCCTTGATTTTCCCGTACATATCCGTTAATTTTTTGATGAAAGATCGCCTGTGAAGTGTCAATCTGTTACAAATATACGATTATTTCCCGAAAACAGCCACTTTCGCGCCGCTTTTTTCACCGGGGCGGGTAACGGATCGTAACCTGCCGTCCGTCGCAGCCCCGCGGACGGGGCGGGAAGCCGGCGCCGCGCGGTGTTTCCGTCCCGCCCGGGACGGATGAAATTTCCCGCGCCGCCCTTGCCGTCCCGCGGAAATTTGCCTATCTTTGGAATTCGAACAACTAAATGCGACACTATGAAAAAATCGTGTGTTTTGGTCAGCGGCGGCGCCGGTTACATCGGATCGCATACCGCCGTGGAGCTGATCGCCGCGGGCTACGACGTGGTCATCGTCGATAACCTTTCGAACAGCGACATCGCCGCCGTCGAGGGGATCCGCCGCATCACGGGGACGGAGATCCCCTTCGTCGAGGCCGACTGCTGCGACCGCGAAGCGTTCCGCCGGGTCTTCGAACGGTACGAGTTCGACTCGGTGATCCATTTCGCCGCGTCGAAGGCCGTGAACGAGTCGGTCCGCAAGCCGCTCGAATATTACGGCAACAACCTCACCTCGTTCATGAACGTCATCTCGCTGATGCGCGAGTTCGGGCGGCGGAACATCGTCTTCTCGTCGTCGTGCACCGTTTACGGCGAACCGGACAGGCAGCCCGTCACGGAGCGCACGCCCCGCAAGCCGGCCACCTCGCCCTACGGCAACACCAAGCAAATGTGCGAAGACATCCTGCGCGACTCGGTGGGAGCCTACGAGGGGATGAGGGGCATCGCCCTGCGCTATTTCAACCCCATCGGCGCGCATCCCTCGGCCCTGATCGGCGAGCTGCCGCGCGGTGTGCCGCAGAACCTCGTGCCCTATATCACGCAGACGGCCGCCGGGCTGCGCGAGTGCCTTTCGGTCTTCGGCGACGACTACCCGACTCCCGACGGATCGTGCATCCGCGACTATATCGACGTGGTGGATCTGGCCCGCGCGCATGTCGCCGCGATCCGCCGCATGATCGGGAACCGGAGCGCGGAGCCGTACGAGGTCTTCAACGTCGGCACGGGCCGCGGCGTCTCGGTGCTCGAACTGGTGCACCGTTTCGAGGAGGTCAATCACCTGAAGCTCAACTATCGGATCGCACCCCGCCGCGAGGGCGACATCGTCGCCATCTGGGCCGACCCGACCCTTGCGAACACGGAGCTGGGCTGGCGGGCCGAGCGCACGCTCGACGAGACGCTCGCTTCGGCCTGGAAGTGGGAGAAGCGCCTGCGCGGCATCGAGTAGCGGGTTTCCGGATTTCCCGTCCCGGTCCTTCGGCGGGCGAGGACGACAGTACGGCGCCGGACGGAATTTTACAAGCAAATTCCGTCCGGCGTTCGTCGTGTGCGGGGCGTGGACCCTCCCTGCCGCAGCGTTCCGGGAGGCGTGTCACGGCCGTTTCCGAAGCCCCGAATTGGCGTCCTCCACCCTGCATTCGCCTCCGTAGTCGATCAGCGCGCCCGACGAATGGCGGGCCTTCAGCAGGCGCGTGCACCATACGACGGCCCGGCTCGACGACGTGGCGTTGATCGAATAGTCGGCCACCCGCAGGTCCGGCGCATCGAACCGGCTTCCCGAGGAGGCCGATACGCTGCCCGCGGAGACGCGGGCGTCGCCCAGAAGCTCGATGCGGGCCGAACTGGTGGCTTGCGCCTCGAACCGCTCTCCCGAAAATTCACCGCGGATCGCGCTGCCGCTGGTGGCCGTCAGCTCGGCCCGTTCGGCCGTCATCGCTCCGTCGAGGCGCGACGAGGAGGAGGCCGTCGCGTCGAGCGATCCGGTCCGGATGGCGCCCCGGAAGGCTGCGCCGCTCGACAGCATCAGGCGCGTGTCCGGTGCCGATACGGGTCCTTCGAAACGCGACGAGGAGGTGGCGACGATGTCCAGCGTGCCGTCGCTCCTGACCGGGGCGTTGAAACGCGAGCCGCTCGACAGCGTGATCTGCCCGCCGCCCGTCTGCACCGAACCGTCGAAAGCCGAGGAACTCGTCAGCCGGATATCGCCCGTTCCCGAACAGTGCAGGTCGGTTCGGATCCGCGAGCCGGAGCTGGCGGCGACCGTGCCGGTTCCGGTGCGTACCGTTCCCGCGAAGCGGCTCGATCCGGAGAGCGTCAGTTGCAGGTCGGAGGTCTCGACGTCGGCTTCGATCGAACTGCCCGAGGAGGCGAGGAGCACCGCCGAATGCCTTCCGACCGGGGCTTTGCAGACGATCTGCGCCGATGCCGTGGCGCGAAGCGTCTCGAGCCGCTTCGAAGCGGGTACGACGGCCGAGACCGAACAGTTGCTGACCGACTGGGCGTCGATCGAGATGCGCAGGTCGCCGTCCCGTCCTTCGACCGTCACGTGGTCGATCACGTTGTCGTCGGCCGTGACGAGAATGTCCGATGCGGCCGGATCGACCGTGACCCGGATTCCCCGCGAGACGTGCAGGGAGTGGTAGTTGCCCGCCCGGCCGCGCTGCTGCGTTTCCATCCGGCCGCTGCCTTTCAGCGTCCGGGTCCGCCGCCTGCCGTTACCGGATTCCGCCGCGGTGTATCCTGTGGCGGTGTATCCTGCCGGGACGTATCCTGTCGCCGCATGTTCCGTCGCGGAGGATCGGTTTTCCGCAGCGGCGGGTTCCGCCGCGGTGCGGAGGGGCGTTTTCGCCTCCGCGGCGGTCCAGGCGAGGAGGCAGAGCAGGGGGAGCAGTCGTTTTTTCATATCGGTTGTATTTTAGGTGTCCGTTCGGTGCGCCGTCGTCCGGAGGGGAGGCGCATTCCTCTCCGCGGATACGCCGCTGTCGCATCCGCCGGACCGGATCCGGTCCGGCGGACGATTTCAAAGATACGGAATTTAAATCCGAACCGGAAATTTTTCCGGGAAAATTCCGTCGCCGATTTTTAATTTTCAGTTATTTACACTAACTTTGCCGCCCGAAAGACAGGCGGATGTGGGATGCGGCCGTTTCAGGCCGCATTGAGAACCGCCGGTGGAAACATTAACCAAATAACAACACAACACCATGAAAACCATTTCGGTAAAGGCTGTGAAGCGCGCCGACTTCGGCAAGAAGGCGGCCAAGGCCGTGCGCCGCGAGGGCATGATTCCCTGCGTATTGTGCGGCAACGGCGAGACGGTCGCCTTTTCGGTAGATCCCCGCGAGATCAAACCGCTGATCTACACCCCCAATTCGTATATCGTCGAGTTCGACTTCGACGGCAGCAAGGAGCAGGCCGTGCTGCGCGAGGCGCAGTTCCATCCGGTGCGCGAGGAGATTCTCCATCTGGATTTCTACCGCGTGGCCGCCGGCAAGCCCGTTTCGATCGCCATTCCGGTGCGCCTGACGGGTAACGCCGAGGGTGTGAAGGTCGGCGGCAAGCTGACGCTGTCGGCCCGCAAGCTGACCGTGAGCGCTCTGGTGGAGAACCTGCCCGACGAGATCGTCGTGGACGTGACGCCGCTGGGCGTGGGCAAGACGATCTTCGTAGGCGACCTCCAGTTCGAGAACCTCCGGTTCGTGACGCCCGCCACGACCGCCGTCTGCGCCGTCCGCGTTACGCGCGCTTCGCGCGGAGCCGCTGCCGCCGAGGGCAAATAGCCGCTGACCGCGTATGAAATACCTCATCGTTGGATTGGGGAATATCGGCGCCGAGTACGCCGAAACCCGTCACAACATCGGATTCAAAGTGTTGGACGCCCTCGCAGAGGCGTCCAACGCTGTTTTTACCACGGCGCGTTACGGCGACGTCGCCGAGGTGAAATACAAGGGCCGGACACTCGTGCTGCTCAAGCCTTCGACTTACATGAATCTCTCGGGCAAGGCCGTCCGCTACTGGATGGACGCCGGGAAGATCGCTCCGGAGAACCTGCTCGTCGTATCGGACGACATCGCCCTGCCGTTCGGCACGCTGCGCCTGCGCCCGAAGGGGAGTGCCGGAGGTCACAACGGGCTGAAAAACATCGCCGAACTGCTCGGTACGGAGGAGTACGCCCGGATGCGTTTCGGCGTGGGCGGCGACTTCCCGAAAGGACATCAGGTGGAATACGTGCTGGGCGAATGGACCGACGCCGAGCGCGAGGCGATGCCCGGACGGCTGAAGGTGTTCGTCGATGCGATCCGCTCGTTCGCGACGGCCGGCGTGGCTACGACGATGAATTTTTTCAACAAGAAGTGACCGCGGCCTTCCGCGGAGAAGGGAGGACGGACGGGTTCGCCGTGCGGTGAAGGGAAGGGTCGGGGCTATCTTTTTCCGTACGCATTATCGCAATACTTTTGGTACTTTCCGGAGGAGATATTTTCGAGCCACGCTTGGTTTTCGAGGTACCAGCGGACCGTTTTCTCGATTCCTTCCTCGAACTGCAGCGAAGGCTCCCACCCCAGTTCTCTCTGGAGTTTTCGCGAGTCGATGGCATATCGCAGGTCGTGCCCCTTTCGGTCGGAGACATACGTGATCAGGTCGTCCGAATATCCTTCTGGGTTTCCCAGCAGACGGTCCGCCGTGCGGATGAGCACCCTTACGATGTCGATGTTCTTCCACTCGTTGAATCCCCCGATGTTGTACGTCTCTGCGACCTTTCCCCTGTGGAATATGGTGTCGATAGCCCGTGCGTGGTCCTCGACATAGAGCCAGTCGCGGACGTTCTCTCCTTTTCCATATACGGGCAGCGGTTTCCGATTTCGGATATTGTTGATAAATAGCGGAATCAGCTTTTCCGGGAACTGGTAGGGGCCGTAGTTGTTGGAGCAGTTGGTGACGATCACGGGCATGCCGTAGGTGTCGTGGTAGGCCCTTACGAAGTGGTCGGACGAGGCCTTCGAGGCCGAATAGGGCGAGTGAGGGTTGTATCTGGTAGTCTCGGAGAAGAACTCCTCGCCGTAGGCCGAATGATGTTCTCCGCTCGATGCCGAGGTCGAGAAGGGCGGTTCGATGCCCTGGGGCCGTGTCATCTCCAAAGCCCCGTACACCTCGTCGGTCGAGATGTGGTAGAACAATTTCCCGTCGTATCCCTCCCCACAGGATTCCCAGTACACCCGCGCGGCCTCGAGCAGCGCGAGCGTGCCCAATACGTTCGTCCGCGCGAAGGTGAAGGGGTCGCGTATCGAGCGGTCCACATGGCTTTCGGCAGCCAGATGGATCACTCCGTCCGCCCGGTATTCCCGCATCAGGTGCGACATGCGTTCGTAATCGCAGATATCGGCCCTGACGAAAACGTAGTTCGGTTCCCGTTCCACGTCCCGGAGGTTCTCGAGGTTGCCCGCGTAGGTGAGCTTATCGACGTTGACGATCCGGTAATCGGGGTATTTCGAGACGAAAAGACGTACCACGTGGCTTCCGATGAAGCCCGCGCCTCCCGTGATGATGATGTTGCGTTTGAAATCCATCTTCTATTTCTCTTTTTCGATGTTTCCGATACATTTGCGGAGGCTGTCCGTCCAGTGGGGAATCACGATACCGAATGTCTCCTTGATTTTCGTCTTGTCCAGCACCGAGTAGGCCGGTCGCACGGCTTTCGAGGGGAACTCGTCGCTGTGGCAGGGGCGGATGTCGCAGGCGGAGTTTCCGGCGTATTCGGCGATGGCCCGGGCGAAGTCGTACCACGAGCAGACGCCCTCGTCCGAGAAGTGGTAGATGCCTTCGCGGCCTTCGTATTTGCGGTGTTCCACGATGTCGAAGATCGCTTCGGCGAGGTCCCCGGCGTAGGTCGGGGTTCCCGTCTGGTCGAATACCACGCGCAGCACCTCCTTTTCTTCCGTCAGACGCAGCATCGTCCTGAGGAAGTTCCTCCCGTACTCCGAATAGAGCCACGCCGTGCGGAGAATCACATAGCGGCAGCCCGAAGCCAGCACCTCCTCCTCGCCGTGCAGTTTCGTCGCTCCGTAAACGCTTCGCGGCGCCGTCGGGGTTTCCTCCGTGCAGGGCCTGTTCGCTGTGCCGTCGAAGACGTAGTCCGTGGAGACATGCACGAGCAGTCCGCCGACTCCTTTCATCGCGCGTGCCAGGTGTCCGGCGGCGGTGGCGTTCAGCAGCTCGGCGCGTTCCGCGTCCTCCTCGGCACGCTCCACGTCCGTATAGGCCGCGCAGTTCACGACAGCGCCGATGGCGTGTTCGCGGACGAAGCGTTCCACGGCCTCACGGTCCGTGATGTCGAGCCGCAGGGTATCGTCGCCCGCGACGTCCGTGAAGAAGTAGCGGTCCGCCGAGGCGGCCGAAGCACGCCGGAGGGCATGTCCCAACTGTCCTCCGGAGCCCGTGACAAGAATGTTCATGACTTGTAAAGGTTTTCGTTATACTCGAACGGCGATACGAAATCCCGCAGAAGCGGATGCCGTGTATCTTTCTCGCTCAGGACGGCCTTCTCCTCCGGTCCGCTACCTCGACGCCACGAGCGACGAGGGGGTGACGCCCATCGAGTCGCGGGCCCAGTCGCCGCGGGCGCGGAGCACCTGCTCCACGATGTCGCGCACGGCGCCTTCGCCGCCCCGGAACTCCGAGACGTAGCGCGAGGCTTCGATCACCTCGGCCGCGGCGTCGGCCGGGCAGACCGGAATGCCCACTTCGCGCATGCACTCCAGGTCGGGAATGTCGTCGCCCATGTAGATTGCGTTGGCCGGGTCGATGCCCTCCTCGGCGAAGTATTCGCGCATGGCCCGTATTTTGTCCATGCAGTCGGTGTAGAAGCGTTCGATGCCGAGCATCCGGAGCCGGTGTTCGAGCGTGCGGCCGCGGCCGCCGGTGATGATGCAGACCTTGTAGCCGTGCTTGACGGCGTAGGCCAGCGCGTAGCCGTCCTTGGCGTTGTAGCGGCGGATGAAGTCGCCGTCCGCGGTGGGGATGATGCCCCCGTCGGTCATCACGCCGTCCACGTCGAAGACGAAGGCTTCGCAGCGGGCTATGTCCTCTTTGAAGTTTCCCATATGTTCTGACTGATTTTCGAATAGAGTTCCTGCATTTCGGGGTCGTCGGCCAGCAGCGCGAGGTGGCGCTCCAGCGTCGCCGCGTCGTGCCGTGCGGCGGGGCCCGTCTGCACGTCGAGCGGCGAGCGGGCGTCGCGGGCTTTCGCGGCGGTCTCTGTGACGAGCGGTTTGAGCACCCCGAAGTCCAGCCCGGCGTCGCGCGCGATCCGTTCGCCGAGAGCGTACATGCGGTTGGCGAAGTTGCAGGCGAAGACCGCCGCGAGGTGCACTTTCGCCCGCTGCGCGGAGTCGCTGCGGATCACCGTGCGGGAGAGGCGGCGGGCGAACGCCTCCAGCTCGTCGCACAATGCCGGCGAGGAGGCTTCGATGAATACCGGGATCTCGCCGAAATCGACCTCCCGGCCCCGCGTGAAGGTCTGCATCGGGTAGAAGACCCCCCGGCGGGCGAACCGTTCGGGCAGGGCCGCGAGGGGTACGCTGCCCGCCGTGTGGGCCACCGCGGCTCCGTCGGGTATGGGCAGCCGTGCGGCGACCTCCCCCACGGCGCGGTCGCTGACGGCGATGAGGTACAGGTCGGCCCGGGCGAGCCGCCGCGGGTCGTCCGTCCACTCCGTGCGGGCGAGTGCGGCCACCTCGCCGCCCCGTGCGGCGTTGCGCGCGAAGAGCTGCACGAGGCGCAGCCCGTCGGCCGCCGCCACGGCCCGGGCGAGGGCTTCCGCCAGGTTTCCGCTTCCGATGATTGCGATCTGTTTCATGGCTGTTTCGTGTCGGCGTCCTTCATCAGGTCGGTGAGCGTTACGTTGTCCTCGGCGTTGCGGGCCGCCTCCTTGAGTCCGTCCAGCTCGCGGTCGATATGCGCCAGTTCGGGCGTCGCCGCCAGGTCGAAGGAGGTCTGTCCGCTCCGTTCCACCGCCTCCAGGATGCTGTAAATCGTCATCGAGGCGATGTCGTATGCCGGCGTGTAGCCCACTTCGCGCTCCCCGTCGCCGCTGCGCACGGCGATCAGTTGCCCGGCCTGCACGAGCTGGAACAGCACGTCGTTCACGATGCGCGTGGGGAGGTTCAGCCGCCGCCGGATCCGCTCTGCGGGCATCGCCCCGCCGTGGTCGCGGAAATGCCGCACGACGATCAGCATGGCCGCGAGCAGGATTTTGCGCCGCTGGTCGTAGCTCACGAGCAGCGACTCGCGCTCCTCGTCGAACCGTTCGACGTTCTGGTAGGCGAACGACAGTTCGCCGCCGAAGAGGAGGATCTCCCACGAGGTCTGTAACCAGATGAGGAAGAGCGGCAGCGCGGCGAAGCTGCCGTAGATGGCGTTGTAGGAGGTCATCCACCGCTGGAGGTAAACGTAGCCCCACTGGAACAGGAGGAAGATCGTGCCCGCGACGATTCCGGCCATCAGGGCGCTGCCGACGCGGACCTTCGCGTTGGGGATCACCAGATAGAGCAGCGTGAACATGCCCCAGATGACCACCATCGACGCCAGATGCGACAGCAGGCCGAAGTACCAACTGTCGTCGAATCCCAGCAGCCGTTCGGCGTAGTTGGTCATGGCGTTGGCCACGATCCAGAGCACCGGGACGATCATCACCACGGCGATGTAGTCGGTCCATTGGCGCGTGATGCCGCGCTCGACCTTCACTTCCCAGATGTTGTTGAAGGCGCTCTCGATCGACCCGAAGACGCGGATCACGGCCCAGAAGAGCATCACGAGAGCCACGGCGGCCACCACGCCGCCCTGCGTGCGGCCGAGGGCGTTCTCGGCGAAATCGACGATGTAGCGCACGATCTCGGGGTTCTGCGGGAAGAGCGCGTAGAGGTTCTCCACCAGTCCGTCCGCCAGGCCGAAGCCCTTGACCACGGCGAACACTACGGCGGCGATCGGCACGAGCGACATGAGCGTATAGAAGGTCAGCGCTGCGCTGCGCACGAGCGTCCCGTGCTCCTGCAACCCCCTCGCCGTGTAGAAGAGCAGCTTGTACTGCTGCACGAGCCACCGCACGACGGGGTTGCGCCATTCGCTGGCGTCGCGCCGGAAGATCGTGTCGGTGAAGTATGTCGGAATGTCGCTGATTTTCATGGGAACGGCGTCGTGACGGTCGAACAAAGATAGCTATTTTAGGCGGATCGCCCAAAAATCGTTCCCCGTTTTCGTGAAGGCCAGCCGCACCTCTCCGCCCGGATGCAGCCCCAGCCGGCGGTACAGTTCCTCGGGCCGGAGCGGGAAGTCGCGCTTGAGAATCTCCGCGCCGCGTCCCTTCAGCTCGCGCTTCAGCCGTGCAGGGTCGTACGGCTCGATGCGGTCGATTTCGAGGATGCGGCCCAGCACGCCCTCGGGGCGTTCGGCGGCGAATCCGTAGCCGTTCTCGCTCCAGCAGTCGGCGCGGCCCGCGAGGTGCAGCCGTACGAGGCGGGTCTTCTGCAAGGCCACGTCGGGAATGACGAGCCAGCGGTAGCGCGCCGCGCCGAACGTCGCGGGCGGCTCTCCGGCACGCTCGCCGGGCCGGGCCGAGAACTCGCCCAGCCCGATGGCCGAGGCGGTGAGCAGCGGTCCCGCGCCGTCGGCGTAGATCACCACCTCCTTGCACTCGCCGCCGACCGAGACGGCCTCCACGCGGCTGCGGGGAAAGAGCCGCAGCGCCTCGTCCGTGTCGAAGAGCGGGGAGTTCTTCACGCACAGCCGCTCCGACGCCCGGCCGATGAGCGGTCCGAGCGCGAGGATGTCGGGCGAGCACGCCTCCAGCCGCACCTGCCTGCGGCCTTCCGCCGAACGGCGGTCGGGGTCGGCGTAGATCCAGTCGAAGCGCAGCCCCTCCTGCGTGAGGTACTCCTCGGCCGAAGAGCAGACGACCTCGATGTTTCCGGCGCCGAGCCGTGCGAAGTTCTCCGCGGCGATGCGGGCGAGCGTGGCGTCGCGCTCGAGCGTCACCACGCGGCGGAAGCGGCGGCTCAGGAAGAGCGCGTCCGCGCCCAGTCCGCAGGTGAGGTCCAGCACGCTGTCGCCCGCGATGCGTTTGTGCGCCGCGCACGCCTCGCTCGACGCCTGCTCGAAGGCCCGCGGCGGCAGGATGCACTGCGCCGCGGCGTACGAGGGGAGTTTCCGTTCGGCCCGCGCGAGGTATTTGACCTGCGTGGCGACCAGACGGGCGTGGGGCACGCGGCGGTCCGTCGCCACCTCCAGCGGGTCGCGTCCGCGGGCCCGGGCGATCGCTTCGCGCACCTCGTCGGTGCGGAGCAGGGCGTATTCTTCGGGGGTTATCATGTCGGCAAATGTACGCTTTTTTTCGGTTCCGCGCTCCATGCCGCGAGGGTGGCGAGCGCGAAGAGGAGGTAGAGGATCGCGGTCTGCGTCCCTCCGAGCGCATATTCGGCCGCGCCTCCCGGCAGCGAGGCCGTGAGGCGGGCCAGCGCGTTGATCCCTTCGGCCGCCGTGCCCGTGACCAGGGCGAAGGCCGGGGCGAGCGGTCCGGCGGGCAGGAGCATCCACAGCGCCCCGCCGAAGACTACGGCCGTCGCCAGTGCGATGGCCGCGGGATTGACGAGCAGCCCGGCCAGCGGAACCGTTCCGAAGGTGTGCGAGACGAGGGGCGTCGTGGCGACGGCGGCCGCGAGGCCGATCAGGTAGGCGTCGATCGCGGCGTTCGCCGCCCGGCAGCGCGTCCGGCAGCGGCGGCAGAGCGGCACGCCCCAGGCGAGTATGCCCGCCACGGCGAGGAACGAGAGCCGGAAGCTGATGTCCCCCAGCCAGGCCGGCTGCCAGAGCAGCATCCCGAAAGCCGCCGCGGCGAGCGCATTGAGTGCGACGTACTCCGATGCCGACGCCAGGGCGGTCTGCAGGACCGTACACATGACGGCGGCCCGCACGGCGCTCGGCGGGGCTCCCGCCGCCGCGACGAACAGCCACACGGCCCCCGCCGCCAGCACGTTGCGCACGAGGTGTCCCCGCCTGAGAAGCGGCAGCCACCACAGCGCGAGATTGACGAGCGCGAAGACGATGCCCGTGTGGAGTCCCGATACGGCCAGCAGGTGCGACAGCCCGCTGCGCGAGTAGGCCGTGCGCAGCTCCGGCGTGATGCCGCTCCGGTCTCCCGCCGCCATGGCCCGCACCACGGCTCCCGCATCCCCTCCGAGCGGAAGCCGGGCCAGCCGCTCCGCCGCGCGGTGGTGGAGCTTTCCGGTGTGTCCGGGCAGCCGTTCGAGCAGCGTGCGTCCGGAGACGGAGAGCGTTCCGGCGAATCCCCGCCGCCGCATCAGGCGGCGGTAGCTCTCCGCCCCGCCCCGGAAGGGCCGCACCTCGCCGCGGCACACGAACCGCTCTCCGGCCGTCAGCGGAGTGAGCGAATCGGCGTAGAGCATCACCCGGTCGCCCGACGGATGCCAGCGCCCCGTCGCGGGGTCCCGCCAGAGCGCGACGACCGCTTCGGCCGCGACGTAGCGGCCCCGGTCGGCGGGGATTCCCTCCACCGCGACCTCGAAGGCAGTGCGTACGCCCCGCGGCACGGCCGGTTCGGCCGCCCGGAGCTGCGCCGCGGCGAATCCCGCCGTGAGGAGCATCCCCGCCAGCGCCGCGGAGGAGCGCAGCAGCAGGGCCGTGAGCCCCGTCAGCACGAAAGCCCCTGCGGCGAACCACAGGGGCAGTGTGAAACGGTCGGCCAGCGCGATGCCCGCCGCGAAGGGGACGAGGATTTTCAGCATCGGCATCCGGTCGAGCCGTGCGAGTAGCTGCCGGATCGACATGTGCGGATAGTCTGTTCGGATGCAAATATAGCGAATTCGGATGCAAATCCCCCGCCCGGTCCGGGTTTTCCGGCTGCGGAAGCGTTCGTTCCGGTCTTTTCCGCCCGTCGGCTCCGACGGCGGCGCTCCGTCCGTTCCGGCGGCCTCTGTCCGGCTGTTTTCCCCTCCTTCCGGGCGCCGTGTCCGTCGGTCCGTCTTTCGGCTGCCGGGGTTCGCCGCCGGACCTGTTTGCCGGTTCCGCTCCCTTCGGGCGGAGGTCACTCCGCGAACAGCTCCCAGCCGCGTTCGACCTGGCGGCGGTCGGCCGCGATGCCGTTCTCCACGCGCGAGATGGATGCCGCGACGGGAACCATCATCTTCCGGTCGCGCGTGTCGATCGGTTCGTCGGGGTCGATTCCCGTGTCGTCCGCCACGGCGCGGATATAGGCTTCGGTGCGGTTCTCCGACGGCGGAGCCCAGCGCGAAATCATCTCCCGGAGGCTCCGCAGCCCGTGTCGCCGCCGGTAGGTGTCGAGCAGTACGAAAATGGCCCGGTAGCCCCATGCCGGCGATTCGAACTGCTTGAACTCCGGATCGCGCGAAGGGTGCACCTCGCCCTTGTAACGCACGCGCGACTGCCGGATGTTGCCCGGGTTGCGGTTTTCCAGCCCCCGGCTCATCGTCCGGCCTCCTTTCCGATGCGGCGGCGGGCGTAGCGGCGCAGCCGGCGAAACAGCGGGGCGTCGGAGAGCTGCGCGGCGTTTTCGAGGAACGACCACATCTCCACGCCGCAGATGAAGCCGGCGAAGAGCCGTGCCGTGTCGAGCCGCGTGAAGCCGAGCACGCAGCGGTCGATGAGCCATGCCATGGCGATCGCCGTCAGCGCCAGCGCGAGCTTGAGCACCGTGCGCCACGCCTCGCGGCTCTCGAAATACCAGGTGCGCCCTTCGCGGCGGGCCGCCGCACGGTCGGCCGCCACGCCCGTCAGGAAGTCGATGCCGATGAAGGCCGCCGTCGTGGCCGCCATCGGACCGATCGGGGCGAAGAGGGCGGCGGCTCCGGCCGCGAGGCCGCTAACGCATCTGTACAAAGCCTCCATCGGTCGAGCAGCGTTTGAGTATGTTCTCCGTCGGGTCGTATTCCGGAAATTCGGTGCGGTGCGCGTCGAGGTGCTCCGCCGCGCGGCGCAGCAGCGTCCGGGCCTCGGTGCGCAGCGCCCGCTGCCGCCGGCGCAGGGCGTCGTCGCCGGCGGGCTGGGTCCACGACGATTTCGGGGCCGTCGTGCCGCATTGTCCGGTGCGTATGTCCAGCCGGGGCTGGAGCTGGAGACGGGTGAAAAGGGCCGTCGGTGCGGCCAGATAGTCGGTGCGGAACGTTTCGTAGGCGCCTTCGAGCAGCCGTGCGTGGAGCGCGTGGCCGATGACCGGGACGATATACCGCCGTTCCGCGGCGGCTATGTCCGCTTCGGCGACGGTTCCGGGCGGCAGCGCTTCGCCTTCCGGAAAGGCGAGCCGGAGCGCCTGAAGGGGTGTGACGAGTGTCTTCATGGAATCGTGTTTTTTGGTGTGCGTACCGTTCCGGAGGCTTCGCGTGCGCTCCGGAACGGCTTCGGGAGATGTCGGAGACCTTCTTCCCGGATGCCTCCTGCCGACCCCGGCCGGGCGGATCGGTCCTCATGACGTTGCGGGCGATGGGGCCCGGCCGCGGCGGACGCATCCGGTCAGTCGATGCTCCGGATGTTGTACTTCGTGATTTCGGAGAGGAACGCCTGCTGCTTCGGGTCGTCCGGATCGTAGTCCAGACCGTCGGCCTTGCGGGCTTCCCAGACCTTCATGTAGATGGGTTTCGACCGGGTCGGCGGCCGGTTTACGATCTCGAGCGAGGAGACGTCGGCCCCGAGCGTTTCCGCGGCGAGCGCGCGGATCGGTTCGGTCAGTTCGGCCTGTTCGGCGAGGATCACGGTGTTCAGCGCCACCTCGTATTCGTGGAGGATGCGTTCGGCGCTGAATCCCGAGCTGTAATCCAGTCCGCTCAGCGTCCGGAACCACGAGTGCGCCACGACGATGTCCGCCGTCGCCTGTTCGTGGAGGGCCTGCCAGTCGCCTTCGTTCTGCGAGGCGATCGGGATGAAGCGCGAGTTGTCCTCCTCGCCGCCTTCGCGGATGACGAACATCACCTGCCCCGGGTTCCCGGCGAACCGTCTCTCGGCCAGCCGCACGATGCGCTCGGCGTCGGCCTCGCTCGCGGCCGACGAGTCGAGCAGCATGACGCCCGAGAGCTGGAACGAGTTGTCGAGCCGCGAGATGTTCCAGCGGTCGGTCTTGTAGGCGATCGCCGAGACGTTCAGCCCGGCGATATAGGGCGGAACGCCGTAGTGCTCGAACGCCGGTTCGTAGTCCTTGTAGTGGACCATCGTGCGCAGCGTGCCGTCCGGCTGCTCCTCGAAGAGCGGGTAGAGCGGCAGCCGCCGCGCCTCGGATGTGCGGAAGGCGCTCCAGTCGTGGTGCAGCAGAACGTGCCGCGAGTCGCGGGCCACGCGGCAGCGCGTGGCGTCCTGGTGGTAGAGCGAGAGGAACGAGTGCCCGGCGTCCGTCACCGCTTCGAGGAAGGCGTTGCCGAACAGCGCCTTGTCGAACGCCAGCTTGTTGAGCACCTGCCGCAGGCTCTCCCCGTCGCCGTTCGCGTGCCGGACGAAGGCCGCCAGTTGCGGCTGGGCCGCCTCGTCGCAGACGAATCCCTTGCCCGAGATGTAGTCGGCCTTGTCATTGACGATACGGCGGTGGGTCGTCGAGCGGCGGGCCATCGTCGCCAGCGCCGCCGGAAAGAGGTTGTCGTCGCCCCAGCGCCAGAACTCGTCGCTTTCGACGCGCGCCGCGGCAGGCGGCATGCAGGGGTCCGTGCGGTCGATCACGCCGACGGCCGGTCTGATTTTTTTCGCTTTGCTCATGTGTCGTGTCTTCGGTTCGGGCCGCCCGCCCGCGGACGATCGCCGCAGGCGGTCCGGCCGGGGGAATTACTGTTTGTGGAGGTACGTGACGAGGCTCTCGTCGAGGATCGCGCAGCCGGCCATGAAGACGGCGCGCTGGCGGTTCTCCATCTCGTCGGGGTTGTACCACATGCGGACCTCGTTGCCGGGCATGTCGGCCGTATTGACCGCCAGCACGAGGTTGCGGCGGTCGGTGAGCATGCAGAACGACTTGTCGAACGACGTCGGGGCGAGGTAGCCGCCCAGCCGGACGTCGATGACCGGGATGCCGTGGTAGGAGAGCATCGGACGGCCGTTCACCGCATCGGCGTAGGCGGCGTCCGCACCCTTCGCGTCGAGGTACTTCTCGTAGAGGTGGCAGAGGTCCGAGGTGAGGAAGTAGGCCAGCTGTCCGTCGGCCTTGAGGTCCTGCGTGCGCGTGTCGGCGTTGGTCCACAGCTCGTCGAAGAACTCGACGATCTTCTCCGCCGACGCGAGGTCCGCGTCCTGATAGGTGTTGTGATAGACGCTCTCCTCCGCGACCAGTTCCCCGATGAGCTTCAGGAATCCGTCGAAGGTGTTGTAGCCCGTCTCGGCCGAGGTGTCGCCGACCCACATCGTCGCGCGGAGGTTCTCGGCGAGCGCCTGCCGGAAGAGCGCCGTTTCGGCCTTCTCGAGCTCGGTTCCCGTGAGGTCCTCCAGGTGGACGTTCGTGACGGAGGCGATCTTCTCGCAGACCATCGAGAAGTAGTCGGCCGCCGAGAAGCTCATCTCGGCCTTCACGCGCCGCAGGTCGATCGTCTTCTCGAACTTGGCGGCCGCCGCACCGCCCGACCAGCCGGCCGCGGTGTATTTTTGCAGGATGTTGCGCTGTCCGTCCCAAAGCTGTACGTGCGTGGGCGTGGGCATGTTGTAGAGGACGCGCACGCCCAGTTCCCGGGCCGATTCGCCGGTCAGCATCGGGCGGAAGAATACGGTTTCGAGCTCCGAACCGGTGTACTGTTTCGCATTTTCGAGGTAAGTCATGTCTTTCGTGTTTTTGAGGGTTTGTGGAATAGTCTGTGGAATAAGGGATGTCCGTTCGTTTTCCGGAACCGGACCGCGGCTCCGGTTCCGGATCTCCGCGGCCGGATCAGCCGCGGAAGCATTTCGCGTCCTCGGCGTAGGCGCGGGCGTTGGCCGACTGTACGGCGTCGCCGTAGGAGGGATCCTCGCACGGAAGCGTCTCCGTGGCGCGGAACCGCCGCCGCATCGCTTCGGCTGCGGCCCGGCGGCGCGGGCCGTCGTCCGGGACGGCATGCAGCACGTTGCGGTCTGCGGGCAGCGCGTTCCGTCCCGCGGCCGTCGCTTCGCCCGGGCGGAGTCCCAGTCCGGCGAGCAGCCGTTCCCATCCCCGCGAGAGGTTCTGCGCCAGCGTCGGCGCGGCGTGCGGTGCGGCGTCGGTCACGCGGTCGGCCAGTCCCGCCTCCACCGCCTCCGCGGGCGAGAGCCAGCGGCCGCTGCCGTTGTTCTCGGCCATCAGCGCCTCGAATTCCGCCGCCGGACGCCCCGAACGGGCGGCATAGACCGCGGCGATGCGGGCGTCGGTCTGGCGGAGCAGGGCGATCTTCCCCTCCAGCTCCGAGGCGTTGCCCTCCGCGGCGCATACCGAGTCGTGGATCAGGTAGAGGGCGTTCGCCGAGATTTCGCGGCGGCCTTCCGACGCCGCCTGCGCGATGATCGTGGCCGCCGAGGCGGTGTAGCCGTAGCAGCGGGTCGTGATGCGCGCCCCGAGCGATCGCAGCGCGTCGTGGATCAGCAGCGCGTCGTTCACGTCGCCGCCCGTCGAGCGGATTTCGACCACCACCTCCGGCGCTTCGATCTCCGCGATGCGCCGCACCGCGTCGCGGAACCGCTCGTAGGTCGCCACCCGGTCCGCCGGGTCGTCGAACTGCCACTCCTCGGGAACGCCGATCGTCCCTTCGATTTCGATGCGGCAGCTTCCGGCCTTGTCGTTGATTTGGATTTCCGATTTCATGTTTCAGTCTTTGAATGTGTTGTAAAATGCGTTCCGGGCCTTTTCGTACGAGCAGCAGAACACCCCGGCCGCGACATGCAGCGCCTCGCAGCGTCCCATGCCCCGCTTTTCGAGCCGCGCCACCTCTTCGCGGATGGCCAGCCTTTCGCAACCCCGGCGGCTGACCGCGCCCAGTTCGAACAGCCGCTTTACGGCCTCCTCCTCCGACAGCCCCGTGATCGCACGCCGCAGGATTCCGGCCAGCCGTTCCTCGTGCCGTGTCATAGGGCGTCCTCCGTGAGCCGCGTGAAGGTGCAGCGGACCGATGCCGCCTCCGGATCGTACTCCTCCACGGTGTCGAGCAGGGCGCGCACCACCCCCGTTCCCGTGTCGATGCGGAACACCGACCGGATGTCGGGAGCGCCCGTTCCGGGGGCCAGGAGCGCCGCGAATTCGTCGGGGGCCAGCCGCAGCGAGAGGGCGATGCGTTCGCGCCTCGCCTCGCGCGTCGTCTGCCGGTCGTAGAAGCGGTGCAGCCCCCGCACGCCGTCGCGGTCCTCGAAGCAGAGCGTGAACCCCGCCGCCGCGGCGTCTCCCGCGAAGTGGAAGGCCGCGAGCGGGTAGGCCGCCTCGCCGGACGGGTATCCCCACCGTTCGCCCTCCGGCAGGGGGTGCATCCCGGCGTAGCGGACGATGCGGGGCGTGAAATTCGTGCCGTCGTCTTCCGTGTCGTCGCGGTCGCCGACCTGCAGGAGCCGGGCCGAGGGGGCGTTCGGGTAGTGCCCCGCGGCGTTGAGCGACGGGCAGAACAGCGGGTTGCGGAGCACCTTCTCGCCCGTGAGGGCGGCCTGCGACGGACACCGGACGCTCCACGCCCCCAGCGGCTCTTCGGCTCCGGCGTCGAAGCGGCTCACCGCGCCGTCCCCTTCGCGGTAGCGCCAGCACCTCGTCTCGTGCACCTCCTGCGCCGCATCCCGCCGCTCCACCGGCTGCGAGAAGTCGGTCCGGCCGCTCCAGTCCGTCTCGGGACCTGCGCCGAAAAAGTCGTCGGCCGGTTCGATCCAGACCCTTTTCGTCGCCTCCTCGGTGTAGAACCGCAGGTTGAACAGGTGTGCGAGGGCCCCGAGCAGCTCCGCCTGCCGGATGCGGTGCTGCGCCACGTCAGCGAAGCGGACCGCCGAGCCGAATCCCGGTCCGGAGCGGAAGCGGGGCCGCAGGGCGCACTCCTCGTGCAGCGTGAGCGTCATGCCCTCCTCGGCCCCCGCGAAGTAGATCTGATCGAACCGCTTGGGCTTCGACGGGCCGAGCTCCTCGGAGGCCGTCCGCAGCCGCAGCTCCACGGTCGTCTCCCCCGTCTCCCCGACATATCCGGCATAGAGAGCCCAGTCCTCTTCGAAGGGCTCCCATCCGAGGCTGTTGCGCACCTCCAGCACCGGGTCGGCGAAGCGTCCCGACGCCGGGGTCGTGACCTGCGCCGAGCGGGCCGCGAATTCGGTCCATACGACCCCTTCCACCCCGTCGCGGGTGTACCGGAGCCGGTATCGCGCCCCTTCGCGGTGGTCGAAGACGAGGGCCCGGTAGGTGCGGTTCGCCTCCGGCGCGGCGCGGTGGTCCTCGTAGCGGTTCGCCAGCGTGAAGGCCATCTCCGACCCCGGCCCGAGGTAAACGGTGTCGAACCCCCGGAGCCGCGTGCGCGAGAGGATGCGGTGCGAGGTGGTGTAGCGGAGGCGGTATTCGAACCCCGCGGTCGTCTCCGCGAGGGGCGTGAACAGGATGCGGCCTCCGTCCGTCGAGAAGCATCCCCCGTGATTGTACAGTCCGTCGATGGGGTTTCCGTCGGCGTCGGTGCTCTGCGGCGTGGCCGTCTCGACGATGTTGCCCACCGAGTTGAGCGCGGTCGCGGGGTCGGCGACGACCTTCCCCGCCTCGTTGGCCTTCGCCGTGACGGAGGCGGTCCGGCGGGCCGAGAAGCCCATGCGGGCTTCCGCCGCGGCGGTGTCGTGCGAGGGGTAGGCTCCGCTCATGTAGAGCGAGCGGAAGAACTCCGAGGCGAAGAAGCGGCTCTCGACGCGGTAGCCGGCCTCCGCGAAGATGCGTTCGGCGAGCGTGGCCACGTGCAGGAAGGGGTGGTAGTCGTCCGGCGAGAGCACCCGTTCGGCGGGCAGCAGGTCGGACGGGCTGTTCCGTGCGGGGTACTCGTCGCGGAGCACGGGGAAGAACTTCACGGACCGGCCGTCGGTCCATCCGGCGCGGATGTCGGTCGGCGTGAGCTCTCCGTCGTATTCGACCCCCAGCGTGTTGAACATGCGCCGCGCGGCGTTCTCGGCCCATCCCGCGCCGCCGCTGCGGATTTCGAGCGTGTATTCCGCGTCCGTCGCGGCGAGCAGCCGTACCGGTCCGCGCAGCAGCTCGGCCCCTCCGGCCGTCAGCACGGCTTCGTGGCGCGTGTCGTTGAACTTCCCGGCGGCGTGGGGCTCGCAGGGGTGTCCCGTCGCCGCGGCGTTGCGGGGTGTCGCGGGAAGTGCGATCCGGAGCGTGCGGCCTTCGCGGCAGCTCTCCGGGGTTGCCGTCTTCCGGGCGTCGTAGCCCGGTACGGCGATCCGTTCCGGCCCCAGGTCGCAGGGGCGTCCGTCGATCGTCAGTTCCATCGTGCGGGAGCGGTTCGTTTGTCTCGGATTTCGATCTCCAGGCAGCTCATCGTGCCGCGGCGGAGCACCGTCGCCTCGTCGGTCAGGACGTCTGCGGGCGTGTAGATCTCCTCCCCGGCGATCCAGACTTCGGGCGTCTCCGTCAGTTCGGCGAGCGCCTCCAGCATTTCGGGCGTCTCGTAGGCCGAGGCCAGTGCGGTGCGCCTTTCGCTCCGCTGCGGTACGACGACGTGCCCCTCGGGGCCGCAGGCCCGCCGTTTTTGGGTGCTTTTCGTCACCTCCCGCACGACCGGGAAGCTGTAATGTTCGACCGACCCCGCGCTGCTGCGCCACGCCAGCCGCACGGCCTCCCGCACGGCGGGTACGACGGTGTATTCCACCGTCCCGATCTCTCCGAAGTCGATCGAGAGCGTCTCCGCCCCCGGGAAGTCGCGCGTGTCGATGCGGAACAGCAGCGGTCCCGACGTCCGGACGGAGTAGCTCTCCGCCGTCAGCGAATCGGCCGTCCGGGCCGTCACCACCGCTTCGGCGTCGCCGGCGGTCAGCAGGGTCAGCTCTTCGCAGGCTCCTTCCGGGATGATCCGGCGGCGGGGCAGGGTCGTCAGCAGCGCCGGGGCTTCCGCGGCTTCCCGTCCCGGCAGGAAGGTCCTCGCCGGAGCCGTCGCCTCCGTGCCTTCCGAAAGCGTTCCGGCGGCTCCGGCCGTGACCGCTGCCTTTACGACGCGTCCCGTGGCGGCGTAGAATCCCGTGTTGCCGACGAGGGGGATGAAGCGGAGCGCCCGGCGCAGGGCGGGGGCGGCGTCGAAGCGGGCCGTGGCCGCCGCGGCGAAACGCAGGGCTCCGAGCGTAGCCCCCTTTTCGTCCGCGATGCGGATGTCGAGGTCTCCGCCCGCGGGATTCTCCACGGCGTAAACCGCCTCCGCGCCGAGCGGAGCGTACTGTTGCGGAATTTGGGTGAATGTCATGGTGCAGGGATTTTGGATTGAATGATGATGCGTTTCGCTGTCCGGCCGGAAAGCCTCCTTCCGGGAAGATGCGGGGCCGGACGCCGCGGAGGGCCGGAACGAACCGGTGCGGGCCGGAGAGGAGCGGGGATACGGATGTCTCCGGGACCTCCGGGCGTGTGGATAAGTTGTGGATAATTTGTCGATTGTTGTCGGGAACTATTCGCATCCGGTTGGAACAGAGCGGTTCTCCGATGTCGATAACCGGCCTTGTCTTTGCGGCCGGGTGTGGATTACGGGGCAAATATACGGCGGCCGATACCCCCTTGTCAAGAGTTTTGCGCAGTTTTTCCAAAAAAAATGGAAACCCGCTCCCGAATGCCGGGAAAATCGGTTATCTTTGTCTTCCCGAACCGGCGGCCCTTCCGGGGCTTCGGACAGGCCTTCCGGGCATCGGTCCGGCGGCCCGGACCGATTCGGCGAACCCGGACAAACCTCAAACGAATCGCTGATATGAAACGTCTTTTACTCTTTTGCGCCGCGCTCTGCTGCGCGGCGACCTCTTCGGCCCAGAAGTGGGAGGGCCTGGCCGACACGCCGCCGATGGGCTGGAGCACGTGGAACAAGTTCGGCTGCAACGTCGATGAGCGGATGGTCCGCGAAATGGCCGACGCGCTGGTCGAGTCGGGGCTGGCCGAGGCCGGATACGTTTACCTCAATATCGACGACTGCTGGCACGCCTCCGAACGCGACGCCGACGGTTTTCCGCAGTGCGATCCCGAACGGTTCCCGAGCGGTATGAAAGCGCTGGCCGATTACGTGCATTCGAAGGGGCTGAAGCTGGGTATCTACTCCGATGCCGGGCGGCGGACCTGCGCCGGACGTTTCGGCAGCTTCGGCCACGAGTACCAGGATGCGCTGCAATACGCCCGCTGGGGCATCGACTACCTGAAATACGACTGGTGCAACACCGAGAATATCAATCCCGTGGGAGCCTATACGCTCATGCGCGACGCCCTGCGCGCCGCCGGGCGCCCGATCCTTTTCTCCATGTGCGAGTGGGGTAACAGCAAGCCGTGGACCTGGGCGCGGGAGGTCGGCCACATGTGGCGTACGACAGGCGACATCGGCCTTTCGTTCTCCGACCCCGCGGTCTTCACGGGCGACTGGAAACCCCGCACCGTGATGCAGAATTTCGACGACAACGCCGGACTGCGCCGCTATGCTGGTCCGGGTCACTGGAACGACCCCGACATGCTCGAGGTGGGCAACGGCATGTCGGTCAATCAGGACCGTGCGCACTTCACGATGTGGTGCATGATGGCTGCGCCGCTGATCCTTGGCAACGACATACGCGCCATGTCGGACGAGACGGCGGCCATCGTGACCGACCGCGACGTCATCGCCATCGACCAGGACCCGCTGGGCGTGCAGGGGTTGCGCTACGCCACCGACAACGGACTGGAAATCTGGTTCAAGCCGCTCGCCGGCGGCGAATGGGCCTTCTGCCTCTTCAACCGCACGCACGAGGCGCGTCCCTATACGATCGACTGGCAGCTGTTCAGCTTCACCGATACGGAGGTGTCGCAGTGCTCCACGGCTTTCGACCGGATCGTTTACGAGGGCCGCGACCTCTGGAACGGCGGCCGTAGCTTCCGCACGGACCGCAAGCGCGAGGTGGTCGTTCCGGCCGAGGACGTCGTGCTCTACCGCCTCCGACCCGTCGTGAAGCGGTGACGCGGCAGGTCCGGAAAAGACTGCGCCCCGGGAGTTTCCGTCTCCCGGGGCGTTTTTTCTTCCGTCCGGTCCGTCCGGATTTCCGCGCCGCCCTCCCTCCCGTTTCGCCCCGGAAAAGAAATCTGCGGGTTTTGTGCCCTTTTTCGGGAATAAAGTGTATCTTTGTGCCGTCGAACCAACCGTTTCGTACCTTATGGATGATGGTCACAGTTCCACGTATAGCCGCCGTGTCGTGCTTCAGCGCGACGCCATTCATCTATGGTATCCGGCACGAAGGTAACCTTCGCGCCGAGCTGCTGCTGTCCGATCCCGACACCGTCATCCAGCATTTCATCGAGCGGAAAGCCGACATCGCGCTGCTTCCCTTTACGGCCGTTCCGCTGCTCTCCGATGCGCACATCGTCACCCGATACTGCATCGGCGGCGTTCCGTCCGCCCGCGAGGCGCTGCTCGGCGGCGACGACCCGCTGCTCGCGGCATGGAAGGAGTGCGGCGAGCTGCCCTTCGCCTTCGCCGTGTGGGCGGCGCACGGGGATACGGATCCCGATACGGTCGAAGCCTTGCAGCATGCGCTGACCTACGGCCTCGAACGGAGTTACGAGGCGGTGCTTTCGTCGCCGTTCGCCTCCGATCCGCAGCGGGGCTACGACACGCTGTCGCATTTCGACTACATCTTCGACAACCAGAAGAATCAGGCGCTCCGAAAGTTCTGGGACTCGGGCGTAAAGGTCGCTCCGAGAGCCAATCCCGGCTGAAGAGGTTAGCGGGCCGCGCCCGCCTCTCTACAGCTTACGGATTCGAGAACTTTACAGAGAGCGATTTATGATTACGATTTACCTCAAGCAGTACAACAAGATCATCCGGAATGCCGACACCAAGCTTTTCGACGAGCTGGGCTACGACGACATCCTGTGGATCGACATGCTGCTGCCCACGATCAAGGAGCAGAAGGCCGTCGAGAACTTCATGGAGATCAGCCTCCAGACCAAACAGCAGGTCGAGGAGATCGAATCGACCTCGAAGTACTCCGAGGACGAGAACGCCATCATTTCCAACTCGAACTTTTTCGTTCCCACGGGCGATTCGTTCATCGTCGAACCCGTGTCGTTCATCATTTCGAACGAGGGTGTGCTCGTTTCGGTGCGCAGCGCCGAGTTCCGCACCTTCCGCGAGACGGAGAAGCGCCTGCAGATGAACTACCGCAGCTATTCGACGGGCTACCACCTCTTCATTTCGCTGCTGGAGGTGCGCATCGACTTCGACGCCGACCTCGTGGAGCTGATCGCCAAGCAGGTCGCGGCCCTCTCGAAGGACGTCAATTCGGAGGATTCGATCGACAAGGAGGTGCTGCACCGCATCAGCGCGTTGCAGGAGAGCACCATGTCGCTGCGCGAGAACATCTTCGACCGCCAGCGCGTCCTGTCGGGCATCCTGCGTTCGGAGCGCTTTCCGAACGACATCTACCCGCGGCTGCAACTGATGATCAAGGACGTCAATTCGCTGATAAACCACGCCGACTTCAGTTTCCAGCGTCTGGACTATATCCAGGACGCCGCGCTGGGTCTGATCAACATCGAGCAGAACGGCATCGTCAAGATCTTCTCCGTGGCGGCCGTGATCTTCATGCCCGCGACGCTCATCGCCTCGATCTACGGCATGAACTTCAAGGCCATGCCCGAACTGGAGTGGACCCTCACGCTCTCCAACGGCTGGGTCGTTCCGCTGGGCTACCTGTTCGCCATCGGGCTGATGATCGTCTGTTCGATCCTCACGATCTGGTTTTTCCGCTATAAGAAGTGGCTCTGACGCCGCTCCCTTGACGCCTTCCGTGCCGCGGGAGGAACACCTCGCGGGCCCGGACGGGGCGCTTCTGTCTCCGGACGCTTCCCGGAATCGCCTTTCCGGCGTTCCGCGGCAGCGTCCGGTCTTTTTGTGCCGTTCCGCCCTCCGGCTTTCGCGGCACACCCGCTGCCGCCGGCCGCGCCTTTCGTTCCGTCGCTTCCTTTCTGCCGATCCGGTTCCGTCCGCTCCCCGCCGGTTCGGGTTGCCCTGCCCGGAATCCCCGGGCTTTTCTCTTCTTTCTTCGAAAGAAGGAGAAACGGCGGCTTTTTCCGCCGAAATTTGTATCTTTGCTGCCTATTAAGCACTCTTTATGCTCGAAAAGCTGGCCAGACAGACCGCCATTTACGGCATCAGCACGATCGCGGTGCGTTTCCTGAGCTATCTGCTCACGCCTTACTATACCCGTGAATTCGGGCAGGAGGCCTACGGAATCGTCACCGACGTCTATGCCCTGATTCCGCTGGCGCTCACGCTCCTGACGATGGGCATGGAGTCGAGCTATTTCCGCTTTTCGGCCCGGGCCGAGGCGGCGGGCGGCGACGTGCGGGGGGCCAAACGGCGGCTCTTCGCCACGACCTGGGGCGCCACGTCGCTCGCGGCGCTGCTTTTCGTCGCGGCGATGATCCTTTTCCGCGGCGACGTCGCCCGCCTGATGGGCGAAACCTATGTCGCGCACCCCGAATACGTCGTCTGGGTCGGCCTCATCATCCTGTTCGACGTCTGGGCCTGCATTCCCTTTTCGCGGCTTCGCGAGCAGGGGCGCGCGCTCACCTTCGTCGGAATCAAGGCGCTGAGCGCGGTGCTCAACGTCGCGCTGGCCGTCGCCTTCGGCGTCGCGGGACTCTTCTCCACCGACTTCGGCGTGGGGTGGGTCTTCGTCGCCAACTTCGTCGCCAGCGCGGTGACGTGGCTGGTGATCCTCGCCACCGCCGACCGCACGCTGCCTGCGATCGACCGGAAGCTGCTGACGGCCGTTTTCGCCTATTCGCTGCCGCTGCTGGTGGGCGGCCTGACCGGTACGGCCAACGAGTTCATCGACCGCCAGCTCATCAAGTTCCTGCTGCCCGAGGGGGTGGCCATGGCGCAACTGGGCGTCTATGGCGCCGTCACGAAGATCGCCGTGGTGATGATGCTCTTCTACCAGATCTACCGGCTGGCCGCCGAGCCCTTCTTCCTTTCGAATTTCAAAAAGTCGGACTTCGTGGCGATGAATGCCGCGGCGCTGAAATACTACGTCATGGCCTCGATGGTGATTTTCCTCTGCATCGCCCTTTTCCGCGACGTCTTCGCGCTGATCGTGGGACGGGAGTTCCGCGAGGGGATCTTCATCCTGCCGGTGGTGCTCGGGGCCAACGTCCTCACGGGCGTATGGCTCAACCTCTCGTTCTGGTACAAGCGCGAGGAGCGGACGTCGCTCGCGATCGTCGTCACCGGCACGGGGCTTGCGGCCATCCTCCTTTTCGGGTGCTGGCTCGTGCCCTTGTGCGGTTACTTCGGGGCGGCCTGGGCGCGGCTGGCGAGCGAGGTGGCGATGGTCGCCGTGAGCTGGTGGCTCAACCGCCGCTTCTTCCCCACGCCCTACGACTGGCGGCGCATCGGCGAGTATGTCGCCGTCGCGCTGGCGGGGTTCGCCGCGGCCGAGGCCGTCGGGGGCGCCGCGGGCAATATGTTCGTGGGCTATGCGTTTAATATGTTGCTTCTTGCGTCCTATGTCGCCTACCTCGTCCGCCGGGAGCGGATCGACCTCGGGGCGATGGCGCGTGCGGTGCTGAAGCGGTCTTAACGGATTTTGAGGAGAAGGATATGCGGTTTGCGGACATTACGGGACAGGAGGATCTGAAGCGGCATCTGGCGCGGTCGGTCGATGCGGGGCGCGTGAGCCATGCGCAGCTCTTTTCGGGTGCGGCGGGCTACGGGACGCTCGCGCTGGCCGTGGCCTATGTGCAGTATCTCTGCTGCCGCCACCGGCGGGATGGCGATTCGTGCGGCGAATGTCCCGACTGTCGGCAGATCGCCGCCCTCGCGCATCCCGACCTGCATCTGGTCTTTCCGGTGAACAAACAGGGCAAGAAGTCGGGCGAGGCGGTCCGCAGCGACGAGTTCCTGGAGCAGTTCCGCGCGCTTTTCGCCGAGCGGGGCGGCTGTTTCTCGCCGCAGGAGTGGTACGACCGGCTCGATCTGGGCAAGACGCTCAAGGGCATGATCGCGGCCCGAGAGGCCGACGAGATCATCCGCAAGCTCTCCTTCAAGAGCTTCGAGGCCGACTACAAGACGATGCTCGTCTGGCTTCCGGAGACGATGAACGAGGAGGCCGCGAACAAGATTCTCAAGATTCTCGAGGAGCCGTGGGAGCGGACGCTCTTCATCCTGGTCTCCGAGCAGCCCGACCGCCTGCTGCCGACGATCCTTTCGCGCACGCAGGAGGTGGCCGTCCCCCGCATCGCGCCCGAGGTGCTGGAGCGTGCGGCCCGCGAACGCGGCGTGACGGATCCGTTGCAGGCGCGCAACATGGCGCGTCTTGCGGGCGGCGACCTGCTGGAACTGGGACATCTGGCGGCGGGCGAGAACGACGCCGCGCGGCGGGAGAACTTCGGGCTTTTCTGCTCGCTGATGCGCCTGAGCTACAACGACCGGCATCTGGAGCTGATCGGCTGGGCCGAGGAGGCCGCCCAGCTCTCGCGCGAGCAGCAGCGCTCCTTCCTGCGCGATGCGGCGCGGCTTTTGCGCGAGAGCTACATGCTCCACGCCGGTCTGAGCGAGGTCTGCTACCTGTGGGGCGAAGAGCTGGCCTTCTGCTCGAAATTCGCCCCCTTCGTCGGCTCGCGGAACATCGAGCCGCTGATCGCCGAGATCGAGAGTGCCGCGGCGCAGATCGCGCAGAACGGCAATCCGACGATCGTATTCACCCATTTTGCGCTCTCGGTGAGCAAAATGATAAAACATCTGTGACGATGGCACGAGTGACACTTCTTCTGGGGGGCAACGAAGGCGACGTGAAGCGCACGCTGCAAGCGGCGCAGCAGCTCGTCAATGCCCGCGTGGGCGCAGTCCTGCGCTGTTCGCACCGCTACGAGAGCGAGCCGTGGGGCTTCGCTTCGGCGGCGCGCTTCTCGAATCAGGCCCTGGAGATCACCACGGACCTTTCGCCGCTCGAGGTGCTCGACGCCGTGCAGCGCATCGAGTGCGACCTGGGGCGCAACCGTGCTGCCGAGGCCGTGGAGAAGGCCTCCACGGGAGCCGCATACACCTCGCGCCCCATCGACATCGACATCATTTTCTACGACGACGAGGTGATCCGCGAAGAGCGGCTCACCGTTCCGCATCCCCGGCTCGCCGAACGGGAGTTCGCCCTCGTGCCGTTGTGTGAAATCATGCGCCTGCGCCGCCATCCCGTGACGGGGGAGACCGTCGGCGGGATGCTCGAGGCGCTGCGAAAAAAGAGAGAACGATGAATCCGACCCGAATCCTCGCGCCGCTGGCTGCCGCCGCGCTCCTCGCGGGGTGTCTCAAGGACACCTCGAGCGACAGGACCGAATACGTGCTCAAGCCGCTCGCGCAGACCCTTTCGACCGATCCCTACGAACCGCTCGATGGGGTGGTGGCCTACGCCTTCGATGCCGATACGGCCCGTTACACCGTCGCCTCCTACGAGGATGCGCTCAACGGCATCGCCTCGCTGAAGGACGACCCTTCGGCGCAGTTGCAGGCCGTCGCCTCCTCGGAGCCTTACGCGCAGGAGGGCACGACGGGCTGGGTCCGCATGTCGCTGCCGATGGCCGAGCGGCGGATGATCCTGGCCGTCGATACCGAACACCGGCTCTACGCCTACACGGAGCAGGAGCTTGTCGAGACGCTGCCGTCGCTCTACGTGACGCTGATCTTCAAGACGTGGAAGGAGGGCACTTCCTACAAGGACGGCAACTGGTGCTTCTTCAACGAGTTCTATACGCCTCCGCAGCGGCTCGACACCTACGTGCGCCCGTTGTTGCAGAGCGCCGAGGACGCCGCCGCCGCGCCGTTCGAGGATCCCGGCAACCTCAAGGTCTATGCCTATGCCGTCGATACGACCGCCTGGCGCATCGCCTCCTACGACGACGCCTATGCGGGCCGCATCACCTCGAAGCGCGACGAGAACGACACGCGCACCACGCCCTCGTTCCAGGCCTATGCCGACGAGGAGACGGGTCTCTTCTCGATGCAGGTCAGCGTGGAGTCGCTGATGGTGGTGGTCGTGGACCGTGTCAATCGCCTTTACGCCTATTCGCAGCAGAGCGTGGACCTCGACGGCGCAAGTCCGACGTTCGAGGTGCTCTTCCGGCCGTGGCGGGGCGTTTGGATCGACGTGCTTGACGGCTGGCGCATCGTGAACGAGGCGCTCGATCCCGATCGGGAGGAGCAGGAGACGCAAAATACCGCCCGGCGATGAATACCCGCAGACGACATACCCTGAACCTGCTGCGCGGCGTCGTCGCGCTGCTCTTCGCGTCGGCCTTTCTGAGCCGCTGCGCGAGCATGATGACCCCCACGGGCGGTCCGATCGACTCGCTGCCTCCCGTGATCGTGAACATGGTCCCGGACAACTTCTCCACGAACCGGCCTACGGTGAACCATGGAAAGATCTACATCGAGTTCGACGAGTTCATCCAGATCAAGGACCAGCAGAAGGAGTTCTTCACCTCGCCGCAGATGAAGAAGAAGCCGACGATCACCCAGCGCGGGCGCGGCATCGTCATCCAACTGCGCGACACGCTGCTGCCCAATACGACCTATTCGCTCAACTTCGGCAGCGCCATCCGTGACAACAACGAGGGCAACCCGCTCTATTCGATGCGCTACGTCTTCTCGACGGGCCCCGAGATCGACTCGATGGTCTTTTCGGGCTATACGGCCGACAGCTACAAGGCCGATTCCGTGTCGAAGAGCTTCATCTGGTTCTTCCCGGCCGACTCGGTGGAGAACGTCCCGGAATACGACTCCACGATTTTCAAGTACAAACCCGCCGTCATCGCCCGCGCCGAGACGAACGGCATCTTCATCGCGCAGAACCTCAAGCCGATTCCCTACCGCATCTATGCCGTCGAGGACAAGAACGACAACCAGATGTACGAACCGGGTTCGGACCAGGTGGGCTTCCTCGACGGGACCTACAACCCGGCCGAGATGCCCGATTTCGCCATCTGGTACGACTCGCTGCGCCAGTATGTGACCGCCGAGCCGCAGCTCTATTTCCGCATGTTCACCGACAAGGCGTTCCGCCGCCAGCTCCTCTCCGAGAGCGAGCGGCCCCTGCAGCACAAGGCGATGCTCTATTTCGGCGCGGCGAATCCCCGCATCACCTCGCTGCGTTTCGACAGCATTCCCGAGGACCGGGTGATCGTGGACCCGCAGACCGAGGGGCGCGATACGATCGCACTGTGGTTCAACGTCCCTTCGGCGTCGCTTCCCGACACGATCAAGGGCACGATCACCTACTTCAAGCACGACACGGTCAATCGCCTGCAGGAGGTCACCGAGGATTTGAAACTCCCGTGGCGGCTGATCGAGACCAAGGAGCAGGAGCGCGAGCGCGAACGCCTCGAACGCGAACGCCGTAAGGCCGAGGCGGCGGGCGAGGAGTGGACCGAACCCGAGAAGGAGAATCCCTTCGCCTTCAAACTCCCGCTTTCGGGCGAGATCAACCCCGAGGAGCACCTGACCGTCGATTTCGACTATCCTCTCGCACGGCTCGATTCGGCGGCGCTGCTGCTGACCTTCACGGCCGGGGACCAGTCGATCGAGGACGTTCCCGTGCACATGCGCCCCGACACGGCGCAGTTGCTCCGCTGGCACATTTCCGCCCCCTGGAAACTCGGGGGCGAATATACGCTGACCATTCCCGCCGGGGCCATCACCGACGTCGCGGGTTTCTCGAACGATTCGATCATCGGCAAGTACACGGTCTTCGATCCCGAGAAGTTCGCCACGGTGAAGATTCATGTCGTGGGGCGCGACGACGGTACGAAGTACATCGTGCAACTGCTCGACGGCAACAACTCCCTCAAGCAGGAGAAGCGCAACGTCGGGACGGGCGACATCCGGTTCAACTACGTCCCGGCCGGCGACATCAAGTTCCGCATCATCGAGGACCGCAACGGCAACGGCAAATGGGACTCGGGCAATCTGGTGGAGCGCCGCCAGCCCGAGCGGGCCGAATTCTTCGTCAATGCGGAGGGCGAGGACACCTTCGCCACGAAAACCAACTGGGAGATCGAGTTCACGATGGACATGAACCGGATCTTCGCCCCCGTCACGATGCAGTCGCTTTCGCGCCTGCTGGACGAGCGCGAGGCGCAGCGGCAGCGGCGCGAGGCGGAGAAGCGCGCCAAGGAGGGCCCGAAGCGCGACGACAGAAACCGTCAGCAGAACAATTCGAACGCGAACTTCAACTCCGCGGGCAGCATGTTCAACACGTTCAGATAGGATGACACTGAGACGATATATTCTTGCGGCGGCGTCGGTGCTGCCGGCGCTTCTGGCCTGGAACGGCGCTTCGGCGCAGCATACGCTGGGCTTCATCGCGGGCTACGGCATGGCCAACGGCCGTTTCCAGCCCCAGCAGGAGATGCGCGCCCTGTGGGGCATGTACAGCGGCGGCCTCACGTGGCGCTACTACGGCCGCCAGCGTTTCGTGGGGGGCTTCGGCGTGGACCTCGAATTTCAGCAGTCGGGATTCTCCTTCGCGACCAACTCCTCGCAGGTCGAGGAGAAGAAGGACTACCTCTACTACACGCGCCATGTCAATACGCTCGTGATGCCGGTCGTCTGGCAGCCGCATTTCTACATGATCCGCAACCATGTGCGAGTCTATTTCGAGGCCGCGGCCACCTTCTCCTATAACCTCTCCTCCACCTACGAGAACGAGCAGGCGAAGCGGCGGGGCGAAGCGGACTGGCGGGGCGACTACCGTTTCAAGACGCCGCGCGACAGCCGGTGGGGCTACGGACTGGCCGGCGGCGGCGGCATCGCCTTCCTGATCCGCCGCTACGAACTGAACTTCCGCGTGCGCTACTACTTCGGCTATTCGGACATCGTGCGCAACCGCAACCGCTATGCCGACGGCGGCATCGACGGTCCGGAGAATCCCTTCCCGGCGACGCCGATGCGGTCGCCGCTCGACAACCTGACGATCTCCGTGGGGCTCAACTACCGCTTCAACAAGGAGGGCTTCGAGACCTGGAAACCGCGGCCCAAACGGTCGAAGAACCGCGAAGTGTTCAAATACGAATTGTAAATCGAGACAGCTATGGAAACCACCCGTCAGCAGAAAATCGCCAAGCAGATTCAGAAGGACGTGGCCGAAATCTTCCAGAAGGAGGGTGCGGCCGTCGTCCGCGGGTCGCTCGTCACGGTTACGGCCGTGCGCGTGTCGCCCGACTTCGGATACGCCAAAATCTATGTCAGCGTCTTCCCCTTCGAGCGCAGCGCCGGGATGATGAAGACCCTCGAACAGCAGAACTGGTTCATCCGCCGGGCTTTGGGCCAGCGCATCCGCAACCAGTTGAAGAACGTCCCCGAAATCCAGTTTTTCCTCGACGATTCGCTCGAATACATCGAGCATATCGAACAGGCGTTGAAATAGGATGCCTGCCGTCCGCCGCAACCCGTTCCGCCGCTCCCGGCCGTAACCGCTCCAGCCCATGCTCGCACGCCTCTTCGCTCGCCGCTATCTCTTTTCGCCTCACTCCCGGTCGGTGGTCAATCTGATTTCGGGACTGAGCGTCGCGGCCGTTGCGATGCCTGTCGCTGCGATGATCGTCCTGCTGTCGGTCTTCAACGGTTTCGAGTCGCTCGTGCGCTCCATGTATTCGGCCTTCGATCCCGACCTGAGCATCACCCCGCGGCAGGGCCGGACCTTCTCCGCCGGGGCGGTCGATACGGCCGCGCTGGCCCGCATCCCGGGTGTCGGGGCCGTCTCCTTCCTGCTGGAGCAGAGTGCGCTGCTCGAGCGCGGCGGACGACAGGCCACCGCCGTCGTGCGGGGTGTGGACGACGCCTACGGGACGGTCTTCCCGCTCTCCGACGCCGTCGTGACGGGCGCGTGGCGGGTCCGCGAGGGCGACCGGAATTACCTCGTGGTCGGGCAGGCGATGGCCTGGACGCTGGGCGTCCGGTCGCTCGCCGATGCCGACGTGGCGCTCTACGCCGTCCGTCGGGGATCGTTCTCCTCGCTGCTGCCGATCGAGAACTACACGCGCCGCACGGTCCCGGTGGGCGGGATCTTCTCCCTCGACCTGGAGACCGAGCAGAGCTATGTCCTCACCTCGCTGGAGCTGGCGCAGCGCCTTTTCAACTATCCGGACCGCGTCTCCTCGCTGGTCGTCCGGCTCGCTCCCGGGGCCGATGCGGAGCGGGTCCGCCGGGCCGTGGCGGAGGAGGCGGGCGACGGATTCCGCGTCCGCACGCGCGACGAGCTGCGCGCCTCGTTCTACCGCATCATGACCTACGAGAAGTGGGGCATCTTCTTCATCGCCCTGCTGGTGCTCGTCGTGGCCTCCTTCTCGGTGGTGGGGGCGCTGGCCATGCTGATCGTCGAGAAGCGGGACGACATCGCCACGCTCCGCGCCCTGGGGGCCGATCTGGGGCTGGTGCGGTCCGTGTTCCGCGCCGAAGGGCTGCTGATCTGCGCCTTGGGGGCCGCCGCCGGTGTCGTGCTCGGTGTGGGCGCGAGCCTCGTGCAGCAGCATTTCGGGCTGATCGAGATTCCCGCCGAAACCTTTCTTACGAAGAGTTACCCCGTGGAGTTCCGCCCTGCGGACCTCGCGGCCGTGCTGGCGGCCTTCGCCGCCGTCGCGCTGCTGCTGACCGGCATCACGGTGCGGGGCATGATAAAAAACGGAAAACGATGATGAAACGACCTCTCCGCACGGCGCTTCTGGCGCTTCTGGGGCTGCTCGCCGCGGCCTGCGCCCGCCATACGATCATTCCCGACGAGACGCTGGCGATGATCTTCCGCGACGCATTCCTCTCCAACGCCTATATTTCCGAGGAGCGCATCCCGACCGACTCGCTGCGTATCTACGAGCCGATCTTCGCCCGTTACGGCTATACGACCGACGACGTGCACTATACGATCGGCAACTTCTCGAAGCGCAAGAGCGCCCGCCTGAGCGACGTCGTCGAGCGGGCCATCGACCTGCTCGAAGCCGAAGGGAAGGTCTATAACCGCCGGGTGGCCATCCTCGATACGATCGACAACGTGGCCTGCCGGACCTTCACGCGCACCGTGTTCGCCGATTCGCTGCTTCGCGTCGGCTCGCTGCGCGACACGGCGCGGCTGACCTTCTCGATCGACGTCGAGCCGGGCGAGTACCGCATCACGGCGCATTACCTGATCGACTCGCTCGACCGCAACCGGCGGGGCGTGAAGGCGACGGTGTGGCTGGAGAAGGAGGACGGTTCGCGGGCAGGCGTCTATACGACGAGTCTCCGCCGCAACCGCGAGGAGACCTTCACGCGCACGCTGACCGCCGATACCGTCCACCGCCGCCTGCACGTCGATCTGCTGGGGTTCTACGGCCGTCCCGAGCGGCCTTCCATGACAGTCAGCCGGATCCGTATCGACCACACGCCGCCCGCCGCCGATGCGGTGGAGCGGCTTTACGACAGCCAGTTGAATGTCCGTATCTTCGCCGATGAATTCTTCCGCGCAGCCATGCCGGCGGATAGCCTCTAACCGGCTCTGGACGCCCCGGGGCATCGTCCGCGATCCGCTCGTGGAGGTCGCGGAGGGGGGCCGCATCCTTTCGGTCCGCAGTTGCGGCGAACCCGACCGGCTCCCCGCCACGGAGTTCTACGCCGGACTGCTCGTCCCCGGCTTCCCGTCCGACTGCCGCGCCGTTTTCGAACGCCTCCGCGCCGCCTCCGCCTCCCTTTCCGAACAGTTGCCCGGTCTCGTGCGTTCGGACGGCGTGCTGGTCGTGATTTCGGGTCTCGACTACGATACGCTGCGGCTCACGGCGCAGTCGCGGATCCGGCGGTTGTAGCGTTCCGTCCGTCCGTTTCTCCTTCCGGGCCGTTTCCGTGCCGCCCCTCTCCGTTTGGTCTGTCCGCTCGGCTCCGTCTCTCCGGTCTCTTTCCGGCTCCGTCCTGTGCCGGACGCTTTCCGGATCGCCCGTTCCGTCCGGTTTCCCTTTGCCGTTCCGGCGGTCCGTCGCCCTTTTCCCCTGCGGTCAGATCGGAAGGTGTTCCTCCACCGTCTGCCGCAGGCGGCTGTTGTCGAGGTGCGTGTAGATTTCGGTCGTCAGGATGCTTTCGTGCCCCAGCATCTCCTGCACCTGCCGGATGCTGGCGCCCCCTTCGAGCAGGTGCGTGGCGAACGAGTGGCGGAACGTGTGGGGCGAGATCCGCTTGTCGATTCCCGCCCGCCGGGCTGCCTCCTTCAGGATCGTGAAGATCATCACCCGCGTCAGCCGCCCGCCGCGGTTATTCAGGAAGAGCGTCTCCTCGCCGGTTCGCGCGGCGCGGCGCTTTTCGAGGTAGAGCTGGATGCGGTCCCGCGCCGCGGCGCTGATCGGCACGAGCCGCTGTTTGTCGCCCTTGCCGGTCACGCGGATGTACCCCTCGCCGAAGAAGAGGTCCTGCATCCGCAGCGACGTGAGCTCCGAGACGCGCAGTCCGCACGAATAGAGGGTCTCCAGCATGGCGCTGTCGCGCAGCCCCTTGGTCGTCGGGGCGTCCGCCGCGGCGACGATGCGGTCGATTTCGTCGGTCGTGAGCACGTCGGGTAGCTGCCGCCCGAACTTGGGCGCGGGGACGAACTCCGCCGGCGACGACTCGATCCGGTCGTTCAGCATGAGGAAGTTGAAAAAGCTCCTTACGCCGCTCAGCGCCCGTGCCTGCGAGGTCTTTTCGCGCCCCCGGTCGTAGAGCCAGGCCATGTAGCGCCGGATCATCGGCTCCTCGACCTTGGCCGGCGCGACGTCGTACATGCGCAGGATGAAGTGCGCGAACTGTCTCAGGTCGCGCATGTACGACTCCACGGTGTTCGCCGACAACCGTTTTTCCAGTTTTATGTAGGTGCGGTAACGCCGTCCGGTCTCTTCCCACTTTTTCGTATTTTCTGCCATTTCGCCCGGTCCGATTCGGAGAATATCGCTAACTTTGTCCGTGCGAAGGTACGAAAATTTTACATAATCATAATTTTTATGGATTACACCGTGCTCAACGTCCCCTGTGCGGACGACGGACAGGCCGAGATTCTGACGGCCGAACTGGCCGACTTTCCGTTCGAGAGTTTCGAGACGGAGGGCGGCGTGCTGAAGGCTTACATCCGGCGGGAAGCGCTGGCCGACTGCAAGGACGGGGTGGATGCCCTGCTGGCGCGCTACGGGACTCCGGGACGCTATGTCGTCATCGAGACGCAGAACTGGAATGCCTTGTGGGAGAGTAATTTCCCTCCGGTGGACGTCGAGGGGCGCCTGCGCATCCGGGCGCCTTTCCACGAACCGGCCCCGGCCGGGGAGACGGAGGTGGTCCTCATGCCCAAAATGTCTTTCGGCACGGGTCATCACGCGACCACGTGGCTCATGGCCCGCGCCGTGCTGGACCTCGGGGTGGCGGGCCGCACGGGGCTCGACATGGGCAGCGGTACGGGCGTGCTGGCGATCGTCGCCGCGAAGTGCGGCGCCGCGCACGTGGACGCCGTGGACATCGACGACTGGGCCGATGCGAACTGCCGCGAGAATGTCGCCGCCAACGGCGTCGCGGACCGTGTCTCTCCGATGCTGGGCGACGTGCGGCGCATCGCCGGACGGCGTTACGACTTCATTCTGGCGAACATCAACCGCAACATCCTCGCGGCCGACATGCCGGCCTATGCCGCGGCGCTCGCCGCCGGAGGCGATCTGGTGATGAGCGGTTTTCTCGAGGCCGATCTTCCGGCGATCGCCGGCGCCGCCGCGCGCGAGGGGCTGACGCTCGCCGGGAGCGCCTCCCGCGACGGGTGGATGCTGGCGCACGTCCGGCGGCCGTAACCGATTCCGCTTTTCCGATCGTGAAGACCTACAAGGGGCGCGGCATCGTGCTGCATACGCTCAAATACGGCGACTCGTCGATGGTCGTCTATCTGCTCACCGACGTCGGGGGACGGCGCAGCTACATGGTTCAGGGGGTCCGCAGCCGCAGCGGCCGGGGTTCGAAGCTGGCGCTGTTCCAGCCCGTCTTTCCCGTCGAGTTCGAGGGGTTGGAGTCCCCGCGGCAGGAGATGCACCGCTTCCGCGAGGTCCGTGCGGGCTTCGCGCTGCAAAGTCTGCCGTTCGACGTCCGCAAATCGACCATGGCGCTCTTCATGGCCGAGGTGCTGTACCGCCTGGTCCGGGAGTGCGAGCCGAACGAGCCGCTCTTCACCTTCGTCTGGAACTCGGTCGGGGCGCTCGACGCGATGCGGGAGGGGGTGGCGAACTTCCACCTTTGGTTTCTGGCCAACCTGAGCCGTCTGCTGGGCTACCGTCCGGGCAACGACTACACGCCCGGCGCCTGGTTCGACATCCGCGAGGGCGAGTACGCGTCCGTGCGCCCGTCGCATCCGGGGGTCATGTCGCAGGAGTGCGCCCGCCTGCTCGACGAGCTGCTGCACTGCGACGTGCGCCGTCTGGGGACGATTCCGCTCAACCGTGCGCAGCGTTCGGACTTTCTGAACGCCATGCTCGTCTATTTCGGCTACCACCTCGACGCCATCAGCGCCGTGCAGTCGGTCCGCATACTAAAAGAGGTATTCTGACGTTTGAAATAGAAAGGAAAGGAGGCGATTATGAGAAAGATGTTGCTTGCGGTCCTTGCGCTCGCCGCAGCGCTGACCGCTCCGGCCCAGCAGCCGCCCGAGTTGCGGCGCGAACGTCCCGATTCGACCCGGCTCCGGGAATTGGAATACCCCGATTCGATGACGCACATGCGCTACTGGCGTCCCGACTACGAGACGATGGAGCCGCTCGAAATCCAGCCCGCCGTCTCCATGACCTCGCTCGTGCTCGTTCCGATGAACAACCTTCCCTCGAAGGTGCGGGTCACCGAGAACAATTCGTTGCGACTGATTCCGCACATCACGCTCTCGAACGGCCAGGCGTGGAACTGGGGCGCGTTCCCCGACTCCTACCTCGATGCGCGGACGCTGTCGTTTCCGATGCCGCGCTGAGGCTATCCGATCCGCAGCGTGAAGGTCACCCGGCTGTCGGTGTTGGCCGTCAGGCGCAGCGAGCCTCCGTGCAGTTGCATGATGCGGCGCGAGACGCTCAGTCCGATGCCCGAGCCGTCGGTCTTGGTCGAAAAGAAGGGCGTGAAGATATTTTCGGTCACTTCGGCGGGGATCGCCCCGCCGTTGTTGCTTATTTCGATCACGACGTGTTCGGCGGCGTCTATGCGCGCCCTGATTTCGATGCGTCCTCCGGGTCTGCCGCCCACCGCCTCGCGGGCGTTCTTGAGCAGATTGACCGCCACCTGTCCCATCAGCGCCTTGTCGGCGTAGATGAGTGTCTCCTGCGGTTCGATGTCCGTCGCGATCTCGATTCCTCCGCCCTCGGCCGCGGTCAGCGCCACCGCCTGCCGCACCAGCTCCCGCACCTCGAACGGCTCCTTCTGCGGTTCGGGGATCCGCGTGAAGCGGCGGAAGCTCTCGACGAAGGCCATGAGTCGCCGGCTCGTCGCCGAGATCGTATCGAGCCCCTGCTCCACGTCCCGGTCGAGCGGCCTCCCGAGGTGGAGCAGCGTGTCGCTGAGCGAGGTGACCGGCGCGAGCGAGTTCATGATTTCGTGTGTCAGAATCCGCGTCAGTTTGCTCCACGACTCGATCTGCATTTCGTTCAGTTCGCTGTTGATGTCGCCCACGGTGACCACCCGCAGCCGCTGTTTCTCGAGCACGATTTCCGAGCAGCCGAGCGTCAGCGCCATCTCTCCGCTCTCCGTGACGCACGTCACGCGGAGCTTCTCCCCGGGGCGGATCGCCGCGAGTGCCCGGCAGGCCTCCGGAGCGGAGGTCTCCAGTTGCCGGATATGGGTCATGCGCTGCATGCCGAAGATGCGCAGCGCCTCGCCGTTGGCCTGATAGACGCTTCCCGTGTCGTTGATCGTGATGAGCCCCGTCTGCGCGCACTCCATGATGAGCTGGTAGTAGCGTTCGCGCTCCTCGGCCCGCATCTTCGCGCGGAGGAGAATCTCCTTGATGCGGTTGAGCGCCGCGTTGAGCATCGCGCTGTCCACCTTCGAGGGATCGTCGTTGAAGCGGAAGGTCAGGTCGTCGTTGTCCACGGCATTGAACATGAACGTCACGCGGCGGATCGAATTGCCGTAGAGGCGCAGCAGGCGGTAGAGCGCCAGCAGCAGGAGCGGCACGAAGAGAATCGCCAGCGGATACCACGGGCTGGTCACCGCCCAGCCCAGCGCCGCGGCCGATCCGGAGAGCAGGGCGGCGTACCCCGCCACGGGTCCGTACGCGATGCCTTCGTGCCGTTTCATAGTCCGTAGCGTTTGATCTTGTTGTAGAGCGTCTGGCGCGTGATGCCCAACTGGCGCGCCACCTCCGTGAGGTTACCGCCGCAGCGGGTCACGGCCTCGGCGATCATCGCCCGCTCCATCTCTTCGAGTGTCGAGAATCCCGTTTTCGGCGATGTCTCCGCAGGGGCCGGGCGCAGCAGCAGCGTGGCGGGGGCGATCGTGCGTCCGTCGCAGAGGATGACCGCCTTCTCCACGGTGTGCTGCAACTCGCGTATGTTCCCCGCCCACGGGTAGTCGTGCATCTCGCGCACGGCGGCTTCGTCGAACCCCTCGATCGGCTTGTTGTACTTCGCGGCGTAGCGTCCGAGGAACTTTTCGGCCAGCGGCAGGATGTCCTCGCGCCGCTGGCGGAGCGGCGGCAGGTCGATGTGGATGGTGTTGATGCGGTAGAGGAGGTCTTCGCGGAACTCCCCGTCGGCCACCATGCCGAACAGGTCGCGGTTCGTGGCCGATATGAGGCGGATGTCCACCTTCACGGGCGTGTTGCTGCCCAAGCGGACGATCCGTCCGCTCTGGATCGCCGTCAGGAGTTTCGATTGCAGGCGGGGCGGCAGGTTGCCGATCTCGTCGAGGAAGAGCGTGCCGCGGTCGGCCACCTCGAATTTGCCCGCGCGGTCCGTCCGGGCGTCGGTGAAGGCTCCCTTCACGTGGCCGAACAGTTCGCTTTCGAACAGCGTTTCGGGCACGGCGCCCATGTCCACCGGAACCATCAGTTCCCGCCGGCGCGCCGAGCGGTTGTGTATCTCGCGCGCGAGCATCTCCTTGCCCGTGCCGTTCTCGCCCGTGATGAGGATGTTGGCGTCCGTCGCCGCGACCTTCTCCACGATCTCGCGGATGCGCGCCATCGCCGGGCTGCCGCCCCAGAACATGGGCTCCTCCTGTTTCAGCTCGCGTTTGATCTCCTTGAGCTGCTTCACTTCGCGCTGCGAGCGGGCGAGGTTGTAGGCGTTGCGCAGCGCCGCCACGAGGCGTTCGTTGTCCCACGGCTTGACCACGAAATCCACCGCCCCGTCGCGCATGGCCCGCACCGCCAGATCGATGTCGGCGTAGGCCGTGAAGAGCACCACCTTGACGTCGGGCCGCGTGCGGTGAATTTCCCGCAGCCAGTAGATGCCCTCGTTGCCGGTGTTGATTCCCGCCGTGAAGTTCATGTCGAGCAGCACGACGTCTATCGGCTCCTCGCGCAGCAGCGTCGCCAGCCGGTTGGGCGTCGGCAGCGTCAGCACGCGTGCGAAGTAGTTCCCCATCAGCAACTGTAGTGCCGCGAGGATGCTGCGGTTGTCGTCCACGACGAGCAGTGTTCCCTCTTTTGCCATGTTTTTCGGTCGTTTGGTGTCGTCTCCGCCGTGTCCGGCGATGCTTCCGCATGCGGAAAAATCCCTTTGTACGCCTCTTTTCGAGGATAAAATTAGTTATTTCAGCCGGAAAACGCACCTCCGGTGTCCAGATTTTTTACGCAAGTGTAAAAATATTTTACATTCCGGGCAGCGGGCGTGAAATGCAACCGCCTGTCGTTCATCCGTCTATCCGGTTTGGCATCGGGTTGGCAAGTGTTGCGGGCAAAGAGAGAACAGTTGAAAATCCGCATGAAACGAACGGTTTTGATCGCCCTGGCGTCTATTTTATGGACACCCGCTTTACGGACATCCGCCGCCTTCGCGGCCGGACCGTCCGCCGGTATCTCCGCCGGTATCTCCGCCGGAGTCGTAGCCTCTCCGCTTCCCGCTCTTTCCGGGGCGGCGGGGAACGCGCGCTCCTTTCCGTCCGTCCCGGATACGGTGTCCGTGTCCGTCCCCGGTTCTGATTCCGTCGCCGCACCCGCCGCCGCGCCGGTCCCCGACACCGTGTCCGCCCCGGAATCCTCCGCCCCGATGACGCTCGACGCCTGCATGCGCTATGCCGTCGAACACAGTCCCGCCGTCCGCCGGCAGGATTACGCCAACCGCAACTACCGGCAGGATTACATCGCCTCCGTCGCCGCGCTGGTCCCCTCGGTGAACGGTGCGGTCAGCGCCTCCACGAGTTTCGGCCGTTCGGTCGATCCCGAGACCAACACCTACACCGACGTCTCGAATTTCGACAACTCCTATTCCGCTTCGGGACAGATGCCTCTCTTCGCGGGCCTCACGGGGATCAACACCGTCCGCGCCGCGAAGGTGATGCGTCTGCAAGGCGTCGAGGAGCTGCAACTGGCCCGCGACGAAGTCGCGCTCCGGACCATGGAGGCCTATTTCGACGTGGTCTATTATACGGGGAGCGTGCGGCTGGCCCGCGAGCAGCTCGAGACCAGCGCCGCCGAGCTGGCCAAGAGCCGCAAGCTGCTCGAACTGGGGCTTAAAAGCGCCGCCGACGTCGCCGAGGTCGAGTCGCAGTGCGCTTCGGACGACTACCTGGTGACCCAGCAGGAGAACAACCTCGCGCTCGCGGAGATCGCCCTTTCGGAGGCGATGAACTATCCGGCGGACCGTCCGCTGGTCATCGACACCGATATCGCCGTCGGGACTCCCGCCGGCACGGTTCCCTTCGACGACGTGTTGGCCTACGCCCTCGACAACCATCCCAAGGCGCTGGCCGCCGGTTACGACGTCCGCCATTCGCGTCTGCAATTCTCCGTGGCCAAAGGCAACCTCTATCCCTCGATCTCCGTGGGCGGCGGCTATTCGACCAATTTCTTCATGAACCTCGACGACCGCACGCAGTACGCCGCCTTTCCGGCGCAGTTCCGCGACAACCGCGGCTACTACTTCTCCGCGCAGCTCAGCATCCCGATCTTCGGCGGGCTGTCGCGCCGCACGAGCCTGAACCGCGCCCGCAACAACTGGCGCATCGCCGAGCTGCGCCGCGTCGAGACGCTCCGCGCCCTGCAGAGCGAGATCGCGCAGGCCTACCAGCAGATGCTCGGCTACGGCAAGGAGTTCGTGCAGGCGTCGAAGAAATCCGACGCCGCGCAGTTGGCCTACGACGCCGTCGCCGGCAAGTACGAACGGGGCATGGTCTCGGCCCTCGACCTCCAGACGGCGGCCGACAAGCTGCTTCAGGCCCGTTCCGAACGGCTCCGCGCCCGCCTCCAGTACATCGTCCGGGTCCGCCTGGTGGAGTACTACAACGGCGAGCCCCTCATCCGCTGAATCCGCTGACGAAAAAACAACCGACATATCATGGACATCCGTATCGAAAAGAAGAAGGGCATCCGCGCCCTGTTCACCAGGCGGGGCCTTCCCTATCTGGCCGGGGCCCTGCTCCTGGTCTTCGTGGTGTGGCTGCTGCTGCGCGACGACTCCTCGACGCTGCGCATCGACGCCCGCACGATTTCCGTGGGCGAAGTCGTGCGCGGCGAGTTCAACGACTACATCCGCGTCACGGGGCAGGTGCAGCCCATCACCACCGTGCAGCTCAGCCCGCTCGAAGCGGGCGTCGTCGAACGGCTCGTGGTCGAGGAGGGCACGACGGTCCGCAAGGGCGACGTGCTCGTGGTGCTGAGCAACACGTCGCTCACGCTCGAGATACTGAACAGCGAGGCCGAACTGGCCGAGAAGCAGAACATCCTACGCAACACGCTGATTTCGATGGAGCAGGAAAAGCTCGACCTGCGGCTGGACAAGGTGCAGCTGGACCTCGACGTGGAGCGCAAGCGGCGCACGTGGCGCCAGAACGAGGAGCTGTACCGCAACGACCTGATCGCCCGCGAGGAGTGGTTGCAGTCGAAGGAGGACTACGAGCTGGCGGCCAAGAAACGCGAGCTGAACGTCGAGCGTCAGATTCAGGATTCGCTCTACCGCTCCGTGCAGATCGAGCAGATGGAGGAGAACCTCGACAACATGAAACGCAACATGCAGCTCATCCGCGAGCGCATCGGCAACCTGAACGTCAAGTCGCCCATCGACGGCGAGGTGGGGCTGCTGGACGTCGTGCTCGGACAGTCCGTCACTTCGGGCCAGAAGATCGGACAGGTGAACGACCTGTCGGACTACAAGGTCGAGGCGCAGATCGACGAGAGCTACATCGACCGCGTGCGTGCGGGTCTCGACGCCTCGTTCGAACGGCAGGATACGAACTTCACGATGCGCCTCAGGAAGGTCTATCCCGAGGTGCGCGACGGCCGTTTCCGCGCCGACTTCACCTTCCGGGGACCCCATCCGGACAACATCCGCAGCGGCCAGACCTACTACCTGCACCTCGAGCTGGGGCAGCCCTCCGAAGCGGTCATCATTCCCCGCGGGTCGTTCTACCAGACCACGGGCGGCGCGTGGGTTTACGTCCTTTCGCCCGAAGGCGACCGTGCCTTCAAGCGTCCGGTCCGCATCGGCCGCCAGAATCCGCAGTACTACGAGGTGCTCGACGGCCTGGAGCCGGGCGAGCGGGTGATCGTTTCGGGCTATGAAAACTACGGTGCGAACGACGTGCTGATTCTCAACCGCTGACTCCTTATCCGTCCGCCATGCGTGTCATTCTGAAAAACCTCTTCACGGCGTTGCGCCGTTATCCTGCGGCCGTCGCGCTCAACGTCGCGGGTCTGGCCGTGGCCTTCGCCGCCTTTCTCGTCATCCTGATCGAGGTGCGTTTCGAATACGGGTTCGATACGTGTCACCCCGGCTCCGAACGGATCTTCCGGGTCGAGATGCGCTCTCCGGAGCTGGCCGACTCCTGGTTCACGATGCTGAACTATCCGCTGATTTCCGACCTGGCAGGCTCCTCGGCCCATATCGAGGCGGCTTCGGCGCTGGAGATGCTGGGCCCCGGGCTGGAGCTGGAGGTCCCCGAGCCGAACGGCGAGCGCAGGCTCTTCCGCGAGACGGTGAAGCGGTGCAATTCCTCCTTCGTGCGTGTTCTGGGGCTGCGTCTCACCGAAGGCGACGCCGCCGGACTGAACACCTCCGCGGGGCTGCTGCTGCCCCGGTCGCTGGCGCGGCGCATGTTCGGCGACGAGCCGGCCGTGGGGCGGATCGTCCGGATCGGCGGGGAGACCTGCACGGTCTGCGGCGTATATGCGGACCTGCCTGCCAATTCGGTCTTCCCGAACTGGATTTGCCGGGGCGGCTCCGATTCCGATTTCGAGCCCTTCCGGTCGTCCCACAACTACATGTGTTTCATCCGCCTCGATTCGCCGGCCTCGCGCGACGAGGTCGCCGCGGAGATGAACCACCGCATCCGTGCCTTTTACGGCTCGGAGGAGGTCGGCGTGCGGCTGACCTGCGTCCGCGACATCTACTTCGCCCGCGACATCCTCTACGACTTCCCGACCAAGGGCAACCGCCGGATGACCGACATCCTGCTGGCCGTCGCCGTGCTGGTCATCGTCATCGCCTCGATCAACTTCGTCAATTTCGCCTCGGCGCTGGCTCCCGTGCGGATGAAACTCATCAATTTGCAGAAGATTCTGGGCGCCGGCGTCCCGTCGCTGCGCCTCTCGCTGCTGGCCGAGTCCGTCGCCGTCGCGTTTGCCGCCTACCTCGCGGCGCTCTGCCTCGTCGGCTGTCTGGCCGGCACGCCCTTCGCCGGGTATGTCGATGCCGACATGTCCTTCGCGGCGAACCGGCCGCTCGTGGGGTGGTGCGCGCTGGTCGCGCTGGGCGTGGGGCTCGTCGCCGGGCTGTATCCCGCCTTCTACATGACCTCCTTCCGTCCCGTGCTGGCCGTCCGGGGGACGTTCTCTCACTCCGCGGCGGGCCGCCGTTACCGCATGGCGCTCGTCGGCGTGCAGTACGTCATTTCGATCGGGCTGATCGTCGCCGCGCTTTTCGTCGGCCTTCAGAACCGCTATCTGCGCCGCTACCCCACGGGATACGACCGGAACCGCGTCGTCGTGGTCAGTCTGACGTCCGGGGCGCTCGAGCGGCGCGACGCGCTGGTCGGAGCGCTGAAGTCCCGCGCCGAGATCGAGGAGGTGGCCTTCGCCTTCCAGCGGTTCGGCGCCGAGGAGAACTTCTCCGGCTGGGCGCGCCCCTACCGGGACCGGGGCGACATCTCTTTCCGGGTGCTCGTCGTGACACCCGAATTCCTGCGCGTACTGGGCGTCCGGCCCTCCGAGGGAAGGGATTTCTCCGACGCCGATCCGCTGCGCGAGCAGGGAACCTATATTTTCAACCAGACGGCCCGCCGCAGGTGGGACATGCGCCCCGGCGACTGCATTTCGGAGACACGCCATGTTTCGGGCTGGGGCGAGATCGCGGGGTTCCTGCCCGACGGCTTCCGCGCCTACTCCCGCCACCGGGCCGAGGATCCCTTCGCGCTCTTCGTTCCGGGGACCGTGGGGTGGACGCTTCCGCTCTCCTATTGCTATATCCGCATCGCTCCCGGGGCGGACCTCTCCGCGGCCGTGGAGCACATCCGCAGGTCGCTGCACTCCGTCACGCCGCTCGAACCCGACATCGAGTTCCTCGATACGGCGGTCGATACCCTCTACCGCAAGGATTTCCGCGCCGGCGTGCTCGTCTCGGCGTTCTCCGCGCTGGCGATCTTCGTCTCGCTGATGGGCGTCTTCGGGCTGGTGTTGTTCGAGACCCAGCACCGCCGCAAGGAGATCGGCATCCGCAAGGTCTGCGGCGCTACGTCGGCTTCGGTTCTCCGCATGTTCAACCTGCGTTTCGTGCGGATCGTCCTCGTGAGTTTCCTCGTCGCCGCGCCGCTGGCCCGGTACGGCGTCTCGGTCTGGCTCCGCGGCTTCGTCGATGCCGTGCCGCTGAGTGCGTGGGTCTTCTTCGCGGCCCTTGTGATCGTGCTCGCGATCACCGTCCTCACCGTCACCGTCCGCTCCTGGCGCACGGCCGGCGAAAATCCCGTCGATTCCGTCAAAACCGAATAACCCATGAAAATCGCTTTCAGAAACTTTCTGACGATGCTGCGCCGTTACAAGGCCTCGTCGCTGCTGAACATCGTCGGCCTGACGCTGGCCTTCACGGCTTTCTACATCATTCTGGTCCAGGTGCGCTGGGAGCTGACCTACAACCGGTCGATTCCCGATGCCGACCGCATCTACCTCGTCGAGTTGCAGAGTTGGTACGAACCCGGCTCGTGGCAGTCGTGGATCAACCGGCCCGTTTCCGAACGGGTCATCGCCTCGGCTTCCGGCGTCGAGGCGGGAGGCTGCTCGTGGGGCGGCTTCGGTTCCGGTCTGGTCTGGCGGCAGAACGCCTCGCGGATGGGCTACGACAAGTTCGCGGTCTCCGCAGGCGCGATCTCCGTGCCGCTGCTCGACGTCTTCTCGTTCCGCTCCGTCGAGGGCGACGTGCACGACATGGCCCGTTCCGGCAGCGTCATCGTCTCCCGCCGGACGGCCGAACGGCTGGACGTCGGCGTGGGCGACATGCTTTGGGTAGATACCGAGAATCCCTCGCCGGAGAACGCCCGGGAGATCGTGGCCGTCTTCGAGGATTTTCCCGACAATTCGCTGCTCGCGGAGTGCGAGGTCGCCTACGATCTGGGCGACAGGTGTCTCGACGATCCGTCGGAGTGGAGTTTCAACTATTTCGTCAAGTTGCGCCCCGGGACCGATCCCGGGCAGTTCGTCGCCTTCTGGGACGGGGTGCGCCGCGAAATGAACGCCGAAGCGGCTGCGGACGGCGGATATACCTCGGACGAGCTGCCCGTCCGGCTTTCGTCCCTTCCGCAGCTCTACTTCGAGACCGATGCCCGCGTGCCGTGCGCCCAGGGGTCCGAGGCGACGACCTGGACGCTGCTGGGCATCGCCCTGCTGGTGATCGTGCTCGCCTTCATCAACTTCGTGAACTTCTTCTTCGCGCTGGTTCCCGTCCGCATCCGCACGGTCAATACCTTCAAGGTCTTCGGCGCGTCCGCCTCCTCGCTGCGTTTCGGTTTCGTCTTCGAGGCTGTCGGGCTGGTGGTCGTTTCGCTTTTCGCGGCATGGTATCTGGCCTTCTTCGTCAAGGGTACGGAGTTCGCCAGCTACATCTCCGCGTCGCTCGCTCTTTCGGAGAATCTGCCGGTCGTGGCCGCCGTCGTCGCCGTGGCGCTGGTCATGGCGTTGTCCGCGAGCCTCTATCCGGCGTGGTACATCACCTCGTTCGCTCCGGCGCTGGTCGTCAAGGGCTCCTTCTCGGGGACCGCGGGCGGGCGTTTGCTGCGCACGGTGCTGCTGGGGGTCCAGTTCACGATCGCCGTCGGGCTGATCGTCGCCACGGGCTTCATCCGTCTGCAACACGATTACATGATGAATCACGACATGGGATTCGACAAGCGCGACCTCGTGGCCGTCCGGTTGTCCAATACCGCCGCCAGGAGTTACGACGTCCTGCGCGACAGGCTTCTCTCCGATCCCCGCATCCTCGACGTCACGGGGGCCGAGGGACGGCTGGTCAATGTGAGCCGCATGGGCTGGAGCCGGGAGTTCAAGGGCAGGCAGGTCAGCTTCCAGGCCTATATCGTGAAGTGGAACTTCCTCCGCATGATGGGCATTCCCGTCACCGACGGCCGCGACTTCCTCGATTCCGACGACCGCAAGCCGGTCGGCTCGCTGATCTGCAACGAGGCGGCACGCCGCGAGTTCGACCTGCATCTGGGCGATCCGATCGGCGGCTTCTGCGACGACGACCCCATCGTGGGTTTCTGCGCCGACTTCAATTTCAAGCCTTTGCAGTACGGTGTCGCGCCCTTCGTCTTCTACGTCCTGCCCGAGGAGATGTCGCAGCTCTCGGGCGGCCGTTCGGCACGGGTGCTCTACGTCCGCCATGCGCCGGATGCCGACATCGCTTCGGTGACCGAGTGGATTCGCCGCTGCATCGTCGAGACGGACCCGCGCCTGACGCCGGGCGAGTTGCAGGTCCGCACCTTCGGGGAGGAGCTGGGAGCCGAGTACGGCAAGGAGCGTCGTCTCTCGACCGTGGTCGGGCTGTTCACGCTGCTGTCCGTGGTCATCGCGCTGATGGGCGTCTTCGGGATCGTGCTCTTCGAGACGCAGCGCCGGCGGCGGGAGATCGCCATCCGGAAGGTGATGGGCGCCACGACGGGCGAGGTGCTCCGTATGTTCAACCGGCGTTACGCCGCGATGGTGCTCGTCTGCTTCGCCGTGGCGGCTCCGCTGAGCGCGTGGGCCGTCTCGCGGTGGCTTTCGACGTTCGCCTACCGTGTGCCGATGCACTGGTGGGTCTTCGCTGCGGCGTTGCTGGCCGTGCTGGCCGTGACGGTGCTGACGGTCACCGTCCGTTCGTGGCGCGCCGCCTCGGAGAATCCCGCCGATTCGGTCAAGTCCGAATGATACCGAAACCGACAACGATTCATTAATCTTAAAAAACATTTAGTCATGTCAATGCTGAAAGTCGAGAACCTCCGCAAGGTCTTCCGGACCGAGGAGATCGAAACCATCGCCCTGAACGGCGTGTCGTTCGACGTGGACGAGGGCGAGTTCGTCGCCGTCATGGGGCCTTCGGGATGCGGCAAGTCCACGCTGCTCAATATTCTGGGCCTGCTGGACAATCCCACTTCCGGGAGCTACTCCCTGCTGGGGCAGGAGGTCGCCGCCTTCCGGGAGAGGGACCGCACGAAGTTCCGCAAGGGCAATATCGGCTTCGTCTTCCAGTCGTTCAACCTGATCGACGAGCTGAACGTCTTCGAGAACGTCGAGCTGCCGCTGATCTACATGCGCGTGAAGGCCGCCGAGCGCAAGCGCCGCGTGAACGAGATCCTGGGCCGCATGAACATTTCGCACCGTGCCGAGCACTTTCCGCAGCAGCTTTCGGGCGGTCAGCAGCAGCGCGTGGCCATCGCCCGCGCCGTGGTGTCGAATCCCAAGCTGATCCTGGCCGACGAGCCTACGGGCAACCTCGATTCGAAGAACGGCCGCGAGGTGATGGAACTGCTCTCGGAGCTCAACCGCGAGGGCACGACGGTCATCATGGTGACCCACTCGCAGTACGATTCGACCTTCGCCCACCGCGTGCTGCACCTGTTCGACGGCGAACTGGTCAAGGACCTCGCGAACCGCATGTGACCGGCGTTCCCGCCGCCGTCTGCCGATGCCGTACGGAAGTCCCCGGGCGGGAGGGGCAAGCGAAACCCGGCGGACCGCAAAGGTCCGCCGGGTTCGTCGTATCGGGTCGCACCCCGCGCTATCGCACGATGCGCAGCACGTCCTCCGCGATCTGCTCTCCGGTCAGCCGGTTCGCGCGCAGCAGCTCTCCGAGGTCGTAGCGGTCGGCGAACTCCTTGCGGAGTCCGTAGTTCAGCACCCGCATCGGCGTGGGGCCGTACCGCCGGGCGATCTTCTCGCCGAAACCTCCGTCCAGCGAGCCGTCCTCCAGCGTGACGACCGCCCGGTGATCGCGCAGCAGCTCCTCCAGCAGCTCCTCGTCGAGGCCCGTGATGTAGCGCGGATTCACCAGCGTCGCGTCGATTCCCGCCTCGGTTTTCAGCCGGTCGGCCGTCTCCTCGCCCAGCGCATGGAACGACCCGAGCGCCAGGATGGCCACCTCCCTGCCCCTGCGCTCCACGCGGTAGCGGTTCAGTTCGCCGTATTCCGTGTCGAACGGCCCGGGACGGTGCACTACGGCGGCTCCCGGCACACGCACGGCCACGGGGTGTTCCCGCTGGCGGATCGCCCAGTCGAGCATGGCGAAGTACTCCTCCGCGCAGGTCGGCGCCAGATAGACCAGATTCGGGATGTTCGCCAGCAGCGGGATGTCGAAGAACCCGAGGTGCGTCGCGTCGTTCATGCCCGCCGCGGTCCCCATGAATACGGCGATCACCGCCGGATTCCCGTTGATGCAGAGGTCCTGCGAGAGCTGGTCGTAGCAGCGTTGGATGAAGGTGCTGTACACGCCGTACACGGGGCGGCCTCCGGCCTTTGCGATGCCTGAAGCCAGCGCCACGGCGTGCTCTTCGGCGATACCCACGTCCACGAGCTGCCGTCCGGCTTCGCGGCGGCGTTCGGGCGTGAATCCCATGACGGCCGGGGTTCCCGACGTGATGGCCACCAGCTCGGGCTGCGTGCGCATCCGTTCCAGCAGGAAGCGGCCCGTCAGGTCGCAGTAGTCCTCCCCGCCGCCTGCGGCTTTCGGTTCGCCCGTCGCCAGGTCGAACGGCATTCCCCAGTGGAACCGCTCCTTCTGCCGCTCGGCCGGGGCGTATCCCTTGCCCTTGAGCGTGCGGATATGCACGACGACCGGTCGCGGCGTGTCCTTCACCTGCCGGAAGGCGGCGGTGAGCGCCTCGATGTCGTTGCCCTCCTTCACGTAGAGGTAGTCCAGCCCCAGCGCGCGGAAGAAGTTGCACGGGGCCTTGCCGTCGCTTTCGCGCAGTTCGCGCAGGTTGGCGTAGAGGCCGCCGTGGTTCTCGGCGATCGACATTTCGTTGTCGTTCACCACGACGATGAGGTTCGTGCCCGCCTCTCCGGCATTGCTCAGTCCTTCGTAGGCTTCGCCGCCGCTCAGCGAGCCGTCGCCGATCACGGCGATCACGTTCTCGCTGCCGCCCCGCAGGTCGCGGGCCTTGGCCAATCCGCAGGCCAGGCTCACCGAGGTCGAGGTGTGGCCGATCGTGAAGTGGTCGTGCTCGCTCTCCTGCGGATTGGTGTAACCCGACACCTCGTCGTAGTCCGCCGGATCGAGGAACGCCTCGCGGCGGCCCGTCAGCATCTTGTGGACATAGCTCTGGTGCGAGACGTCGTAGATGATCTTGTCCTTCGGCGAGTCGAATACGCGGTGCAGGGCGATCGTGGCCTCCACCATGCCCAGGTTCGGTCCGATATGTCCGCCGTGGGCGCTCAGTTTCCGCAGCAGCGCCTCGCGGATCTCGTCCGCCAGCGCACGCAGTTGCTCCGTCGTGAGACCCCGGAGGTCCTGCGGAGCGTCGATTTTTTCAAGATACATGCTGTGTTCGTTTTTGTGTTTGTCCTGTCCGGTATCTGTCTGTGTCGGCCGTCGCGTTCGCAGTCTTTCCTGCCCGGTGCGGCCGGAATGCCTTTCCGGAGACCGCCGTGCGGCCGCCGGAAGGGAGGGGTCCGGTCAGATGCCTTTCCCCGCTTCGTAGGCTTCGCGCAGGGCGGGATGTCCCGCGATTTCGCCCGCGTGCCACACGCCCGTGCCGAATACGGTCGCACGGAGGTGCGGCTCCTCCAGGCAGTCGAAGAACCCCTGGAAGGTGTCTGCCGTGCGGAGCATCTTCTCCCGCTCCTCCTCGGCGGCCGTGAGCAGGAGGTAAAACTCCTTGCCGCTGATCTCCGTGTAACGTGCGCAGCAGCGGTCGATCAGGGTTTTCATCTGGGCCGCCATCGTGTAGAAATAGACCGGCGTGGCCATCGCGATCACGTCGGCCCGCACCATCTTGTCGATGATCTCCGCCGCGTCGTCCCGCTGCGGGCAGGGTTTGCCGTCGCGGCTGCATGCGCCGCATCCCGTGCAGTAGCCGATGGTCCGGTCGCGCAGGAAAATCTTCTCCGCGTCGTGGCCCGCCTCGGCGGCTCCGCGCAGGAACTCGTCGCAGAGCCGGTCGGAGTTGCCGCCCCGGCGCGGGCTGGATGAAAGAATCAGTACTCGTTTCGCCATTGTCGTTCGTGTTTTTCTGCGGTGCAAAAATAGCGGGAAAAAACGACTTCCGCCTAATCCCGATTACGGATAATATTACCCGGATTCCGGTTTCGCCCTGCCGCCGGGTTTTTAGGTATTTTCGCGTATTGCCTCATCCCGCGGGAATAACGACCTTTGCACCGTGAACGAAAAACCCGTGCGTATGAAACCGATCGCCCTCTCGTTGCTGCTCGTACTGCTGCCTTTCGGCCTGCGGGCGGAGCATGCCGCCGGATACTCCGCGCTCCCGGCCGCGGACAGCGTCGCCGCGGTATCCGCCGCCGATGCGGCCCGCCTTCCGGCCGAAGCCGATGCCCTGCCGGTGAAAACCTCCTCGTGGGAACGGATTCTGGAGCGCCTTCCGGCGATTTCGGGCTATGTGCAGTTGGGCTACGAGGCCGCGGAGCGCTCCTCGACCTTCTTCATCAAGCGCGTGCGGCTGAATCTCGCGGGGAATCTCGCCCCGAAGCTGGGCTACCGCGTGCAGATCGAGTTCGCCTCGCCCAAGGTCGTCGATGCCTACGTGGAATGGAAGCCGCTGCGCCAGCTCAACGTCAAGCTGGGCGAGTACAAGGTTCCCTTCTCGATCGAGAACACGGACTACGTGCCCCTGAAGTTCGAGCTGATCGAATACCCGCTCGGACTGCGCCGGCTGATGGGCTTCGAGGATGTCTGCGGCCTCTCGGCCACGGGGCGCGACATGGGCGCCACGCTTTACGGCGGATTCTTCCGGCGCGACGGGTACGACGTGCTCAGCTACGACCTGGGCGTGTTCAACGGCGAGGGCATCAATACGAAGGACAGGAATACCTCGAAGGACCTCTCCGCGCGGCTGGGTGTCCGGCCCTTCCCGGGGCTGCTCCTTTCGGCCTCCTACTACCGGGGCGAATACGGCGTCTCCTACCTGCGGCGCGTCCGTTACGGAGCGGGCGCCTGCTACGACCGCGGCCCGGTCGTCCTGCGCGGCGAGTGGATCGGCGGCGAGACGGGACTTCCGGCCGGAGACGAACGCCCGGCGGGCGGCCTCCTGGAGAGCAGCGGCTGGTATGTGCTGGGCGGCTGGCGCGTCACGCGGACGCTGATGCCCGTCGTGCGCTACGACACTTTCCTCGAGAATACCTCCGCGCCGTCCTCCCGCCAGACCAACTACACGGCCGGCATCCTTTGGCAGCCGGTGAAGTACCTGCGCTGCCAGCTCGACTACACCTACGAGGACTACGCTTCGCACGGTGTCTCGAACCGCAACGTCGTCGCGGTCATGTTTTCCGGAATCTTTTAAAGTTCTTGCGATATGATGAAAAACCTGCTCGAAAAACTCCGTGTCGAAGACTGGGTGGCGGTCTGGGTCTCCGTTCCGCTGCTGCTGCTCTCGGCGCTCGTCCCCCGCAGTCTGCCTGCCGTTCCCGCGACGCTCGTGGGCAGCGTGGCGTGGTACAACATCGCCCTGCTGTTTCTGATCGTGCTCGTCGTGCTCTACGTCGGGAGTCTCCTGCTGCGCCGTCCGGTCCGGGGGCTGCTGCCGTCGCTGGTCGTGGTCTTCGCCGTCTCGCTCGTGGCGCAGGTCGTGGCCAAGATTCCCGTCGTGGCGAAATACGGCTTCGAATCGGTCTTCTTCTCGGTGCTCTTCGGGCTGCTGATCCGCAACCTCTGGCGCCTTCCCGATTGGATGAAACCGGCCGTTCAGGGCGAGTTCTTCATCAAGATCGGCGTTGTCTGCCTCGGAGCGACGATCCTTATCGGCGACGTGATGAAGTCGGGCGTCTTCGGCCTCGTGCAGGCCTGCCTGGTCGTGGCGCTCGTCTGGTTCTTCGCCTTCCGGTTCTCGCGCCGCCGGGGCGTGGACGAACGTTCGGCGATGATTCTGTCGAGCGGCGTCTCGATCTGCGGCGTCTCGGCCTGCATCACCGCGGCGCGCGTGGCGGGCGGCGACGACAGGAAACTCTCGTATATCGTCTCGCTGGTGCTCATCGTCGTCGTGCCGATGATCTACCTCATGCCGTGGCTGGCCGGACTGATCCTGCCGCATCTGTTCGAACCCTCCGTGGCGCAGGAGGTCGCCGGAGCGTGGATCGGCGGCACGATCGACACCACGTCGGGCGTCGTGGCTTCGAGCGAGATGATCGGCGACGCGGCCAACCGGCAGGCCGTCATCATCAAGGCGGCGCAGAACGTGCTGATCGGCGTGGTGGCCTTCTTCATCGCGCTCTACCTCTCGACCCGCGGGGAGCGGGGCCGCGAGGCCCCCTCGCTGGGCATCGTCTGGGAGAAGTTCCCCAAGTTCATCCTCGGATTCGTCGCCGCCTCGCTCGTCTTCAGCCTGATGCAGTCGGGCGGGTTCTTCGTCCCGGGCGACGGCGGCAAACTCGCCGAAACGGGTGTCGCCAAGACCTTCTCCACGGTCTTCTTTTCGCTGGCCTTCGTCTGCATCGGCCTCGACACGCGTCTGAAGGAGATCGTATCGAAGGAGAACCGCAACCTGCTCCGTTCGTTCCTCGCGGCGCAGGGTTTCAACATCGTCGTCACCTTCGTGATCGCCTGCCTGTTGTTCGGCGTGCTGAAGCCCATGTGGACGGCATAGGTGCGCCCCTTCTGCGCGAAATGAAAGCTGAATCCGCCGGTGACGGAGCCTTTCGGACTGACCGTAGGAACGTTGGGGCTGTGGCGGAACATTCTTGGAACGCTCGGACTTGCCGGACGTATTGTCGATGACGGTCGGATACTGGAATGCAGACGTGCCGTCGCAACATGATAATCGCCGTTTCCGGGAGAATTGTGTGTAAGGGGCCCGGAACGATCGTTTCGGCGGTTGTCGGTCCGTATCGCGATCGGTTTCCGGTCTGCGCTGAAAGTCCGGTTCTCAGCCGTCTCCCAAAACAGCGGATCGGAGCGGAACGTCTCTGTCCTGAAGCAGCCGGACGGAATTGCGGACGATGATATTCGGAGGCAGCAGTATCTGGGTATGGCTCGGTTCATTGTTCTTCAGGGCCTGCAGCAGGATCTTTACGGCCAGAATGCCCATCTCTTCGATCGGCTGATTGACCCGTGTAATGGCCGGGGACAGAAAATCCAGGTAGGTGTAATTGTCGAACGAAATGACCGACAGGTCGTCCGGAACATTCAGTCCGGCCTCTTCGACCGCTTTGAGCGTACCGAGCAGGATTGTGTTGCTCAGGGCGAAGATAGCCGTCGGGGGTTCCGGCCCTGCAAGCGCCAGTTTGGTTTCGACATACCCGTTCTGGATTGAGAAATCGGTGCCCGAGACCATTCCGCCGTCTTTTATCCCGTAGGATTGCAAGGCTTCGCTGTAACCGCGTACCCGCTCTATCGTCGTGATGGATGAAGGAGGTCCCTGGATGCAGCGGATCTTCCGGTGTCCGCTCTCCAGTAGCATCCGGGTTGCATTGTAGCTGCCCAGGTAATTGTCTGTCGAAACGTAGGGCAGGGTCGTTTCGGGGAAATAACGGTCGATCAGGACAATCGGTGTCCTGGTTGCCGCCTCCTCCAGCGAGTGGGCGTCGCGTCCGCAGGGTACGATGATAATACCGTCGATATTCCGGCTCATCAATGAGTCTATTCCCTCCCGTTCGTCCTTCTCGTTTTCCATCGAGTCGATCAGGATCACGGTATATTTATACAGGCGGGCCTCGTGGATGATCACGTTAGCGATGTTGGCGAAGAAAGGATTGTCGATGCTCGGCACCATCAGTCCGATCGTGTTCGTGCGCTTCGTCCGAAGACTTTGCGCAGTCAGATTGGGCTGGTAGTTGCATTTCCGGGCCTCTTCCGTGATCGTTTTTACCGTCTGGTCGGCAATTCGGTATTTTTGCGCTTTGCCGTTTAGTACCCGGGATACCGTAGATATTGAAAATCCCGTCCGCTCTGCTATTGTAATCAAGGTTTCTTTTTGCATTGTTATGTATAATTGGATAGCCAAAGATACTTTTTTTTCAAAAAAGATCAAAGAAAATTTGGTTGTTTGAGATTTTTTTATTTATATTGCACAAACGATTGCGCAAAATACGATCCCAACCTGTCGAAAGCAATGCGCAAACCATGCTGCAGAAACCTAAAACACTTCGAAATGAACCTTAAAAAAATTGTTGTCATCGGTAGCAGCAACACGGACATGGTCATCAAGTCCGAGAAACTGCCTGCCCCCGGAGAAACTGTGCTGGGTGGCACTTTCCTGATGAATCCGGGAGGGAAGGGGGCCAATCAGGCCGTTGCTGCGGCCCGTCTTGGCGGCCGTGTCACTTTCATCTGCAAAACCGGAGACGATCTGTTCGCCCGGCGGGCCGAAGAGGGATACAGGCAGGAGGGTATCGACACGGCCTTCATGCTCTGCAATGCCGAAGTTCCTTCGGGTGTGGCCCTGATTACCGTCGATGCCAAAGGCGAAAACTGTATCGCCGTCGCTCCGGGGGCCAACAACACCCTTCTGCCTGCCGACATCGAACAGGCCCGTTCCGAGATCGAGTCGGCCGATCTCGTCATCATGCAGCTCGAAATTCCTCTCGAAACCGTCATCTGCGCGGCCCGTATCGCTCACGAATCCGGAGTGAAGGTACTTTTGAATCCTGCACCCGCATCGGCTCTTCCGGAAGAGCTGCTCCGAATGGTGGACGTCCTGATTCCCAATCGCGGAGAGGCCAGCGCCCTGACGAACATCGAAGTGACGGACTGGGAAACCGCCGAACGGGCCGCTCGGGTTCTCCATGGATACGGTGTCGGCAGCGTGCTCATCACGCTCGGGGCGTACGGAGCTCTCTGCTTCGACGGCTCCGAATGTACGCACATCGCTCCGTTCAAGGTGAAAACCGTAGACACTACGGCTGCCGGCGATACCTTTTGCGGAGCTCTCTGTGTTGCGCTGGCCGAAGAACGCGATCTCGTGCAGGCTGCCCGTTTCGCCTCGCTCGTCGCCTCGATCTCAGTAACTCGGCTCGGCGCGCAAAATTCCGTTCCTTATCGCCGGGAAATCGACGATATTCGGGTCGCACAGCTCTGACCAATCCAAAATCAGATACACGAACCTAAAAACCCAAACATCTATGAGAAAATTGAACTTTATGCTTCTTTTCTCGTTTTTCGCACTCGCAACCGCGGGATGCGACGATGAGAACGAACAGAAAGCGGAGCCCGTGGCCCCGATTCTGAAAGATGTGGTCATGCCGGCGGAGAGCAGTACGATTCCCGGCACGACGGTAACGATCTCCGGCAAGGGTTTCGACACAGGGGACAAACTTTATTGTACGTCGCTTTCGCAGGAAAAGGACTTTGAACCCCAGGTAATCGAGGTGACCGATTACGGCATTTCGATCGTTATCCCGTCCGATGCCGCCGGCACATACGAGGTGGACGTAGAGCGTGCGGGTCTTGTCAGTACGCTGCCGGACTACTTGAAAGTGGCTTATGTGATCGCTATCGACGATCTGGTGATGCCGACGGACCATGCGGCCCGGGGTACGAAAATCCGGATCGGAGGCAAAGGCTTCGAGGCGGGCGACAAGGCCGTCTTTACTTCCGACGCCTATCCGTCCGGCGTATCCCATACGGCGGACGTCGCACTGACCGGCGAGGGAGTCGAGATCGTTGTTCCCGAGGAATGCTATGGAGTGAATACGCTGACGCTGACCCGGGGAAACCGGCAGGGACGTCTGGGAGAGGTCAGTGTGGCCGTCGCCGTGGGAGACGAGATAGGCGGAGGTATCGTCTACTATATTTCCGACGGAGGCATTCACGGACTGATCGCCAAGCGCAGCAATACCGGTTCGGCGACCGAACAATGGGGACCGACCTCCAGACACGGCGAAACCAGAAAGGATATATACGCCGGCAAGGAGAACACGCGTATTTGCGTGGAGGCCATGAAAAATTTCCACCAGCAGTTCGAGACATGGCCGTCGAGCAAGAAGTCGGCTGCCGAACAGTGCGATGCGGAGACCGAGACCGTGGACGGCATCGTGTACGACGATTGGTTTCTCCCTTCGCAGCAGGAACTCGTACAACTGTTCTACCAGAAAAACATGCTTGCCGAAAAGGGTGCCGGACTTGCGGCCAACAACTATTGGTCGTCGTCTGAAGGCGATGCCGACGACAGCGCGCCGATATGGAGCGCCTACTACGTGAACTTCTATGAAGCGGAGAATCTCGTGACGGCGGCTTCGGACAAGGAGGGATGGGCCATCGGAATCCGCGCGATCCGTCAATTTTAGCGTCTAACTACTAACCGAGAACAACAATGAAAAAGATATTGTTTTTACTGGCAGCACTGCTGCTGGCTGCGGCCGGTTTTGCCCAAAACAAGGTCGAAGGCGTGGTGATGAATGAAAATTCCGAACCGCTCGCAGGTGTTGCCGTTGTCGTAAAAAATACGCAGAAGGGTGTATCGACTGATGCCATGGGATGTTTTTCGATCGATGCAAAAAGAGGTGAGACCCTGGTTTTCTCTTTCATAGGCATGATCGATCAGTCCGTTCCCGTGGGGAAAGATACACGAATGGAAATCCGCATGGTCCCCGATAATTACAACATGGACGATGTGGTGGTCATCGGTTACGGGTCGGCCAAAAAGAGCGATCTGACGGGCTCGGTGGCCTCCATCAAGTCCGATGTGCTCAAAAACAGCAAGATCGGAATGGTTTCGGCCGCTCTGCAGGGTGCGGCGGCTGGCGTACAGGTCACGCAGGGCAATATGAAACCCGGAGCCGATGCCAGCATTCTGATCCGTGGCGCCGGCTCGATCAACGCTGGGACGGAACCTCTTTACATTGTGGACGGCGTGCCTGTGGAGGGTGGTCTGCAGGATCTTTCGGCCGGCGATATCCAGTCCATCGAGGTGCTGAAGGACGCTTCCTCGGCCTCGATTTACGGATCGCGCGGCTCGAACGGCGTCGTACTCGTCACCACCAAAAGAGGTACGGCAGGAAAGACCCGCGTGTCGTTCAACGTCACGGGCGGCGTACAAAAGCTCATGAACAAGCAGGACATGATGACCGCTCAGCAGTATTACGACCTGATCGAATCCACCGGGCAGACCTATACCTGGACTTCGGCGGAATTGCGCCAGCTCAGCCGCGGCGAATCGACCGACTGGCAGGATGCCGTGACGCAGAACGGCAGTTTCCAGAACTATAATCTTTCGATTTCGGGCGGCGGCAAGACAACCACCCACTACCTCGGTCTCGACTATTACGACCAGCAGGGAACCGTCAAGCGCTCCTCGTTCAACAAATTTACCGTTCGTTACAATATGGACGCTACGCTGAACAAATGGCTGCGTTCGGGTGTGAGGATGAATGTCATCGAATCCAAACTGATGAATATCAACGAGGAGTCCGACTCGGGTTACGGTACGATGCACAGCGCCATCACTGCACAGCCCACCGCTCCGATCTATAACGCCGACGGCAGTTATTTCGACGGTTTCCTCAATACGAAGGCCAATCCCGTAGCCATCGTCGATCTGCTGGACAAACCCACCAAGAAGACCCGTGTCGTGGGATCGTTCTATCTGGAGCTGGAGCCTGTCAAGAACCTGCGCATCCGTTCGGACAACGGCGGGGAGCTGGTATTTTTCAAGGTCAATGAATACGAAGACGGACGCATGGGTCAGCACTATGCCGCTGACGGACATGCCCGTATCATGACCAACAAGAAACGGTACTGGCAAACCGAGAACACCGTCACCTACGACTTTATGCGCAACCGGCACAAATTGACGGTCATGGGCGGATTCTCCGCTTCGCGGACCGACTACGAAGAGGTCACGGCCGACTCGAAGGGACTCAATGCGACGACCAAATACAACAACCTGAGCGGTGCGACCACCCACGGTCCCAACGGGTCCTATGCTTCGGCTTCGACGCTCGTGTCGTTTTACGGACGTGCGACCTATAATTTCGACGAGCGTTACCTCGTAACGCTGACCATGCGCGGCGACGGTTCCTCGCGCTTCGCTCCGGGACACCGGTGGGGCTACTTCCCCTCGCTGGCTGCCGCATGGCGTATCTCCGAAGAGCGGTTCATGCAGAAAGCCAGATGGGTGGATAACCTCAAACTGCGTGTCAGCGCCGGTATGCTCGGCAATCAGAATATCGGCGATTACTCCTATGCCGCGCAGATCAGCCAGGGCGGTTCGGGTCTTGACTACGTTTTCGGCAACAGCCTCGTATCGGGAGCCGTCTACAGCAGTATCAGCAATCCCGATCTCACCTGGGAGAAAGCCAAACAGTTGGATATCGGTCTGGACTTCGGCCTGTTCGGCAACCGTATCGCCGGTACCATCGAGGGTTACTACAAACGCACGAACGATCTGCTCTGGACCGTGCCGCTGCCCAAGGAGTCGGGTTACACGAGCTCGATGACCAACGTGGGCGTGCTCGACAACAAGGGCATTGAGTTCACGCTGAACACGGTCAATCTGAATCTGCGTAATTTTCAGTGGACCTCTTCGTTCAACATCTCCTATAACCGCAACGAGATTATCGAGCTTTACGACGGCAAGCAGGATGTCAATAAATCGCTTTTCGTGGGGCACTCGCTCGGGGAATTTTACCTGCTCCACTCGCAGGGCATATGGCAGCTCGATGAAGCCGACAAGGCCGCTGTCTACGGCGCCTATCCGGGCGATCGCAAGATCCTCGACAGAGAGCCCGACAATGTCATCAACGGCGATGACCGTATGTTTGCCGGTCAGAGCACTCCGACCTGGTACGGCGGTTTCTCCAACACGTTCCGCTTCTATGGTTTCGATGTCACGCTGTTCATGAACTTCGCCGGCGGCCACAAGATCAACAACACGCTGCTGCGTTCGCAGAATTCCTACAACGTATGGGGCAATATGAGCCGGGATTACTACTTCGGTTATTGGCGCATCGACCGCCCGAGCAACGTCTACCCGGCTCCGCGCGTAGGCAGCGCCTATGCCAACGGAGATGGCACCGATGCCAACCTGCAGGATGGCAAATACCTGCGCATCAAGAATCTGGAGATCGGCTACACACTGCCTAAGCGTTGGACCGATGCCATTCGCGCCAACAGCATCCGCGTATTCTTCTCGGTGCAGAATCTCGCGACCTTCACCGCCTACACGGGCTACGACGTAGAGGCGTGGGACAATACGAACCCTTATCCCGGTTCGCGCAGTTTCATCGGCGGAGTTTCCGTCAATTTCTAAAACACGCAACCTAAAAAAACGAACCATGAAAAAGATGATATGTGCCGCGGGATTCCTGCTGATGCTGGGTGCGGTCACTTCCTGCGAAAGTTTTCTCGATGAAACCCCCAAAAGCAAGCTGACTCCCGAAAACTCGTTCAAGACCGAGGACGATTGGGACAACACCCTGACGGCCGCTTACGGGGCGTTGCAGAACATCACCGCCGGATTCGAGGCGAAATATGCCATTACGTTGGGTGAATTCGGCACCGACGAGGTACTGCCGTTCGACCTCGGATGGGCAGCCTATGCCGAGTTGCATTATTACACTTTTTCGGCCTCGCATTCTTTTTTCGATAATCACTATACCCTCTGCTACGATGGTATAAAGCGTTGCAATATCGTCATCGACATGCCTTCCGAGGCTCCTGTGAGCGGACAGGCGCGCAGTCTGATGATCGCCCAGGCCAAATTCGTGCGTGCGCTGCTCTATTTCGATCTGGTGCGCATGTACGGCGGCGTGCCGCTCTGGACCTCGGCGTCGGTCGATAAGAACCAGATCATGAAACCGCGTTCGACGGCCGATGACGTTTACGGAGTCATCGTACAGGACCTGCGCGATGCCGCGGGCGTACTTCCCCCGTCGTGGGAGTCCGGATCGGACAAGGGCCGCGCAACCAGCTATGCGGCCTATGCCCTGCTGGGCCGTGTCCTGTTGCAGTGGGGGCGTCCCGGCGAGGCGCTGACCGCTCTCGATCAGGTTTACGGCAAGTTCCATCTCTACGACGACTATGCCGACATTTTCTCGCCTGACCATAAGAACGAAGAGTATGAAAACATTTTCGAGGTGCAGTTCAAGCACTCGGGCAAATGGGGCGAGGAGGGTTCGCTTCAGCACAGCTATTGGGGACCGCGCAACATTCCGGGCAGCACGACGGCTTTCGGAGGCTGGGGTGGATTCGGCCCTTCGCAGTATCTTTATGACAGTTACGACGCCGAGGACAAGCGCAAGACGGCTTTCTTCTGGACCGAGTTTGCCGGTATTCCGCAGACTCCGCCGGCGATCAAGAAGTTCTGGGATCCGAAATACGGCAATGAGATCGAGAACGACGATCTGAACTTCATCTACATCCGTTATGCCGACGTGCTGCTGATGCGGGCCGAAGCGCTCAACGCCATCGACGACAAGACCGATGCCAAGTACGATTGCCTCAACGAGGTGCGCAGACGCGCCGGGCTGGGCGAGATCACCGCGGCGGACAACCTTACGAAGCAGCAGTTCGCCGATGTCCTTCTCGAAGAGCGCCTGCACGAGCTGTGCTGCGAACACGTGCGTCGTTTCGACCTGATCCGTTTCGGCAAGCTGGCCGAACAGGTGAAGGCTGCCTACGATATCACGATCCGCGACTTCCATGTGCTTTATCCGATTCCGCAGAGCGCCATGGATGCGAACGATGCCATTACGGAAAACAATCCGGGTTATTGATACGGTTCTGACGGGGAGGCGTTCCGTCGCCTCCCCGTTCCGAAAACTCACGATATTCAATCTGTTTATGAAGACAATCTTCCGGTTGGGATTCTGCCTGTTGTTCGCCGCCGGGGCAGGATGCGAAAAAGATAGCGGCGAACACTTCCCGCAGGGCGGGGACACGGGAAGCACGACCGTAGAGAACGGTGTCGTGAAGGTCGTTCCCTACGAATATTACCAGGCATTCCGCAATCCGATGAAGGGATTCCGCGAGTTCTTCGGTCCCGGCATCGACAAAAAGAGGGCGGAATATCCCTATCCCTACGGTTCGCTCATCAAAGAGTACATGCAGTGGAACATGATGGAGAACGTCGAATCGGACGGCGTGGACAAAGTGATCGCTTACAGCAACCACCGTTGGGAAGGCGTCGAGGAGATGAACGTCAAGGTCGTGCCGCGCCCCTTTATCGTATGGATAGAGCCTTACGAGGGTGGCGTGGAGAAGAATACCTACACGGATCATCCCGATGACCTGAACGGCTGGCACTGGCCTTCGGACATTCCGCGCGAGGTGCGTTCGGACGATGACAACACTCCTTCTACGGGTGGATATTTCGACCCGACGTTCCAGGAGCGTGTCAAGAAGTTCGTCGCCAAACTGGGCGAGGCGTGGGATAACGATCCGCGTGTGGCCTATGTCGAAATGGGCATTGTCGGCGAATGGGGCGAACACCACGACCCCAACATCACGACCTATTGGAAACCTCATTCGCAGCCGGAGCATGTCGCCAACCGGACCTGGATTCCCGGCATTGAAAAGACGTTGGGCGACGCATTCAAGGCCGCTTTCAAGAACAAGAAGGTCATGATCCGCTATGCATACGAGTTCGAGGACTACGATTTCGGCGTCTATTGGGACTCGTGGGCCATCTCCGAGGAAGAGGAGCGCGGTTACAACGCCATGATGCGCCGGGGCGACTATTGGCGCACGCAGCCTGTCGGCGGCGAGATAACCTGGAACTGGGGCGATCTTTACGACAAGGGCTACCGCAGCCTCGAAGACTGTCTGGCCAATGCGGAGACCCGCGCGAAGGTCATCGAACAGATTCGCTCGCTTCACTGCAACCATCTGGGCGGCGTGACATGGGCCGATTTCAACGATCCCGTGTTCCAGGTCAATGCATCCACGGTACAGAAAGCGCTGGGATACCGCTTCGTCATCAAGGAGTTCTGCTATCCCGCGCGCATCGAGCAGGGTAAGCCGTTCGAGGTGAAGCTCAAGGTGGTCAATACGGGTTCGTCGCCTTTCTATTACGACTGGCCTGTCGAGGTGGCGCTGCTCAACGTATCGACGCACCGCAAAGTGTGGTCCGCCACGCTCGCCGATGCGCACATTTCTCAGTGGATGCCCGGGGAGAACTGGGATCCTGCGAGCGGCAGTTACGGTACGCCGGCTCCCGAGAACGAGGTGACTGCCGCCTTGACGCTCGACGAGGAACTGCGGCCGGGCAAATACATCGTGTCGCTCGCCGTCCTCGATCCTGCCGGTATGCTGCCTTCGCTGCGCTTCGCCGCCATGAACTACTTTACCGGAGGCCGCCATCCGATGGGATACGTCGGAGTGGGGGCCGACAGCGACGAATATGAGCTCAAAAATGCCGAATTCGACGACATCCAGAGCGACAAGACCTTGAGATATATCGTAGACTGACGATGCCCATGACACGTTTTCCGACGATCGCCCTGTTCTGTGCCTTCGTTTGCGCAGGTTGTGGCACCCCGCATTCCGCGGCGCATTATACGGCCATTTCCGACGGAGAGACCGTACGCGTCACGATGGCCGAATACGACTCCGCTTTCCGCAATCCGCTGAAAGGATTCCGGGAGTACTTCATGGTCGGGACCGACGCTCGTCGGCCCGAATACCCTTATCCCTATGGTTCGCTCATCAAGGAATACATGCAGTGGAACCTGCTCGAGCGCAATGCGGCGGACAGCGTAGCGACCGTCATCGCTTACAGCGACCACCGCTGGCAGGGCGTTGAGGAGCAGAATGTCAAGGTGATTCCGCGCGTGTTGCTCGTGTGGGTTGAGCCGTGGCACGGCGGATGGGCCAAGGACCCGGCCAACCGCGACGACCTGAACGGCTGGCACTGGCCCGAGGACCTTCCCGGAGAGACGGGGCCTTACAAACAGATTCCCGGTTCGGTGGGCGCCTATGTGGAGCCGCAGGACTCGCTGACGCCCATTTCGGGCGGTTATTTCGATCCGTCGTTTCCCGACCGTGTGCGAAACCTGGTTCGCAAGCTGGGAGAAGCATGGGACAACGATCCGCGCGTGGCCTATGTCGAAATGGGTATCGTCGGAGAGTGGGGCGAGCACCACGATCCCGACCTTTCGACCGTCTTCCCGCCCCATGACGAGCCGCGTCATGTCGCCGGCCGTACCTGGATTCCCGGCATGGAAAAAGTACTGGGCGACGCGTTCCGCGAGGCGTTCCGTAATAAGAAGGTGATGGTGCGCTATGCCTATGAGTTCGAGGATTACGATTTCGGAATCTATTGGGATTCGTGGGCCCAGCCCCAGGAGATGGAGCGCGGCTACAACGCGATGATTCGTCGGGGCGATTACTGGCGGACGCAGCCCGTCGGCGGCGAGATCACCTGGAACTGGGGCGACCTGGCCAAATACCGTAGTTTCGAGGCGGTCGTAGCCGACGATACGACCCGGCATACCGTCATCGAACAGATTCGCAATCTGCACTGCAATCATCTGGGCGGCATCACCTGGGCCGACTTCAACGATCCGGTCTTTGCCCGCAACGCCGCGGAATTGCAGAAAGCGATGGGGTACCGGTTCGTGCTCTCCGATGCTTCCTACCCTTGCCGGATCGACAGGGGCGAGGCGTTCGGAATGGAGTTTTCGCTGCGGAACACGGGCTCCTCGCCTTTCTATTACGACTGGCCCGTCGAGGTCGCCCTGCTCGATGTCCGAACGCATGCGAAGGTCTGGGGGACGGTACTCGACGACGTGCGTCTCTCGCAGTGGATGCCCGGAGAGGATTGGGACGGAACGTCCTACCGCATCCGGCCCGAAACCGTGACTGTCCGTGCACGGCCTCTTCTCGGCGATGACCTTCCCGAGGGCCGTTACATCCTGGCGCTGGGCATTCTCGATCCGGCCTGCGGCCGTCCCACCGTCCGTTTTGCCAATACGAACTATTTCACGGGCGGTTATCATCCGTTGGGATATGTCGGTGTCGGGGAGTCCGAATCGGCTCCGGCCCTCGATCCGGCGGACTTCGACGACCTTCGAAGCGACACGACTTTGAATTACAAACCGTAAAAACGACCTGAAACCATGAAACGACTTCTGATTATCGTCTTGTTGCTGTCCGCCGTTTCGTGCGGACAAAAAGACCCCGCACCTGGCGGGGAACCCGTCCGGATCATCTTCGACACGGATCTGGGCAACGACATCGACGACGTGCTGGCCCTGCAGATGCTTCTCAACTACGAGAAGGAAGGCCGGGCCGAACTGCTGGGCATCACCCTTTGCAAAGCCAATCCCGCCACCATCGCCTTTACCGACGGCTACTGTCGGTTCGACGGACGCGGCGACATTCCGCTGGGTTACGCTTATGACGGTGTCACGCCGGAGGACGGAACCTACCTGTTGCCGACGCTGGAGGCATCATTCGGCGGCGAACCTCTGCTGCGACCGGCCCGCACCATCGACAGCGGGCTGCCCGAAGGGTACAAACTGCTGCGGCGACTGCTTGCGGCCCAGCCCGACGCATCGGTCGTGCTGGTCGCCGTGGGACCGCTGACCAATATCGGCAACCTGCTGGTCAGCGAAGCCGACGAATTTTCATCCCTTTCGGGGCGTGATCTGGTCGCCGCCAAGGTACGCCGCGTGGTGACGATGGCCGGGCTGTTCGGGGACGAATTCGATTTTCCGGAGTACAACGTCGTCTGCGACCTCGAGGCCTCGCACCGCACGTTCGAACTGTGTCCCGTTCCCCTGACCACCACCGGATGGGAAGTCGGCAATCTGCTGCCGTATCCCCATGAAAGCATCCTGACGGATTTCGGCGATCCCGAAGCGCATCCGCTGCCCGTCGCCTACCGTCACTACATGCAGATGCCCTACGACCGGCCGACGTGGGATCTGACGGCTGTGCTCGAGGCCGTGGAACCGGGCAAATGGTTTGACCGTTCGCCGAAAGGTACGATCCGGATCGCCGCCGACGGTCGCAGTTCGTTCGAGGCGTCCGAGACGGGTATGCAGGAATACCTCGTCATTCCGCAGGAAAAGGCCGCCGCTGCGTTGCAGGCTCTCGTGAACTGTACGACCGGCAAGAATCTTAAAGACATGAACCCATGAAAAGTCTGCTGACCTGTCTGCTGCTCCTGGCATCATTGTGTCCGGTCGCCGCGAAGGAACACCGCGTGGCGAGCGTGGCTTCGCCCGATGCCAAAAATATCGTGAACATTCTCTACGACGGGCAGACGCTCCATTACGAAGTCTTCCGTAACGAAGAGCGCATCCTCGCGCCGTCGCCGCTGACCATGACGGTTGACGGTCGTATCTGGGGCTCCGACGCCCGGCCGAACGAAATCTCGTGCGGCGGCGCGGACCGAACCGAACGTTTCGTCGTCGCTCGTAAATACCCATCCGTACGCGACAGTTACCGGGAGGTTTCGCTACACTATTCCGGCTACCGGGTGGAAGTGCGCGCCTATAACGACGGCGTTGCCTATCGGTTTGTCGGGACGACCGGCCGCGAAGGCTGTGTGGAACGGGAGGGAGTCGCCTACGCATTCGATGCGGACTGCCCCTCCTATACCCTGCTGACCGGGAATCTGCAAAACTGGTTTGAGGAGAACTACTCTGAACGGATGCTGAGCGAGCTCCCGTCCGACAGTATTTCGATAACCCCGGTCCTGGTCCGTGTCGGACGTTACGGCGTGTTGCTGGCCGAGGCCAACCTCTACGACTATCCGGGCCTCTACCTGCGCCCCACGGGGCGGGGGTTCGAGGGTGTGCAGGCCGCCTATCCCCGCAAGGAGGAGTTTTTCGACGGCACCAACAAGATCTATGCTACCGAGCGTGAACCCTATCTGGTGAAATGCGGGCTCGACCGGGCCTTTCCATGGCGTGTCACGGGTATTTTCGATGACGACGCCTCGATTCTCGGCAGCGAGCTTATCTATCTGCTCTCGGACAAAACCCGGAACGACTATTCGTGGGTGCGTCCCGGCAAAGTGCTCTGGGACTGGTGGAACCACAACAACATCTACGGGGTGGACTTCAAGGCGGGCATCAACACCACGACTTATCTCTATATGGTGGATTTCGCGGCCGAACACGGTATCGAGTATCTGCTCATCGACGAGGGATGGTCGGAGCGTGACGATCTTCTGACGCTCAATCCCGAGGTGGACATGCCTGCCGTTTGCCGCCATGCTGCCGAAAAAGGTGTGGGCATCATGCTTTGGGCCAAATGGATCAATGTGGACAGGCAGCTCGACGAGGCATTCGAAATGATGCGGTCGTGGGGCGTGAAGGGCGTGAAGATCGACTTCATGGACCGGAACGATGCCAAGATGGTCAATTTCTATGAGCGTGTGGCCCGTAAGGCCGAAGAGTGCCGTATGCTGGTCGATTTCCACGGGTCGTATCCTAACGAGGGCATGCGGGCGAAATATCCGCTGCTGATGACACGCGAAGGAGTCGTGGGTCTCGAATACAACAAATGGAGCGATCGCGCCACCCCGCGTCACGACCTGATCATTCCTTTCCTGCGGATGTGGGTGGGGCCGATGGACTACACTCCCGGCGCCATGCTCAACGCCCAGCGGGAATCGTTCCGCGTCAATGCGGTGGAACCGATGAGCCAGGGTACGCGCGTGCACCAGTTGGCGATGTACGTCGTCTACGAAAGCCCGTTGCAGATGCTTTCGGACAGTCCGACCAAGTACCTTGAGAATCCGGAGTGTTTCGATTTCCTGAAACAGGTCCCCACCGTCTGGGACGAGACGCGTCCGCTGTTCGGGGAGATCGGCCGCAATATCGGCGTGGCGCGCCGTAGCGGTGACAGATGGTTCGTCGGCATCATGAGCGGCGACACACTCCAGAATGTGACGTTCGATCTTTCGTTTCTCGGTAACGGGAACTATGTCATGACGGCCTTCTGCGACGGTGTGAATGCCGAGGTGAATGGCCGGGATTATAAATGTTTCGGGCAGGAAGTGACGGCCGCCGACCGGATTCCGGTCGCATTGGCGACGGGAGGCGGTTTTGCCGCCGTGATCCGTCCGAAGATGGATTCGGGGGAACATTCGGACCGATAATGCCCTCCGTTGGGGCCGCCGTGCTTTGTACGAAGGTCAGGTCGGTCTCTCGCCCCGACGTCCGGGAGACCGACCCGATGCTCCGACGGAATTTGGCGATCGGTCCCCGGAAGCGGGTACTCCGGCAGTCGGACTCTCGGCGTGAAACGGCGACCCGTGGCTGTTTCGGCGATTCTCTGCGGACTGTTTCGTTTCGCTCCGGCCGACGGACCGGGCAGCTTCGGCATCTGCTTCCGCTCATTTCCCGAACTGCACCGGCAGGCACTGCGCGAAGCGTTGTCCGCTCTTTAACAAGCTATATCGATCGGGCACTAACCAAAAAAATGAATTATGTATATTGTCGGTAATTATTTTACGGCCGTCGTTTTCTGCATGATCACGATGCTGTGCTGGGGTTCCTGGGGCAATACCCAGAAACTCGCGTCGAGGAGTTGGCGTTACGAACTCTTTTACTGGGACTATGTGATCGGTATGGTGCTTTTTGCACTGTTGCTGGGGCTTACGATGGGCAGCGCCGGCGATGCGGGCCGTCCGTTCCTTGCGGATCTGGGACAGGCAGCCGGCGCATCCGTCGGATGGGTCGTTCTGGGGGGCGTGATTTTCAATGCCTCGAATATTTTGTTGTCGGCCTCCGTCTCGCTGGCCGGCATGGCCGTGGCATTCCCGTTGGGTGTGGGTATCGCACTGGTGCTGGGCGTCATCATCAATTACGTCGGAGCGCCCTCGGGCAATCCGTTGGTGTTGTTTCTGGGGGTTGCGTTCATCGTGCTGGCTATCGTCTGCAACGGCATCGCTTCGGGGTGCGTGCAGCATGGCGAGGAGAGCCGAAGAAACAACCGCAAAGGACTGTTGCTGGCAGTCGTCGCCGGTGTGCTGATGTCTCTTTTCTACCGATTCGTCGTCATGGGCATGGACATTGCCGATTTCCATCATCCTGCTGCGGGTATGCTGACTCCCTATTCGGCCGTTTTCGTCTTTTCGCTCGGCGTATTGGTCAGCAACCTGCTTTTCAATACGCTGGTCATGCGATGGCCTTTTGTCGGCGCTCCTGTAGGCTACGGAACCTATTTCAAAGGATCGTTGCCGACTCACCTGGTCGGTATGCTGGGCGGAGCTGTCTGGTGTCTGGGCACGGCGTTCAGCTACATTGCCTCGGGCGAAGCGGGGCCCGCCATTTCCTATGCACTCGGACAGGGTGCTCCGATGGTCGCCGCTGTTTGGGGCGTTTTCATCTGGAAGGAGTTCAAGGGCGCGACACCCCTTGTCAATCGGCTGCTCGCCCTGATGTTCCTGCTTTTCATCGGAGGATTGGGACTCATCATCGTAGCCGGAAATTGATTGGCCGAAAGGATTGTCGCCGCAGATTGGCGTACCCTCGTCCGGTCGTATCCCGTATGTCGTATCCTGCGGTGTACGATACGGAAGGGCCTTGCTGGAAATACCTGATCCGAAGCTGTCCTCCATTTCAGACAGCTTCGGTATCGGACGTGCATGGACCATGACGGTCCGAACCATGTGGTTTCGTGTCCCGGGCTGCCGGCGGCTTGCGGACGTCCGGTCGCCGTTGGAATCGAAGGGAGATCCCGGAACCCATTGTTCCGGGATCGGTCGGATTTCCTTATTTCGGTCGGCCTTTTTTTCTTGAACTGTGTTTTGCCCGGTCCGTGTCTCTCGTTGCGGATGCGTCCCTCCGGGGCGCAGAACGCCGGAAATTCCGCCGTGTCTCCTCCGTCCCCTGCCCGCTTCCCGCCGGAGAAAAGGACCGCAAACCGTCTGTTCCGGTTTTCCCTTCGTCCGCTTCCGGCTTTCTTTTGTCCGGGACCGGTTTTCTGCGGTCCGGTCCGGGGCGTCTTCCGCCGAAGAAGTAGCTTTTCTGCCGCCGCTTCTCCTCCTGCGAGCGGGCGACGTAGATCCGTTTGTGCGTGTAGGGGTTTTCGCCCGTCCAGAACATTACCGACGAGAGGGTCATCGGCGTCGGGGTGAGGTCCTGCACCTGCTCCAGGTTGAAGTGCAGGCGGCCCAGCACCTTGTCGGCCAGCGATTTCATGTCCTGCTCGGTGCAGCCCGGGTGCGAGGAGATGAAGTAGGGGATGAGCTGGTAGGGCAGATGTTCCTCATCGCAGATGCGGCGGAAATCCGCATTGAGCCGCTCGAAGAGTGCGAACGGCGGTTTCCGCATGAGTTTCAGTACGTTGTCCTCCGTGTGCTCGGGCGCCACCTTGAGCCGGCCCGAGGTGTGGTGCTTCAGCACCGTCTCCAGATAGGCGGGTCCGTCGAACAGGTCGTAGCGGATGCCGCTGCCGATAAAGGCCTTTTTGATGCCCTTCACCGCGCGGATCTTTTCGTAGAGCGCCAGTAGCGGCCGGTGGTCGTTGCAGAGGTTGGGACACCTGGCGGGGTGGAGGCACGACGGGCGGCGGCACTTGCGGCACAGCTCCCGGTCGCGGCCGCCCATGCGGTACATGTTGGCCGAGGGGGCCCCGACGTCCGAGAGGTAGCCCTTGAATCCGGGCATGGCGGCGACGCGCCGCACTTCGTCGAGGATCGACCGCTCGCTGCGCGAGTTGATGAACTTGCCCTGATGGGCGGAAATCGTACAGAACGAGCAGCCTCCGAAGCAACCCCGGTGGATATTGACCGAGAACTTGATCATCTCCCACGCCGGAATGTCGCCCTTGCCGCGGTAGCGCGGGTGCGGGGCGCGTTCGTAGGGGAGATCGAACGAGTGGTCCAGCTCTTCGGTCGTGAGCGTCGCATTGGGAGGCGTCACGACGACGTACCGGTCGCCCGTGGGTTCCACGAGCGTCGCCTCCGGTTCCATGAGGTTGCTCTGGGTCTCGATCACCGTGAAGTTCTCCCCGAAGGCCCGTTTGTCGCGCACGCACTCCTCGTAGGAGTGCAGGCGGATCGTCGCGGCGGGGTCGAGCCGCGCGACATAGCTTTCGTCGGCGAGGAAGGCTACCTGCCGGATGCGGCGCAGCAGCTTGGCGTTGTAGCCGTTGCGCAGCGCCCGGGCCACCTGCTGCACGACCCGTTCGCCCATGCCGTAGATCAGCAGGTCGGCGCCCGACTCGGCCAGCACCGAGGGCTTGAGCGAGTCGCTCCAGTAGTCGTAGTGGGTCAGACGGCGCAGCGAGGCCTCGATGCCTCCGACGACCACCGGGACGTGGGGATACAGCCGTTTGAGGATCCGCGTGTAAACCGTCACGGCATGGTCGGGGCGGAATCCCGCCTTGCCGCCCGGCGTGTAGGCGTCGTCGTGGCGCAGCCGGAGGTTGGCCGTGTAGTGGTTCACCATCGAATCCATCGCTCCGGCCGAGACGCCGAAGAAGAGGCGCGGCGGTCCCAGCTTGGTGAAATCGCGCAGGTCGTCGCGCCAGTTGGGCTGCGGGACGATCGCCACGCGGTAGCCCTCGGCTTCGAGCAGCCGCCCCACGACGGCCGGTCCGAAGGCGGGGTGGTCGATGTAGGCGTCGCCCGAGAAGAGGATGACGTCCAGGCTGTCCCATCCGCGTTCGCGGACCTCTTTTATGGTGGTGGGCAGGAACAAGGCGGAATCTTTTCAGGGGGTTATTTTACGGTCCGGGCCACGGCGTCGCGCAGCCGTTCCAGCGCTTCGCGGACGACGGCGCGCGGTGCGCCGACGTTCAGACGCATGAAGCCTTCGCCCTCGCGGCCGAACAGGGCGCCGTCGTTGAGCGCGAGGCGCGCCTCGTCGATGAACAGGCGCTGCAACTCCTCGTGCCGGAGGCCGAGCCCGCGGCAGTCGAGCCAGACGAGGAACGATGCCTGCGGCCGCAGGGGCCGGATGGCGGGAAGGTGCTCGGCGCAGAAGCCGATGACCAGTTCGACGTTCCCTTCGACGTAGCGCAGCATCTGCCGCCGCCATGCCTCGCCCTCGCGGAACGCCGCGACGGTGGCGATGGGCGCGAAGAGGTTGGGTGCGTCGAGTTCGTTGGCCGCGAGCCACGAAAAGAAGCGGTTGCGCAGCGTCTCGTCCGGCACGATGGCGTAGGAGCTGACGATGCCGGCGATGTTGAACGTCTTGGTCGGGGCGCCGAAGGTGATGCTGCACCGTGCGGCGGCTTCGGAGACCGAGGCGAAGGGCGTATGGCGGTTGTCCCACAGGGCCATGTCGCAGTGGATTTCGTCGGAGACGACCAGTATGCCGCGTTCGTCGCAGAAGGCGGCCAGCCGGCGCAGGGTCTCCGGGTCCCAGACGATGCCGCCCGGGTTGTGCGGGTTGGAGAGCAGCAGCAGGCGGCATCGGTCGTCCGCCACGCGCGCCAACTGGTCGAAGTCCATCGAGTAGCCCCCGCCGGGGTGCTCGCGCAGCGGGTTGAGGACGACCTGCCGGCCGTTTCCCTCGGGAACGAGCCGGAAGGGGTGGTAGACGGGCGGCTGGATGATGACCTTCTCGTCTTTCCCGACGAAGCGGTCGATGACCAGTCCGATGCCCTTGACGATTCCCGGGATGTAGGCGATCCATTCGCCGCGCACCTCCCATCCGTGGTGCGTGCGGATCCAGTCGGTGATCGCGGGGCGGTAGTCGGCGGGTTCCGCCGTGTAGCCGTAGAGCGGGTGCTCCAGCCGCCGGCGGAGCGCGCCGACGATGAAGTCGGGCGTCTCGAAATCCATGTCGGCGACCCACATCGGCAGCAGGTCGCCGCGGCCGAAGTGCTCCGCGAGCGTGTCGTATTTCACCGAATTCGTGCCGCGCCGGTCGATGGGGCGGTCGAAGTCGCAGGTCCCGGCGGCCGGGGCGTCGCCGGGATGTCGGGCGGGAGTTTGTCGTTTTTCCATGTTCGTAATCCGGTATGGGTCGTTGCCGGGGCGGGCCGTCACTCCTCTTCGGGGCGGACGGCGTAGGCGTCCCACTTGGTCAGCAGGGCCTTGAAGTCGTCCGGCAGCTCGCTGTCGAAGAGCATCGGGCGGTGCGTCGCCGGGTGTTCGAAACCCAGCAGCCGGGCGTGCAGGGCGTGGCGCGGCATCACCGCGAAGCAGTTCTCGACGAACTGGCGGTATTTGGCGAAGGTCGTGCCCTTCAGGATGCGGTCGCCGCCGTAGCGCTCGTCGTTGAAGAGCGGGTGGCCGATCCAGGCCATGTGCACGCGGATCTGGTGCGTGCGGCCCGTTTCGAGCCGGCACTCCACGAGCGTCACGTAGCCGTAGCGCCGCAGTACCTTCCAGTGCGTCACGGCGTGCTTGCCGTCCGATCCGTCGGCGAAGACGTACATTTTCTGCCGCTCGCGGGGGCTGCGTCCGATGTTGCCCGTGATGGTCCCCTCGTCCTGTTCGAAGTTGCCCCACACGAGGGCCACGTAGCGGCGCTGGATCGTGTGGTCGAAGAACTGTTTGGCCAGCCGGGCGTGCGCCTGCTCGTTCTTGGCGATGACCAGCAGCCCCGAGGTGTTCTTGTCGATGCGGTGCACCAGCCCGGCGCGGTTCTGCTCCCCGGCGGGGATGCCCTGCGCGTTGAGGTGGTGCATCAGACCGTTCACGAGCGTGCCGGTGTAGTTGCCCACGCCCGGATGGACGACCAGCCCCGCGGGTTTGTTCACGATCAGCAGGTCGTCGTCCTCGTAGGGGATGTCGAGCGGCATCGGCTCGGGCCGCAGCTCCGTCTCGCGCCGCGGGTAGGGCATCACGATCCGGATGCGGTCCAGCGGTTTCACCTTGTAGCTCGACTTGGCGGGTTTGCCGTTCACGAGGATGTTGCCGCTGTCGGCCGCCGCCTGGATGCGGTTGCGCGAGCAGTGCTCCATGCGGACGGTCAGGAACTTGTCCAGCCGCAGGGGCGTCTGTCCCTTGTCGGCCGTGACGGCGAAGTGCTCGTACAGCCCCGCCTCCTCGCCGTCTTCCTCGTCCTCCTCCCCGGTCACGGCGTCCCCGTCGGACGCGGGGAGATCGCCGGTCGCGTCCGGAAATCCGGGCGCGGGAAGCCGCTCTTCCCCGGAGCGTTCCGTATCGTACCGTTCGGTGCGCATCAGTCGAAGAATTCGTCGGGTTCGGTCCGGGGACGGCGGTGTTCGGCCTGCTCCGGGCTTTGGCGTTCGGAGGCGGGGGCGGCGGTGTCCGGGAGCCTCTCCTCTCCGGTGTCGGGGCGGTCGAACGCGCCGGCTCGGGCGAGCGAGTCGCGCTCCCGTTCGGCCCGGATACGCTCCTCGGCGGTCTCGGCCGCCAGTTTCTCGGCCTCGGCGCGGAACCGGGCCAGCTTCTTCTCATCGAGCGTCAGGCGCAGGTCCACGCGCGACCCGAGGTTGGCCTCGCGTTCGGCCGAGGGGGTCTGCACGAAGACGCGGGCCTCCTTCTCGTTGAGCAGGTTCACCCCTTCGTCGAAGTCGATGCGTCCGACGTTGAGTCCCAGCTCCCAGAGACGCCCTTTCGCCTGCGCGAGCGGTACGCCCACGACCTGCGGGACGACCGTGAGGCTGTCCCCGTCGCGCACGCCGACGTAGAGCGTCACGCCGGAGCCGATCTCGGCTTCGAGGCGGCTCGTCTGCGTCACGGGCTTCTCCCCGCAGTACTCTTCGAGGACGTAGTTGGTGGCCAGGTCGGGGCGGTAGATCAGCTCGTCGATCTCCAGCCCGGCCACCTCGAGCATGTTCTTGGCCTGCCGGAGCGACCGGCCCGCCACGTAGGGCACGCGGACGGTCTTCTGCCGGAAGGAGTTGATCGTGATATAGACCGTGCGGCCGGGTTTGACCTCGACACCCCCTTCGGGCAACTGGTCGAGGACGATGCCCCCGGCGTAGGCCGGGACGAAAAGCGAGTCGTTCACATGCAGCTCGAGGTCGTTCGCCCGGGCGATGCGGCGGGCTTCGTCGAGCGCCGTGCCCGAGAAGTCGGGCACGATGCGGCGTGCTCCGTGGCGCGTGCCGGCCTGCATGACGAGGTGCGCGGCGACGGCCATCGAGAGGATGATCGCGGCGATGAGCGAAAGGTTCCAGAGCAGGCGGTTCCGCCGGAACCGGGTGAGGAAATTCTGCGGTTTTTCCATGCGAGCGAAGAGTAGTACGGGTTATTTCGGCGCCTTCCGGTAGAGGTAAATGGCGATACAGAGATAGATGATGTTGGGCAGCCAGACGGCCAGTCCGGGAGGCAGGGAGCCGCTCTTGGCGAACTCCTCGAAGAAACGGTTGAAGAGAATGTACGAAAAACACAGACCCGTGCCGATGCCGATGTGCAGTCCCGTGCCGCCGCGCACCTTGCGCGAGGAGAGCGAGACGCCGATGAGCGTCAGGATGAAGGTCGAGAAGGGGTAGGCGTAGCGCGAGTGGCGCTCGACCTCGATGATGTTGATCGAGTCGGAGCCCTTGGCGCGCTGCTGGTCGAGGAATTCGCTGAGCTGGGAGATGTTCATGGTCTGGATCAGGTCGTTGATCTCGCCCAGTTCGGTCACCTCGAGGTTGATGAGCGTGTCGAGGTTGCGGAACTGTTCGAAGGTCTCCATGCCCAGCGAGTCGAACTCGCGCTTGGTGTAGCGCGAAGCCGTCCAGCGTTTGGTCTCGGGGTTGAACCGTATGTCGGCGGCTTCGAGCGAATGGGTCATCGAACCGCCGTCGTAGTGCTCCAGCGCGAAGAACGACGCCTGTTGCGTCGTGCCGTTGTAGCCGCGGATGTAGGCGAACGTGCCGGGTTCGATCTGCCGGTAGATGTGGCGTTCGTAGGACCCTTTCTCCTTGTCGATGTACTCCTGGCTGAAAGCCACGACCTTGCGCTGCGAGATCGGGATGAGCCAGAGGTTCAGCGCGAGCGAGAGCGAACCGATGATCAGCGCGCCGAGGAAGTAGGGCCACATGAGCCGCCGGAACGACATGCCGCCCGAGAGCATCGCCACGATTTCGGTCTGGTAGGCCATCTTCGAGGTGAAGAAGATGCAGGCGATGAAGGTGAACAGGCCGCTGAACTGGTTGATGAAGTAGGGGATGAAATTGAGGTAGTAGGTGAATACGATCCCCTTGAACGGCGCGTGCGATTCGGTGAAGTTGTCCACCTTCTCCACATAGTCGAAGATGACCACGATGACGATGATCATCGCGATGGCGAAGAAGAAGGTCGAGAGGAACTTTCCGAGTATGTAGCGGTCCAGTATCCTGAACCCGGGCCAGCGCGCTTTCATCTTTTCAGAGTCGTCTTTGCAGTTTTCCGACCATCGTCTCTTTCCATGCGGCGAAGTCGCCCGCCGCGATGTGTTCGCGGGCCGCGGTCACGAGGCGCAGGTAGAAGGCGATGTTGTGCAGCGAGGCGATCTGCGCCGCGAGCATTTCGCCGCAGACCGCGAGGTGGTGCAGGTAGGCTTTCGTGTAGAGTGTATCGACGAAGGCCGTGCCTTCGGGGTCGATGGGCGAGAAGTCGTCCTCCCATTTCCGGTTGCGGATGTTGATGATGCCTTCCGACGTGAAGAGCTGCCCGTTGCGGCCGTTGCGCGTCGGCATCACGCAGTCGAACATGTCCACGCCCCGCGCGATTCCCTCGAGGATGTTCACCGGCGTGCCGACGCCCATCAGGTAGCGGGGGCGGTTTTCCGGGAGGATGGCATTGACCACCTCGATCATTTCGTACATGACCTCCGTGGGTTCGCCCACGGCCAGTCCGCCGATGGCATATCCGTCGGCGTCGTACCGCTTGACGTTTTCGGCGGCCTTCGCCCGCAGGTCGGGGTAGGCGCATCCCTGCACGATGGGGAAGAGGGCCTGGTAGTGGCCGTATTTGGACTGCGTCCGGTGGTAGCGGTCGAAGCAGCGGTCCAGCCACCGTTCGGTCAGCGCGAGCGATTTGGCCGCATAGTCGCGCGGCGCGTCTCCGGGGGGGCACTCGTCGAAGGCCATCATGATGTCGGCGCCGATCGTGCGCTCGGTGTCGATCACGCTCTCGGGCGTGAAGAGGTGTTTCGAGCCGTCGATGTGCGAACGGAAATGGCAGCCTTCCTCCCGGAGCTTGCGGCACGCCGCGAGCGAGAAGACCTGGAAGCCGCCGCTGTCGGTCAGCATCGGGCCCTCCCACGTCGAGAAGCGGTGTACGCCGCCGGCCCGTTCGATGATCTCCATGCCGGGCCGCAGGTAGAGGTGGTAGGTGTTGGCGAGGATGATCTGCGCCTTCGCCTCGTCGCGCACGTCGCGGTGGAAGAGGCCCTTGACGGTCGCGGCCGTGCCCACGGGCATGAAGATCGGGGTGCGGATCGTGCCGTGGTCGGTCCGCAGCTCCCCGGCGCGGGCCTGCGACGCGGGGTCTTTGTATTGCAGGGTGAATTCCATACTCGATATATTTGGCAAAAATACGCAAAAAAATCCGGATTCCGGAATTCCCGAATCCAAAATAGATGCGTAAATAAATTTGGCATTGCGCCCGGCTTGCACTATCTTTGCCTGACAATTCGCCTATATGCAGTTCTTCGATCATTTTCTGGCGTGCTACGGTTGGGAGGGCGCGGCTCTCGCGGGGGCGATGCTCGTGATGCTGGGCGTGCAGCTCTATTACTATCTGGCCGTCTATGGACGCATCCCGGGCTACAGGAACAACCGCCGTGCGGCGAAGCTCGGCGCCGAGCCGCCCGTGTCGGTCGTCATTCCGCTCTTTGCGGAGGACTACTCGTTCGTCGAGGAGCGGCTGCCGCTCGTGCTGGCCCAGAACTATCCCGATTTCGAGGTCGTCATCGTCTATGTGGGCCACGATTCGGACTTCTACGAAGACCTCGTGCAGTTGCGGCACTCCTTTCCGCAGATCTCCACCACGAAGATCCAGCTCGATCCGCGCTTTCCCATCTCGCGCAAGATGGCGCTCAACGTGGGCATCAAGTCGGCGCACTACGAGCATATGGTCTTCACCTCGACCGACGCCGTGCCCCAGACCGACCGCTGGCTGTCGCTCATGGCCAAGGGGTTCATGCGGGGCGACATCGTGCTGGGATACTGCGGCGTGGAGCGCGCGAAGGGGCTGGCGAACTACCTGATGCGCACCTGGCGGATGATGCACGCCGCGGACTGGATCGCCCGGGCCGTGCGGCGCCGCGCCTACCGGGGCACGCTTCACAACTTCGGATTCACCAAGAGCCTCTATTTCGGGGCGAACGGCTTCAGCCACCTCAATATGAACATCGGCGAGGACGACCTCTTCCTGCAAAAGGTCATCACGGCGGACAACGTGAGCGTCATCCTCTCGCCGCGGGCCACGCTGCGCGAAAAGGCGTGGGGCGGCATGGGCTGGTGGATGGGCCGGCTGCGCTACTACGGCTCGGCGTTCCGCTTCTACCCGCTGTCGGTCCGGACCTTCGTGCGGTGGGAGCTGGGATCGCGGGCGCTCTTCTTCCTCACGGCGCTCTGCGCCCTCGCGGTGATGCCGGTCGAGTACAAGCTCGCGACGGCTGCGCTGGTCGTCGCGCGCTATGCCGTCGTGGCCGTTCAGGTGCGGCGCATCGCCCGCCGGCTGGGCGAGAGCGGCATCGCGGGGCTCTATTTCCTCTACGACTTGTTGAGCCCGTTGTGGGCTGCGGCGCTGGGACTGCTGCTGCTGCGCCGCGACGAACGCGTATGGAGATAGACGACTATATCGTAGCCTCGGACCGCGAGCTGGTCGGACGGGTGCTGGAGGGCGACGACAACGCCTTCGAGTACCTCTTCAACCGTTACCGCGACGCGATCCACCGCCTGTTCGTCCAGCGGCTCGGCGGAGCGAACGACGCCGACGACCTGCTGCAGGAGACCTTCATCAAGGTCTATATCAACCTGCACCGCTACAATGCGGAGTACACCTTCGGGCAGTGGGCCTACACCATCGCCCGCAACACCTTCATCGACTTCGTGCGGCGGCGGCAGGACGGACTGTCGATCGACGACCGCTTTGCGGCGCCTGCCTCGAGCGCCCCGACACCCGAGGAGAGTTTCATCAACCTCCAGCAGCGGACGCAGATCGAACACTACCTCGAACGCCTCACGCCCCGCTACCGGCAATTGGTGCGGATGCGCTTCTTCGAGGAGTACTCCTACGAGGAGATCGCCGCCAAGCTCGCGCTGCCGCTCGGAACCGTGAAGACGCAGATACACCGCGCCCGCGAGCAGATGTGCCGGATGATCTCGGAGGGCGAAAAACACTGATGCCGGAAAACACGGACACATGGAACTCATCGACAAATACTTTCCCGACCTCACGGAGGAGCAGCGGCGGCGGATCGCCGCGCTGTACGGTCTCTACGCCGACTGGAACGCCAAGATCAATGTCGTCTCGCGCAAGGACTTCGACCAGCTCTACCTGCGTCACGTGCTGCACTCGCTCGCCATCGCGAAGGTGTGCGCGTTCGCCGACGGGGCGCGCATCCTCGACGCGGGGTGCGGCGGCGGATTCCCTTCCGTGCCGCTGGCGATCCTCTTTCCCGGGGCGCGCTTCACCGCCGCGGATTCGATCCGCAAGAAGATCGCGGTGGTCGAAGGGGTCGCCGGAGCGCTCGGGCTGCGGAACCTGACGCCCCGCTGCGTGCGGGTCGAGACCCTCGAAGAGCGTTTCGACTACGTCGTTTCGCGCGCCGTGACGGCCATGCCGGAGTTCCTGAGACTGACCTGGAACCGGATCGAGCGCGGACAGGCCGGTTCGCTGCCCAACGGCGTGCTCTATCTCAAGGGGGGCGATCTGGCCGAGGAACTGGCCCTCACGGGAAAGCGGTGGTATGTTTACGACATTCCCCGCTTCTTCGACGAACCGTTCTTCGAAACCAAGAAGGTCGTTTACACGCCTAAGAAATAGGTGTCTCGCCGTCTTTTCTGCCGGGCGTTCCCCGTCCGCAGAACGGCGCCGTGCGGTATGGAGCCCGGTTTGAGCCCGTTTCGGGTATGGGGTTGCAAGAAAGATTGCGGCGGCTACCGGCCGCCGAGCGCCTCGGTGCTCAGCAGTCCGCAGGCGGCCTGGATGTCCTCGCCGCGCGAGGCGCGGATCGTGGTCTGGATGCCGCGCGCGGTCAGCGCGTCGCGGAAGCGGCGCATCGCTTCGTCGTCGGGCGAGAAGTAGGGCGAGCCGGGGATGCGGTGGAAACGGATCAGATTGATGCGGCACTTGATGCCGTCGAGCAGCCGCGAAAGCCCCCGGATGTGGCGCGGCGAGTCGTTGAGCCCCTCCAGGACGATGTATTCGAACGAGACCCGCCGCTGGTGGGTGAAGTCGTACCCGCGCAGGATGGCGGTCACCTCGGCGATGGGCCACGCCCGTTCGACGGGCATGATCTCCATGCGCTCCTCGCGGAAGGGGTTGTGCAGGCTCACGGCCAGATGGACCTTCGTGGCGTCCAGAAACCGCCGCAGTTGCGGCACGACGCCCGCCGTGGAGACGGTGACGCGCGTGGGCGACCAGCCGAAGCCCCACTCCGAAGTGATGACGGAGAGCGTCCGCAGCAGTTGGTCCGGGTTGTCGAGCGGTTCGCCCATCCCCATGAACACGAGGTTCGTGAGACGGTCGCGCTCGGGCAGGGAGACGATCTGGTTGAGGATTTCGGCCGCCGGCAGCGACTCCTGCAGCCCCTGGCGGCCCGTGGCGCAGAAACGGCAGCCCATGCGGCAGCCCGCCTGCGAGGAGACGCAGAGCGTGGCCCGCTCGCCGTCGGGGATGTAGGCCGACTCGACGTAGTGGCCGCGCCGCGTGCGGAAAAGGTACTTCTTCGTGCCGTCGGCGGAGACCGAGACCCGCTCGGGGGCGCTCAGCGCCGGGGCGAACCGTGCGGCGAGGCGTTCGCGGGCCGTCGCCGCGAGGTCGGTCATCCGCATCGGGTCTTCGGTTCCGCGCACGTAGAGCCAGCGGGCGATCTGCCGCGCGGCGAAGCGCGGCAGCCCCAGCTCGGCGCAGAGAGCCGCGAGCTCCTCCGGATTTTTTCCGTACAATGTCTCCTTTTCCGTCATATCCGCCCTCTCCGGGCCTTTTCTCGGGAACAAAAATAGGCAAAATCCGAAGATTTTTGCGCGGGAACGTTCATTTTTGAATTTTTATCCATATATTTGTGGTGGATAGCGCGCGTATGCGCCGGTCCCGTTCAGCGAACAATTAAAATTTAGATAGATGGAAATCAAGAAATCACGCAAAGCGGACCTTCAGAACAAGCGGGGTCTTTTGCTCGAAATCGGCCTCGTCGTATCGCTCGGCCTGGTGATTCTGGCCTTCTGGTACACGCCGAAGGAGCGTAAAATCGAAAAGCTCGATCTGCAGACCGCGATCGTCGAGGAGCAGATCACCGAGATCACCCGTCAGGACCAGAAGCCGCCCGAGCCTCCCAAGAAGGTGGAGGTGAAGGTGATCGCCGACCTGTTGCAGGTGGTGACCAACGACACGAAGATCACGACCGAAGTGGACTTCGCCGAGTTCGACGAGAACACGGAGGTGATCCAGCAGGTCGAGGTGCAGGAGGAGGAGATCGAGGACGACCAGCCCTTCCTGATCGCCGAGACGATGCCCTCGTTCCAGGGCGGCGACCTCAATACGTTCCGTACGTGGGTGCAGCAGAACGTGCGTTTCCCGCAGATCGCTCTCGAGAACGGCATTCAGGGCCGCGTGGTCCTTACGTTCGTGATCGAGAAGGACGGCCGTCTGACCAATATCGAGGTGTTGCAGACGCCCGACCGTTCGTTGTCGGAGGAGGCGATCCGCGTGCTGAGCAAGTCTCCGAAGTGGAGCCCCGGCAAGCAGCGTAACCAGGCCGTGCGTGTGAAGTACACCCTGCCGGTAGATTTCCGCGTGCAGCAATAGGGTCGCGGACCGCAGATTTTGAGGGTATCCTGCTTTCGGGCGGATACCCTTATTTGTAGTTTGGAGCGACGTTTCCCGTCCGGTCCGGAAGGCGGGCGGAAACGGCGACGGATCAAAAAAACGAAACGATTGAAAGAGAATAACGAAAACAACAAGCCGGCCGCGGCTTCCGCAGCCGGGACCGGAGCGCCGTGCGAACGTGCGGTGCTGGTGGCCGTCGTCCGCGACAACCAGGACCCGCGGCAGGCCGAAGAGTTCCTCGACGAGCTGGAGTTCCTGGCCGAGACGGCCGACATCCGGGCCGTCAGGCGTTTCACGCAGCGGCTGCCGCAGCCGTCGGCCCGGATCTATGTCGGGCCGGGCAAGTTGCAGGAGATAGCCGACTTCTGCCGCGAGGAGGAGATTGACGTGGTGATCTTCGACGACGAGCTGACGCCGTCGCAGACGCGCAACATCGAAAAGGAGATGCCCTGCCGCCTGCTGGACCGCACGCGCCTGATCCTCGATATCTTCATGTCGCGGGCGCAGACGGCTTACGCCAAGACGCAGGTGCAGTTGGCCAATTACGAGTACATGCTGCCCCGCCTGTCGGGGTTGTGGACCCACCTCGAGCGGCAGCGCGGCGGCACGGGAACCCGCGGCGGCGCGGGCGAGCGCGAGATCGAGACCGACCGCCGGATCATCCGCAACCGGATCGCCAAGCTCAAGGAGGACCTCCGGCGGATCGATCGGCAGATGGCCGTGCAGCGGTCGAACCGCGGCGCACTGGTCCGCGTGGCGCTGGTGGGTTATACGAACGTGGGCAAATCGACGCTGATGAACCTCATCGCGAAGAGCGAGGTCTTCGCAGAGAACAAGCTCTTCGCCACGCTCGACACGACGGTGCGCAAGGTGGTCTTCGACAACCTGCCGTTCCTCCTGTCGGACACGGTGGGATTCATCCGCAAGCTCCCCACGGAGCTGATCGAGTCGTTCAAATCGACGCTCGACGAGGTGCGCGAAGCCGACCTGCTGGTGCATGTGGTGGACATTTCGCATCCGCAGTTCGAGGAGCAGATCGCCGTGGTGAAGCAGACCCTGCAAGAGATCGGAGCGGGGGACAAACCCGTTTATCTGGTCTTCAACAAGGTCGATGCCTACACCTATATAAAGAAAGAGGAGGACGACCTCACGCCTCCGACGCGCGAGAACCTGTCGCTCGACGACCTGAAGCGAAGCTGGATCGCCCGGGCCAATACGCCCTGCATCTTCCTGTCGGCGCTGGCGAAGACCAATCTGGAGAAGTTCCGCACGGACCTCTACGGAATGGTCCGCGAGATTCACGCCGGACGCTACCCGTTCAACAATTTCCTCTACTGAAAACCAACCAACCGCACATAACCGTATGACATTGCACATTCTTTCCCGGCAGAACACCGTTCTCAACAAGTTCATCGCCCAGATCCGCGACAAGGCGGTTCAGCGGGATTCGATGCGCTTCCGCCGCAACATGGAGCGGATCGGCGAGATCATGGCCTACGAGATTTCGAAGGAGTTCACCTACCGGCCGCAGATCGTCACGACGCCGCTGGGGGAGGCTTCGGTCGAGACGATCGGGAACGAGATCGTGCTGGCCACGATCCTCCGCGCCGGGCTTCCCTACCATCAGGGATTCCTCAACTATTTCGACGACGCGCAGAACGCCTTCGTGTCGGCCTACCGCAAGAGCACGAAGGACGGCAAGTTCACCGTGAAGGTCGAGTACATTTCGTGCGGCAGCCTGGAGGGCAAGACGCTGCTGCTGGTCGATCCGATGCTGGCCACCGGGACGTCGCTCGCACTGACCTACAATGCGTTGTGCGAGAAGGGCGGGACGCCGGCCCATACGCACGTCGCTTCGGTCATCGCCAGCGAGCAGGGCGTGGACTACGCGATGAAGCACATGCCGCGCGAGACGACCTCCATCTGGGTCGCCGCCGTGGACGAGGAGCTTACGTCGCGTTCCTACATCGTGCCCGGAATCGGGGACGCGGGCGACCTGGCCTACGGCGAAAAGCTCTGATTCCGGCGTCCGGGCGGCGGATGAGAAACGATAACCGCGGGAAAAACTGGAGATGAAAAGAAAAATTACGTTCGTTCTTGCCGTTTTCGGCGCGACCCTTCTTGCGATGGCGGTGCAGAAGCCCGTCTTTCTGGCGTGGTACGCCGCGGAGGCGGCCGGCGCGGGTTTCGGCGGCTGGTGCGCCGTGATCTGGCACGGACTGTCGCTCGATGCGACGGTGGCGGGGTATGTGACGGCGCTGCCGCTGCTTCTGACCCTGCTGTCGTGCTGGGTGCGCTTCCCCGAACGCCTCTGGAGGCGGGTGATGACGGGCTATTTCGTCCTCGTCGCGCTTCTGACGGCCGTCGTTTTCGCCGTGGATGTCGCCCTGTACGAGCATTGGGGGTTCCGGCTCGATTCCACGATTCTGATCTATCTGGCCGATCCGAAGGAGGCGATGGCGAGCGTCGATTGGGCGCTGGGCGTGCGGCAGACCCTGCTGGGAGGCGTATATACGGCGGCGATGCTGTGGCTCTACGGCCGGGTGCTGCGGCTCTTCGACGGGGAGCCGTGCGGCGCGCGGCGCGCTTTGCCCGCGACGCTGCTCTTCCTGCTGCTGGCCGGGGGCGACTTCCTGGCGATCCGCGGCGGTACGGGGGCTTCGGTGGCCAACGTGTCGAAGGTCTATTTCAGCTCCGAGATGTTCCTCAACCATGCGGCGACGAACCCCGTCTTTTCGTTTCTGTCGAGTCTGGGCGACAATGCGGATTACGCTGCGGCCTATCCCTTCTTCGACGAGCGGACGCGGGCCGTGCGGTTCGACGCCCTGCGCGGAAACGGCCGGAACGCGGAACCCGCAGTGCGGGTGCTCGACACGCTCAGGCCGAATGTCGTGGTGGTGATTCTCGAGAGTTTCGCCCGCACGGTGATGGACGAGGAGGTGGACGGCGAACCGGTCATGCCCAACATGCAGCGGCTGAAGCGCGAAGGGGTGTGGTTCGAGAACTTCTTCGCCAACTCGTTCCGCACGGACCGCGGCGAGGTGGCGATCCTGAGCGGTTTCCCGGCCCAGACGAAGACGTCGGTCATGAAGCTGCCGGCCAAGAGCCGCACGCTGCCCTCCGTGGCCCGGTCGCTCGGCCGGGAGGGGTATGCCACGAGTTTCGCCTACGGCGGCGATCTCAACTTCACGAACCAGGCGCAGTACATGTACGCTACGGGATGGCAGGAACTTGTCTGGCAGAAGGACCTGCGTTTCGACACGCCGCCCGCGGACTGGGGCTACGACGATGCGGTCATGTGCGACTGGTTCGCCGACCGGGTCATCGCGCTCGACGCCGCGGGCCGGCCCTTTCTGGCGGGGCTGCTGACGCTGAGCAGCCACAAGCCCTTCGACGTTCCCTATGCGAAATTCGAAAACGAGGTGCTCAACGCCATGGCCTTCTCCGATGCGTGCGTCGGGGCGATGATCGACCGGCTGAAAGCCTCTCCGGCGTGGCGGAACCTCCTCGTCGTGCTGGTCGCCGACCACGGCTATCCCTATCCGAAGACGCTGCCCTACAACGTGCCGTTGCGTCACCGGATTCCGATGATCTGGACGGGCGGGGCCGTCGCCGCGCCGCGTGTCGTGGAGGAGTACGCCTCGCAGATCGACTTGGCCGCGACGCTGCTCGGCCAGTTGGGGATCGGGCACGACGATTTCGAGTACAGCAAGGACATTTTCGCCCCGGCCCCCCCCCGCAAGTTCGCCTACTACACGTTCAACGACGGCTTCGGCGTCGTGGACGCCACGGGCGAAGCGATCTGGGACGCCACGGGCGACCGCGTGGTGTCGGCGACGAACCCCGAGCTGCTGGACGTGGGGCGCACGATGTTGCAGACGACCTACACGGATCTCGCGGGGCGCTGAGAATACCCTGTTTTAGGTATTGTTCCGCAACGGGGCCCGGCTTATTTTTGCAAACGATAAAAATATCTATATGTATGTATGGAAATAGCGGATACACGGGCGAGGACCGGATGTGCGATCTGGTCTGCGACCGATACCCTGTTTTGCAGGTGATGAGCCGCTTCGGAATCGCTCTGGGATTCGGCGACAAGACCATCGCCGAGGTGTGCGCCGAGAACAAGGTCGATACGGCGACCTTCCTCGCCGTGGTCAATATGCAGATGAATGCGGGCTGCAACGCCTCGGAGGCGGCTGCCGGGGTGTCGGTGCGGGCGCTTACGGACTACCTCCACAATTCGCACGGCTACTTCCTCGACTTCCGCCTGCCGGCCATCCGCCGCAAGCTGATCGAGGCGGTGGACTGCGCGCAGAACGACGTGTCGTTCGCCATCATGCGCTTTTTCGACGAATACGCCGCCGAGGTGCAGCGGCACATGTCCTACGAGGAGCAGACCGTCTTCCCGTACGTCGAGTCGCTGCTGGCCGGTGAAAAGAATACGGCCTATTCGATCGACGTCTTCCGCCGCCAGCACGACCAGGTCGATGCGAAGCTGCGCGAGCTGAAGAACATCATCATCAAGTATTACCCTTCGGGCAGCACGAACGAGCTCAACGGCGTGCTGTTCGACATCTTCACCTGCGAGCAGGAGCTGGCGTCGCACAACGCCGTGGAGGACGACATCTTCATTCCGGCCGTCGAGCGGCTGGCGGCCGACGGCGTCCGCGACGAGAAGCCCGAGCCGCTGAGCGCCCGCGAGCGGGAGATCATCGTCTGCGTGGTGAAGGGCATGACCAACAAGCAGATCGCCGAAGCGCTCTGCATATCGGCCCACACCGTCATCACGCACCGGCGCAATATCGCCGCGAAGCTGCAAATACACTCCGCGGCGGGTCTGACGATCTACGCCATCGTCAATAAGCTGGTCGAATTGTCCGAGATCAAGGACACCATAACGGATCTGTGACATGGCACACGAACACGCACACGCCGGGCTCCATCACCACCACGAGCACCGGATCACGTCGCTCAACCGGGCGTTTCTCGTGGGGATCGTCCTCAACGTGGGATTCGTCGTCGTGGAGTTCGCCGTCGGACTTTTCTACGGTTCGATGGGGCTGCTCTCCGACGCCGGGCACAACCTCTCCGACGTGGCCGGCCTGCTGCTGGCCATGCTGGCGTTCCGGTTGGCGCAGGCGCACGCCACGCCCAGGTACACCTACGGATACAAGAAGAGCACGGTGCTCATTTCGCTGCTCAACTCCGTGATCCTGCTGATCGCCGTGGGCGTCATCGTCGCCGAGAGTATCGGGCGGATGCTGCATCCCGAGCCGATCGCGGGCGGGGCGATCGCGTGGACGGCGGGCGTCGGGGTCGTCGTGAACGGCTTTACGGCGTGGCTCTTCATGAAGGACAAGGAGAGAGACCTCAACGTGAAGGGCGCCTACCTGCACATGGCCGCCGATGCGCTGGTGTCGATCGGCGTGCTGGTTTCGGGCGTCGTGATCTCGTGGACGGGCTGGACGGTCGTGGACCCCGTTGTGGGGCTGGCCGTGGCCGGAGTGATCGTGGCTTCGGTGTGGTCGCTGACCCGCGACAGCCTGCGGCTCTCGCTCGACGGCGTGCCGGAGGGAATCGACGTCGGGCGCGTGGAGGCGGAGATGACCTCCGTGGAGGGGGTCCGGGCGGTGCATCATATCCATATCTGGGCGATGAGCACCACCGAGAACGCCCTCACGGCGCATGTCGTGCTGGAGGACCTCGCCCGGCTGGAGGAGGTGAAACGGCGGCTCAAGGAGCGGCTCGCCGGGGAGGGCATTCCCCATGCGACGCTCGAATTCGAGTCGGCGGCGGCCCGCTGCTGCGATCTGTGCGACTGAAATGATTGGTTGAAATAACGAATGCTGAAGAGTCTCCGGTTCGGGTCGTTCCCGGACCGGAGTTTCTGTTCCGGGGGCTTTCCTCTCCGTTGCGGGGAAAACCCGGCAGCCGGCCGGGGTGGCGCGGCTTTCATGCGGGAGCCCGGACGGCCCCGTGCGCCGGCGGTCTTTTTTGCGACGTCACGGCACGGGGTCGTAACCGCTGCCGCCCCAGGGATGGCAGCGGGCGAGCCGCCGCAGGGCGAGCCAGCCGCCTTTCAGGGGACCGTATTTTCGCAGCGCCTCGAGCGCGTATTGCGAGCAGGTGGGGGTGAAGCGGCACGACGGCGGCGTGAAGGGGGAGATGCAGAGCTGGTAGAAGCGCACGAGCACGATGAACGGCAGGGCGCAGAGCCGCCTAAAGACGCTCCGCGATCGTTTCCAGAATCCGGCGGACCGCATGTGCGATGGTTTTGTAGGGCAGCGCCTCCTTCGAGGAGTAGATGAGGGCCAGGTCGAGATTGACCGGTGCGCCGCAGCGGACGATCCCTTTTTGCAGCCGGTAGGCCTCCTTGGTGCGGCGGCGCAGCAGATTCCGCCGGTTCGCCCGTTTGTGGAACTTCTTGGGGACCGAGAAGAGCACCTCCACCGACGGCACGCTGTCCGCCTCGGCGAACCAGACGTACCGGAACGGGAAGACGAAACCGCTCTCGCCGCTCTCGAACAGGCGCCGGACGGCTCCGAGCGAACGGAGCCGTTCCGTGCGGGGAAGCGAGCGGTCGTCGGACATGGCGGTCTCTATTTGCGGGGTTCCGCCGTTCCGGGACGGCGCACGCGGCTCTTCTTGGTCAGCTTGTGCTGCTGGCTGCGGATGAACTCCTCCTTGCGCGTGTCGGTCGTGACGGCGACGGGTTCGATCTCCTCGCCCGCCTCGACCCGTGCGAGGTAGATGTCGAGAGCCTTGGCCATCGAGGGGGCTTCGGGCGTCGGGGCGTTGGCCAGCACGGTGATTCCCGCCTCCACGGCGGCGCGCAGCGTGCCTTCGCCGAAGACCGCCACGGCGGGCAGGTTGTCGGTCCCGAACTTCTCTACGAGGGTTTTGATGTCCGTCGGCGAGTAGAGCGCCAGCACGTCGTAATCGGAGAGCTTCACGTCGTCGAGGTCCGATGCCACGGTGCGGGCGAGAATCACGGGGTCCACCGGCAGTTTGAGTTTGGCCAGCGTCTCGGGCAGCTCGGGCTTGTGGGGTTCGCTCAGCGCCAGGAGGAACTTCTCCTCCTTGTGCTTGATAATCAACTCTACGAGCGAAGTGAACGATCCGTCGGCGAACGAAATCTTGCGCTTGCGATAGACGATGTATTTCTGCAGATAGAGCGCCACGGCCTCCGTCTGGCAGATGTATTTCATGGTTTCGGGCACGGTGATGCGCGCCTCTTCGCAAATGTGGAAGAAACTGTCCACCGTCGTGCGCGACGTGAAGATGACGGCGGTGTGGTCGAGTATTTCGACCCGTTGAGCGCGGAACTCCTTGAGCGATACGCCCACTACGCGGATAAAAGGCTTGTAGGCGATCTCTGCCTGGTATTTCCGGGATAATTCGTAGAACGGAGACTTCTCGATGTTAGCGGGTCTCGGCTGCGAAATGAGCACACTCTTTACTTTCAATTGCGGAGATGTTTAGTTTGTAGCTTTCGGGGGTCACCTCACCAGCGACAGCCACAGAAGGCTCACCGGGAAGATTTCCACGGTGCAAAGGTACAAAAACCAATGCAAAATTGAAATTTTTTTGGAAATAAACAGATTCAGCGACTCTTTGAGGTACAAGAAAGCCGTCATGGCTAATTCGATGGTAATGACGGAGAACCACACGTTGCCCGTACCGCGGGGACAGAGCGCGAAGAGCAGCAGCGCGGGTGAGGTGACGATGACCGCCAGTGCGAAATAGGTGCGGCGGAGTAGCATCAGTTGCGAGACGAACGGCTGCGAAACGGTCACGGCCCCGGCGATGCGGACGAGCGCGGCCTGACAGGCGACGATGGCCGTGCAGGCCAGCGTCGCCAGCAGGCTCATGGCCAGCACGGCGCCGTGCGAGAGCGTGTCGGTGAGCAGGCGGGGCATCAGGGCGTCGCCGTATTTCACGGCGAAGACGCCCAGGAAGAGCATTCCGATCGCCGTGACGATGTGCAGGAACCGCGAGAATCCGCTGCTGCCCGGATCCTCGGAGAGACGTTGCCGTGAGGCGGCGTCGCGCGAGATGTGGCCCACGAGGGTGCGGATGTCGCCGATGTTGCGGTAGAGCAGGGTGGCGTAGGTGGCGGCGAGCAGCAGGACGAAGCTCTGGAACACGGCATTGTCCGTGAGCGACGGCGCGCCGGAGGGCGGCAGCGTGCGGGGGGCCGCTTCGACCGAGGCCGGACCGAAGACCGCGGCGGCGGTCGTGTCGCGCCAGCGGACGGCGGGCGTCTCTCCGGGAAGGTCCGCCGGACCGGACTGCACCGGAAAGGGGAACGCCGGCAGCGAGTCGGCGTGCAGCGAATCCGTGCGGAGCGAATCCGCGGGTGCGGGCAGGATGCCGGCCGGCATTTCCGTCCGTACCTCCGCCCGGAACGGGGCGGTTCCGGACGAATCGGAGCGTCCCGCGTCCGAAGCCTCTGCGGCGTTTATGGCACGGGGTGCGGCCTTCGGAACCTCGGCTCCGTATGGTGCTGCGGCGCGGGTCTCTGCGGTGCGGATTCCGGCGGTTGTCCCGGCCGGGGCGTGTGCGCCGGAGAGGGAATCGGCGGGAAACGCGGCGTCTTCCGGATATGCCGTCCGCGCATCCATCAGGCGAAGATGCGTTTGAGGGTGATGCGGATGGTCGTGCCCTTTCCGATTTCGGATTCGGTCACGGCGATCTTACCTTGGTGGTACTCCTCGACGATCCGGCGCGAGAGCGACAGCCCGAGGCCCCAGCCGCGGGTCTTGGTCGTGAAGCCCGGTTCGAAGATGCGCTTCCAGTTGCTCTTGGGGATTCCCTTGCCGGTGTCTTTGACGTCGATCATCACGTGCTGTTCGTCCGAGGAGATGCGCACGGCGATCGCTCCGTGGCCTTGCAGGGCGTCGAGCGAGTTCTTCATCAGGTTCTCCACGACCCACTCGAACAGCGCGGCGTTGATGTTGGCCTGCACGGGGGCGATGGCCAGCCCGTTGTAGTCCAGCGTGACGTTGCGGGGGATGCGCTTGCGGAAATACATGACCGATTCGCCCACGACTTCGTTGATGTTGGCCGGGGTGAGCGGGGTTTCGGACCCGATCTTCGAGAAGCGGTCCACGATCTTCATCAGGTGCGTGAGGTCCTTCTGCATTTCGTCCACGGCCGACTGGTCCACGGGCTGCGCGCGCAGGTATTCGATCCATCCGAGCAGCGACGAGGTGGGCGTGCCCAACTGGTGGGCGGTCTCCTTGGCCAGGCCGATCCAGACGCGGTTCTGCTCGTCGTGCTTCGACGAACGGAAGGCGATGAACCCCAGCGCGATGAAGGCCGTGATGACGAGTATCTGGACGTAGGGGAAGTAGTAGAGCGACTTGAGCAGCGCCGACTTGCCGTAGAAGATGATGTGGTAGTGCTGCGCCGACCAGAGCACCTTGACCGGGATGGGGGTGTTCTCCTCGGTGAAGCGGTCGATCTGTTCGCGCAGTCGGTCCGGGTGCTCGATGATCCGGTCGGGGATGAGGTGCGAGTGCACCACCCGGAGGTTCTCGTCGGTGATGATGAACGGGATGTTGTTGCCGTTGGACATGATGTCGCGCAGCAGCGGATCCTGGAAGGTGCTGCCGCCCAGCACGTCGCGGTTGATGCGTTCCATGGCGTGAGCCCATAGCGCCACGTCGTGCTGCTCCTTCTCCCTGAGCCGCCGCGCCATGTCGTTGGTGTAGAGCAGCGACATGGCCCCCAGCGAGATGCCGACGACGATCACCACCACGCGGTTGCGGAACGAGAGCAGATTGGTGCACCACTTTTTCATCGCGACGTCTTTTTCGGGGTCATTTGCGCCGGGTGTCCTGCTCGCGGGTGATGCGCGCGTATTCCGCGGAGTCGCGCAGCACGGCGACGGCCTCGGTCACCTCCCGGTCGCCGGGCAGCGCGTGCTCGATCACCCCGGCCGTGTAGCCGTGGCGTAGCACGATGTCGTTGTTGATGGCATCGACGACCTGTTCGCGGTAGGTTTCGAGGTTGGTCCGCGTGTCGTCCTTCAGCTCGGCCTCCACCCGCTCGAAACGCTCCTTCAGCTCGGCGAAGCGGTCGTCCTCGGCGGCCTTTTTCAGCGCCTTGAGCGCCCGCCGCGTGTCCGACTCGTAGGGAACCTCCTTGTTCTGCATGAACTCGACGAAGTCGGCGTAGTCGGCGTCCGTGATCGAGAAGGTGCGCAGGTCGATCCGCTGCCCCGGGTGGCGGCGCGTGTAGTCGTCGCCGAAATCCTCGATGAAGCCCAGCGCGTAGAGCGTCGCGGCGAAGCGCGAGATGTACTCCGGTTCGGTGGCGATGTCGGGCATGATGCCGCCGCCGTCGTAAACCTTGCGGCCCGCACGGGTCGTGAACTCCGAAACGAGCGAGTCGGGAACGACGCGCACCGAGCCCTCCTGCGAGTGCGAGTAGTCGATGGCCTGGATGCAGCGGCCCGAGGGAATGTAGTATTTGGCCGTGGTGAGCTTGAGCATCGTGTTGTAACCCAGCGGGCGGGTGGTTTGCACGAGCCCCTTGCCGAAGCTCCGCTGGCCGATGAGCACCGCGCGGTCGAGGTCCTGCAACGCGCCGGCCACGATTTCCGAGGCCGACGCCGTGTTGCCGTTCACCAGCACCGCCAGCGGCAGGTCCGGGAGGATCGGCTCCGACTCGGTGCGGTAGTCCTGCCGTTCGTTGCGGCCTTTGGTCGTGACGACCGCCGTGCCTTTGGGGACGAACATCGAGAGAATCTTCACGGCCTCCTGCATGATGCCGCCGCCGTTGGAGCGGTAGTCGAGTATGAGGCCCTTCAGCCCGCCCTCGGCGCGGAGCCGCTCGACGGCCGCGCGCATCTCCTCGTAGCATCCTTCGGTGAAGTCGCTGTGGCGGATGTAGCCGATGCCGTCGGCCGCCCAGCCGGCGTAGGGTACGCCGGGAATGGCGATCCGCTCGCGGCGCAGCGTCACCGTCTGCCGCGTGCTGTCGAGGTGCAGGACCGTCACCTTCACCCGGCTGCCCGGCTCGCCCTTCAGGCGCGAGGAGACCTCCTCGGTCGTGAAGCCCCGGGCGTCCCTGCCGTCGATTTCGAGAATCCGGTCGCCGATCCTGAGTCCCGCGCGGTCCGACGGAGTGCCCTGGTAGGGCTGGGCGATGACCACCCAGTCGCCCTTCTTGCGGATGAGCGCCCCCACGCCGCCGTATTTGCCCGTGGTGAGCAGCTCGAAATCGGACATGCCCTCCTCGGAAATATACTCCGTGTAGGGGTCCAGGTCGCTGACCATGCCCGCCGCGGCCCCCTCCATCAGACGGTCGGGGTCGATCGGATCCACGTACCCGAGCGACAGCTCGCGCATCATATTGACCGTGATCTCCATGTTGCGGCCCAGCCCGAAGTCGTTGTGCGACGCATGGATCGTCGCGCCCGCCACGGCGGCCAGCCCGGCCGCGAGGGCCAGGATGCGGTATTTTCTACTCTTTGTCATATCGTGCCATGCGTATGTGCGAATCGAGGCGGTAGATGACCCGGGCCACGCCCCGGCGGATACCCTCCAGCTCGATCCACTGTCCGTATTGCGAAACCTTTATTTCGTCCTCGCCCAGCAGCAGGAGCCTGTGCAGCGGTCCCTTGGCCCGGAAGAACAGTGCGTCGTCCTCTTCGCGGCGCAGCTCGAAGCCGGCCGAACGGAAGGCGTTCACGATCTGTTCGCGGTGCTCCTCCACGTCGCCCTCGACCCGCCGGACGATGAATCCGAACCGCGGATAGAAGGCCGCGAGCAGGACGATGACGGCGGGCAGCAGAAGTCCCCGCGGGGTGTGGAATATGACGTAGAGCGTCTCTTCGAGAGAGAGCGAGGCCATGCCCGTCGTGAGGTTCAGCGCCATGATCGCCATACAGAGAACGCAGAGGGCGGCGAAATATTTCAGCGAGCGGATCAAATAACGTTTCATAAGTTCGAAATTTTGCGTGTCGTGTATTCTGTCGGATGCCCTGCCGGGAGCGGCGGCCGTTTCCGGTGCGGGCGGTCATTCGCTTTCGGGTCCCATCGCACGGATCGCTTCCGCGACCCGCTGCATGAGCCATTTGGGGGTCGAGGTGGCGCCGCAGATGCCCACCGACCGCACTCCCTCGAACCATGCCGGGTCCAGCTCCGCGGGCTCCTCGATGTTGCGGCAGCGGGGGTTGGCCCGGCGGCACACCTCGTAGAGGACCTTGCCGTTCGAGGATTTGCGGCCGCAGACGAACACGACGGCGTCGAAACGCGCCGCGAACTGCGCCAGGTGCGCCTCGCGGCCCGAGACCTGCCGGCAGATCGTGTCGTCGAGGCGCACCTGCGCCGGATCGGCCGCCCGGCGGCGCATTTCGGCGCCGAGCTCTTCGAACAGGGCGATGCTCTGCGTGGTCTGCGAAAGGAAATGTATCGGCCGTGCGAAGTCGATCTGCGCGAGGTCTTCGGCGCGCTCGATGACGACGGTCGGCTCGGCGACCTGTCCGGTCAGCCCCACGACCTCGGCGTGGCCCCGCTTGCCGAGGATCACCACCTGTCCGCCGACGGCGCGCATCGCCTCGTGTGCCTGCTTGACCCGCCGTTGCAGCCGTGCGACCACGGGACAGGTGGCGTCGATGATCCCGATACCCAGCCTGCGTGCCGCGGCGTAGGTCGTCGGCGGCTCGCCGTGGGCGCGGATGAAGAGACGGCAGCCGGCCAGCCGCGGCATGTCGGCGTGGGTCACGGTCCGCAGCCCCAGCGCTTCGAGCCGCTGCACCTCGATCCGGTTGTGGACGATGTCGCCCAGCGAATAGACCGTGCCGCCTTCGCCGAGGGCCCGTTCGGCCTCGGTGATCGCCCGGACCACGCCGAAGCAGAATCCCGATTTGTCGTCGATCTCTATGTGCACCGGCTCCATGCGGCGTCGTTATTCCGCGATTCTCCTTTCGAACAGCTCCATGAACCACGCCATCTGTTCCTCGACGCTCATGCGGCTGTTGTCCAGCACGACGGCGTCCGGCGCCTGCCGCAGGGGCGACACGGCGCGGCTCATGTCGGCCCTGTCCCGTTCGCGGACATTGCGTTCGATCTCCTCGAGCGACACGTCGTCGCCCTTGGCGCGCAGCTCGTCGTAGCGACGCCGCGCCCGCACGGCGGGGTCGGCCGTCATGAAGATCTTCAGTTCGGCGTCGGGGAAGACCACCGTGCCGATGTCGCGGCCGTCCATCACCACGCCGCGGCGGCGTCCCATCTCCTGCTGCATGGCCACGAGCTTGCGGCGCACCTCGGGAATGGCGCTCACGCGGCTCACGCAGTTCGAGACCTCGATGGTGCGGATCTTCCCTTCGGCCAGGTCGCCGTTCACGTAGATGTCGCTGGCTCCCCGTTCGGGGTTGAAGCGGAAGGTGATGGCGGTTTCGCCGAGCAGCTTCACCACGGCCTCCTCGTCCACGATACCCGAGCGGATCGCGCCGTGTTCGAGCGCATGGAGCGTCACGGCGCGGTACATGGCGCCCGTGTCGATGAAGATATAGCCCAGCCGTGCGGCGATGGCCTTGGCGAAGGTGCTCTTGCCGCACGACGAGAAGCCGTCGATGGCGATTATGATTCTGTGCTGTTTAGTGTCCGACATTGGGGAAGATGGCGTAGAAGGTGGATAATATGGTGTAAATGCCTAAGATGCCGATGATGAGGCCCGCGACGTGGTTGATCGTGAGCATGTGCCGCGGACGGAACCGGCGGCGGAACAGGCTGATGACGCACGCCAGCAGGGTCCACCATGCCGTGGCGCCGCCGAGGAATCCGGCGATGACGAACACCGAGCGCACGAAGCCGCTGAATCCCGAGCCGGTCACGTCGCCGCTCGAGATCTTGAAGACGGCGAAGAAGGCCAGGATGTAGGGGATGACCATGATGAAGTTGGCGATCGTCAGTCCGAAGATCGAGGCGAAATCCTGCCAGAGCGAGGTTTTGCCCGCCCGGTTGCGGCGAATCTGCGGCACGGGGTTCTGGGCGAAGATGAAGACGCCGACGATGACGACGAAGATGCCGCCGATGACGCGCAGCAGCGTGTTGTACTGTTCGATCTGCGTCTGGAGCATCGAATAGAAGAACAGTGCGGCCATGGCCATGAAGGTGTCGGCGCACGCCACGCCGATACCCGAGACGATGCCCGACCGGCGGCTTTTCGAGAGTGTGCGCTGAATGCAGAGCACGGCCACGGGGCCGACCGTGATCGACGCCGCCACCCCCACGCAGATACCGCGGAAGAGATCGTTCAGGATTCCGAATGTCATTTTCTCGGCTTACCGGGTTTTTAGGGAACAAAGATAATACAACCCGTGCGCAGAAACAAATTTATTTGCCCCGCCCCGGGCTGCCGCCGGATGCGGAAATGCGGGCCGGAGGGCGTCGGCGCGGCTTTTCGGGGAACGGTTCCCGGATTCGTCCGCGATATTGCGGATTTCGTCCGATGCGGGCGTTCTGTTGATAAAATGTCGAAATTTTGGCCGCGGGGCCGCATACCGGAGCCCGAAAGCCCCTATTTTTGTATGGCAAAGACGAAACGCTTATGGCAGAGACGACACAATTCGGAATCGACCTCCAGCTGGACGAAGCCGTGGCCCAGGGCCACTATTCGAATCTGGCGATCATATCGCACTCCACATCGGAGTTCATCATCGACTTCGCGGCGGTCCTGCCCGGCGTGCAGAAGGCGCGCGTCAAGAGCCGCATCATCCTCACGCCCGAACACGCCAAACGGCTGCTGCGCTCGTTGCAGGAGAACATCGTGCGCTACGAGAGCAGCGTGGGCAAGATCGAGATTCCGACGCCGGCCGGGACGCCCGACGCGGGGCCCAAGATGGGGCAGGCCTGACGGGCCGTCCGGGGCGGCAAGCTCCGCGTCCTCTTTCCGGCGGAAGAGCGCCCTCCCGACTTCTTCTGCCGTAGCGTCCTCGGGAACCGCCCGTTTCCGGCTGTCGGGCAGGTGACGCCGGTATGGCCTTGGAGTCGTAGAGTGCATCCTGCGTCGGCCGTCCTTCCGGCACGGCGGCGCGCTGTCATGGCCGAGCGCTCCGGCTGGGATAGAGGCGGTCGCGTCCGGATCCGAAAGGGGGAGCCCGCGGCATCGGGGGCGTTGTCGTTATTGTTCGCACGATTTTCTGCGAAATGATTGCGGATGTCACGGTTTTTTCTGAACTTTACGATGGCGTTGTGCATGCGCTGATTCGTAATTTAATGGTCCGATTGCTGTTATTTGGTGAATGTCAGGGATATGCGTGTATTTTTCATCGGCAGGCATTGGTGCTTTGATTCGACCGGCGGGTTTTCGGACGGGTTCCGAGCGGATGAAAGGTCTTTGAGTTTAAAATTTCCGAATATCTGAATTGAAAAAACGAGTCTTTTCGATTGGGGCGCGGCTCCTGTTGCCGTGCGGAACGGGCGCTTGTCCCCAAGTTGGCGAATACGGCGGAGTGATCGAGGGCAGCGCGAACGCGGGGCGGTCGGACCGGACGCGGTTCGACGTCCTGACGGACCCGTTTCTCCGTCTCGAGGCGGCGATCGGCGGCCGTTTTCTGCCGGACGGAGAACCCGCGGCCGATTCTCAATGAACAAACGCTATGATCCGGATTCTGCTGCTCGTCGATTGCGCGAACGATTTCGACCGCAACCTGCTTCGGGGGATCGTGCGCTATTCGCGCGAGAACGGTCCGTGGCTCTTTTACCGGTTGCCCTCCTATTACAGGAGCATCGAAAACGGCGAGCGGAGCATCCTCGAGTGGGCCAAGGCGTGGAAGGCCGACGCCATCATCGGCCAGTGGAACGACGACGCGATGGATCTGCTCAAGGAGCTGAACATTCCGGTCGTCCTGCAGAACTACCGCCACCGCAGTACGACCTATTCGAATCTGACCGGCGACTACGAGGGCACGGGCCTGATGGCGGCCCGTTTCTTTGCCGAGCGCCTGTTCCGTAACTTCGCCTTTTTCGGCGTCAAGGGGGTCGTCTGGTCGGACGAACGTTGCAAGGGGTACCGCGGCGAGGTGGAGCGCATCGGCGGGACGTTCCATGCCTTCGAGACCGGAAAGGACAGCGAGAAAAACCGCGAGGTGTTGGGCCGCTGGCTGCGCGAACTGCCCAAACCCGTGGCGTTGTTCTGCTGCGACGATGCCCATGCACTCATTATCTCGGAGATATGCAAAATGGAGAACATCCCCATTCCGGAGGATGTCTCGCTGCTGGGCGTGGACAACGACGAGCTGATCTGCAACATCTCCGATCCGCCGATCTCGTCGATCGAGCTGGAGGTCGAGAAGGGCGGTTATGCTGTCGGGAAGCTGCTCCATAGGCAGATCCGCAAGGAGTTCGTGGGGCCCTTCAACGTGGTGATCAACCCGATCCGCATCGAACTGCGCCAATCGACCGAGAAACACAATATCGAAGATCCCTACGTGCTGCGGATCGTCAAATACATCGAGCGGCATATCGCGGCCGATCTGACGATCGATGCGATCATCGGGCAGATTCCGCTTTCGCGGCGCAACATCGAACTCAAGTTCAAGCGCGTCATGAACACCTCCATATACCAGTATGTGCTGAAGTGCCGCGTGAAGCGTTTTGCCAACCTGCTGCTGACGACCGATCTCCCGCTGGCCGAGATTGCCGGCGAGGCGGGTTTCCGCGACTGCAACAACATTTCGCGGATTTTCAAGAAGTTTATGGGTTGCTCGCCGATCGAATACCGTCAGCGGCGTTCGGCCGGCAAATAGTGCGTTTTTCGAAACACGCTTTTCGTTTTTCGACGACCGATCCGTGGCGGTGCCCCGTATCTTTGTACTACGGGGTGCGAAGCTCCGGCGGATCATTATGCGCGACATGAAATTTTTATCGGGTATCCTGCTGTTGGGGGCTTTGCTGACGGGCTGTCGGGATGCCCGGGACCGAACAGCGGAGCTCGGGCGGGAATTGCGGCCCTTTACCGAACCTCCCGAAATCTATCGGGAGGAGTATGGAACCTATCGTTCTCCGCTGCTTTTCTACAACGGCGACAGCGTAAGGACGGCTGCCGATTGGGTTCGCCGCCGTGCGGAGATCCGCACCCGCTGGGATTCGCTTCTGGGCGCCTGGCCGCCGGTGATTGCGGGACAGCGCTTCGAATATGCCGATACGCTTCCGGGTGAGGATTTCGACCGTTATCGCGTCCGGTTCCGCTGGCTGCCTTCGGAAACGACCGAAGGATACCTGCTCGTCCCGCACCGCAAAGGTCGCAAACCCGCCGTCATCACCCTTTTCTACGAACCGGAGACAGCCGTCGGCCTGGGCGGCAAACCGAATCGGGATTTTGCGCTCCGCCTTGCCGAACGGGGCTTTGTCGCCCTTTCGCTCGGGACGACGCAAACCACCCGTACGAAGACCTATTCGCTTTACTATCCCTCGGTCGATAGCGCGACGTTGCAGCCCTTGTCGGCGTTGGCATACGCCGCTGCGAATGCCTGGGAGGCGCTGGCCGGGTTTCCCGAGGTCGATTCCACGCGCATCGGCGTCATGGGCCACTCCTACGGTGGCAAGTGGGCGATGTTCGCCTCGTGCCTGTGGGAGAAGTTCGCCTGTGCGGTCTGGGGCGATCCGGGCGTGGTCTTCGACGAGACGAAAGGGGGGTATGTCAATTATTGGGAGCCCTGGTATCTGGGCTACTATCCGCCGCCCTGGGAGCATACTTGGGACGAGCAGGGTGCCGTGAAGGCCCGCGGCGCATATCCCTCGCTGCGCCGCGACGGGCACGATCTGCATGAGCTGCACGCCCTGATGGCGCCCCGGCCTTTCCTCGTGTCGGGAGGCTGTTCGGACGGTTCCGAACGCTGGACGGCACTCAATCATGCGGTGGCCGTAAACCGCCTGCTCGGATACGAAGGGCGTGTCGCCATGACGAATCGGCCGCTGCACGATCCCGATTCGCTGTCGAACGCCTTGGCCTATGCCTTTTTCGAGTTTTGGTTACATCCTGAGACGGTGAACAGGTGAAAAAGGGCGGGTTTTTCGTTTTTTGAATATCGGTTTGCGTTTTTTTCTGCGTAAAATGCCGTTTTTGCTGCCTAATTTTGTTTGGATAAAATCCGTAGGGCGCATCTTTTTCGGGTGCGGCCCCTGCGGAGAATCCGATGAGCGAACCTTAAAAAAATAGCCTTATGAACTCGTGCTGACGGTTCTCATGTCCGGTTTTCCGCCGGTGTCCGGAGACCGGAACATCCGCAATGAAGCGCTTTCAATCAACCTATCAACCTAATTCTATGAATCTATGAAGGACAATTATTCGAAACGAGAACGCGTTTCCCGGATGCGGCATTTCGTCGCATGCGTATTGATGTTGTTCGGAGCCGGTCTGTCAACCGCTTTCGCACAGTCGTACATTTCGGGAACCGTTACCGACGCTCAGGGGAATCCGCTCGTGGGTGTCAATGTGATCGTCAAGGGGACCACCGTGGGCACGATGACCACGAGCGACGGATCGTATCGTCTGGATACCCCCCCCCGGGCTGATGTGCTGATTTTCTCGTACTTGGGTATGAAAGGCCAGGAGCTGGCGATAAACGGCCGTACGGAAATCAATGTCGTGATGCAGGAGGATGCGGCCCGTATGGACGAGGTCGTGGTGGTCGGTTACGGTACGCAGAAGAAGGTGCATCTGACCGGATCCATTGCGGCGGTTTCCGACGATGAAATCAAGAAATCGACCGTCAGCACCATTTCGCAGGCCCTGGTCGGAAAGCTCCCGGGACTGATTACGCAGCAGGCGACCGGCGCTCCCGGATCCGACGGCGTAACGATGCTCGTGCGCGGCTATACCTCCTACAACGGCTCGAGCCCGCTGGTGCTGGTGGACGGAGTCGAGCGTCAGATGGGTACGGTCGATCCGAACGACGTGGAGACCGTAACGATTCTCAAGGATGCTTCGGCAAGCGCCGTCTATGGAATGAAGGCTGCCGCCGGCGTCATCCTTATCACGACCAAGCGCGGTCATCAGGGCGCCATGTCGATCAACTACCGCGGCAACGTAACGCTCTCGCAGATGACGACCATGCCCGATTTCATGAACGGCACGCAGTACATGGAGTACTATAATGCCGGTCTTGCCCTCGACAAGCTGGGCGGCGACGACGTGCCCGACTACCAGTTCACCCCCGAGGAGATCGCCATGACCTACAACGGCGATCCGTCGGACGGTTATGAGAATACGGACTGGATGTCGCCGATGCGCCGTCTGACGCTCATGCACCAGCACAACCTTTCGGTGAGCGGCGGTAGCGAGAAGGCCCGTTATTTCGTCAGCGGCGGTTTCCGCAACCAGGAAGGCATCATCAAGGGACATGAGGATTCGCGCGGCAACCTCCGCTCGAACGTGGACCTGACGCCGCACGACAACCTGCGCGTACAGCTCAACGTGGCGGCATCCTTGCAGGATTACTACCAGCCCGGAGCCTATTCGTATGCCAACCAGGAAGGTTACAACATCTTCCATCAGATGATGTACTCTATACCGTTCGTTCCGAAATGGCTGGAGAAGGACGGAACCGTTTATCCTGTCTCGGGATATCGTGCTTCGTGGTCCGCCGCCAGCCCCGAATACGGTTCGGCCCACTCCGGCTTCAGCAAGTCGCGCAACCTCCGTCTGGAGACTTCGGCCAACGTCGAGTATTCGGTTCCTTTCGTGAAGGGTCTGAAACTGGGCATGTTCACCAGTTGGGACTACCATTACTATACGGGTCGTACCTTCTCGCACTCCTACGAAGTGCTGGCCTATACGTTCCAGCGCGGTTCGGGCATCGGAGCCGATCCTCTGAGCAAGTATTCGCTCGTAAATGCGGCCAATCTGACTCCGGACGGCAACCTCTACGTGGCCCATTCGAACGACCAGCGCGTGGTGCTGCGTCCGCAGATCTCCTATGCGAACAAGTTCGGCAAGCACGATGTGGGAGCCCTGTTCCTCTACGAGCAGACGACTTATACCTCGGAATCGATGAACGCCGGCCGCCGCGATTTCCCCGTGTTCGATCTTCCGGAGCTCAATTTCGGTGATCCGACGACCGCCACGAATGCCTCTTCGTCCGGAAAGTCGGCCTTTGCCGGTTTCGTGGGACGTCTGAATTATGCATACGATGACAAATACCTCATCGAGGCCTCGTTCCGTTACGACGGTTCGTACCTCTTCCACAAGGACCATCGCTGGGGTTTCTTCCCCTCGGTATCCGTGGGTTGGGTGATGTCGCAGGAGGATTTCTTCCAGTCTGCACTCCCGAAAATCGAATACTTCAAGCTGCGCGGTTCGATCGGTACGCTGGGTAACGACAACGTAACGGCATTCCTTTACCGCAAACAGTTTGCCTACAATGCCAGCAGCGTGGCCTTCGGAAGCACGCCTGCCTCGCAGGGTACGCTCTCCAACTCGGTGGCCTTCCCCTTTGAGGATCTGACCTGGGAGCGGACGCGTACCTACGATATCGGCTTCGAGATGAGCGCCTGGAACGGCCTGTTGGGCGTGGAGTTCGACTACTTCTATAAGTACACCTTCAACATCCTGCAGTCGATCGGCGGCATCTATCCTCCTTCGCTGGGCGGCCACTATCCGGCCTATATCAACGACGGTACTTTCGACAACCGCGGTTTTGAGTTGGTGCTCCGCCACCGCAACCGTATCGGCAAGTTCAGCTACGGCGTCACGGGCAACCTCACCTTCGCCCGCAACCGCATTCTGAGCAAGCAGCAGGCCGACAATACGCTGCCGTGGAAGAACGTGCTCGGGTCGTCGCTCGGAGCTCTTTGGGGCCTGAAGTCCGACGGCCTCTATCAGACCGAGGAGGAGCTGGCCAATGCGCCGAAACCGATCGGCGTGCAGCCCCGTCTGGGTGATATCAAATATGTCGATATCAACGGCGACGGATCCATTACGGCCGACGACTATGTACGGATTGCCCGCAGCCGTATGCCGGAGATGATGTTCTCGCTGTCGCTCGATGCCGACTACAAGGGTTTCGACCTCTCCGTGCAGTTGCAGGGAGCCGCTCTTTGCGACCGTATGCTCCAGGCTACCTGGAACAACGGCGTGGCGGACCAGACCCCGCTGACCGTTCCCTGGTACGGCAATTACGACAATGCACCGCTCTATCTGGTCGAGGGAGCCTGGCGTCCGGACAACACGAATGCGGAGTATCCGCGTCTGTCGGTAACCAAGTCGTCGGCGGGCAACAACGCCCAGGTCTCCGACTTCTGGAAACGCAATGGAGCCTACCTGCGTCTGAAGAATGTCGTGTTGGGTTATACCTTTCCCAAGCGTTGGATGAACCGCATCGGCATCGACAACCTTCGTATCTATTTCAGCGGCAACAACCTGCTTACGGCAACCGAGTTCCGATGGATCGACCCCGAAAGCGCGAACGTTCCGACGGGTTACTACCCGCAGCAGCGTACCTTCACCTTCGGTGTGGATCTCTCATTCTAAATCTACGAACGATATGAACAAGATCAGAAAATATACGGCGGGACTTCTTTCGGTCCTCTGTCTTTCGGCGGCGTCGTGCGATGTGCTCGACGTGGAGCCGACGGGAAGCTACAGCGAAACTACGGCTTATTCGTCCCTGAGTAACCTGGACCTGTATGTCAAATACTTCTACGGCGTGCTTTATGCCAATGCCGATATAGCCTGCGGCAGTTCGTGTCTGATGGACGACGGCGCGACCGATCTGGTGAAATACTCTTGGTACGGCGTATCGGCCGGTGCGATGAACAGGTTTTTCTATCAGCCCAATTACGTCACCGAGCAGAGCAACTTCCGCTCCAACTGGTCTGCTATGTACACCTGGATCAGCAAGCTCAACGAATATCTGGAGGACCTGAACAAAGGGCTTATCAGGCTCGATCCCGACCAGGTGAAGATCCGTACGGCCGAGGTCCGTTTTCTGCGTGCGTTCGCTTATCAGGAACTGGTGATCCGTCACGGCGGGGTGATCCTGCGCAACAGCGACACGGCCGTTGACGGGCCCGATGAGCGCGCCAAGGCCCGCTCGACCGAGGAGGAGTGCTGGGATTTCATCATCGGTGAATACCGGAAGGCCGAGGCCGATCTTCCGGCAAGTTGGGAGGCTGCGGAAGCCGGGCGTCTGACCAAAGGCGCCGCCTGGGGTATGATCGCCCGCGCGTCGCTCTATGCGGAGCGTTGGGGCGATGCCGTCACGGCCTGCGACGAGGTGCTGAAATTGGGCTACGACCTGCTTCCCGGCAAGACTGCGGCCGATTACTACAAGATCTTCTCGACGCCTAACAACCAGGAACTGATTATCCCGGTCTATTTCCAGTCGGGCATCAGCATGAAGCAGCACAATTTCAACACCTATTTCTGCCCTCCGTACGACGGTCAGCCCTATGGCGCCGCCGACAAGGTGGGTGCATCGGCCACGCCGACCGACGAGTACGCCTCGTCGTTCGACATCAGGGTAGGCGGCAGCTACGAGGCCTTCGATTGGGATAACCTTTCGAAATACGGCAATAAGCCCTTCGACAACCGCGAGCCGCGCTTCTATGCGTCGATTCTCTATAACGATGCCACCTGGATCGGCCGCAAGCTCGAACTCTATGCCGGAGGCAAGGACAATTACATGGACTTCTCCATCACCGGACAGGACAACGTGCACAAATCGACGACCGGTTACATTTTCCGCAAATTCATGGACGACAGCGGCAAGGTGAACTTCACGAACATTCTTTCCGGAACCTACTGGACCGAGATGCGCCTGGCCGAGATCTATCTGATCCGTTCGGAAGCCTATGCGCGCCAGAACCAGTTCGGACCGGCGTACGAAGACCTCAGAACGATTCGCGATCGCGTGGGGCTTCCCGTACTGGCGCAGAAGGGCAACTGGCAGGATTACCTGCATGATCTGGCCAAGGAGCGTATCTGCGAGCTGGGGCTCGAAGGCCACCGCTTCTTCGACCTGGTGCGCTGGGGCATTGCCGTCGAGACGCTCAACAACAAGCGTCTGCATGGTGTGAAGATTACCAGGACGGGCGACGGCTTCAGCTACGAGCGCGTGGAGTGCGACACGCAGGATCGTCTCTTCTCCGAGAAATATACGATCTTCCCGATTCCCTACACCGAGCTGCAGAACAATACGTTGTGCGAGCAGAACGAGATCTGGAAATAATTTGACAAATCATTCAACACGCGATAATTATGAAAATGCGACATTTGATTACCGGACTGTTCGTATCGGCGCTGGTCCTCGGGGCCTGCGAGGATCCGGATGAATTGGTGATGTCCGGCAGTGAAAATATGCAGACCCTTACCGTCAAGGGCCGTCTCGTCTCGGACGAAAACGTCGAATACGATGCCGTCGTGGACGAAGCGGCAGGAATCATTACCGTGCAGGTTCCCTATTACATTTCCGACACGGAGGCCGTCCAGGGCGATCTGACGGCCATGAAGGTCCGTGGGTCGCTTCCCTACGGCACCCGTTTCGAGCCGGGCCTTTCGGGGATTCACGATCTGGCTGCGGGTATCGAGCGCACGCTGGTGTCCGATGTGGACGGATCGAGCAGGCACTACACGATCAATGCGGCTTATGTGAAGTCGGATCAGGCCTTCGCTACGCGGGTTTCGTTAGCCGATATGCCCAATGCCGTCGTCTCGATCGAGGAACCTGAGACGGAAGACGGGACCGGATCTATTACCGTGTACAAGACCTCCTCTTCGATCGACGGAGCGCTGAAGGCGGCAACGGTCACCGTATCGCCCTGGGCGACGATCGAATGCCGGGCCATGAACGGGGACGGCACGATCGACCTGTCTGAATTCCCTGACATCGTGGTGGTTTCGCAGGACGGGTCCGTTCGCAAGACCTACAAGACCGCAGTCGATCTTCCGTCGTTCGTGCCTTCGGGCAAGGCGGGATATATTGCCAGCCTGTTCGGTTTCCAGATTCTGGAGAACAACGAATACGGATTCGAAGCGGTGAACAACCGTACGCTGGCCGTTGTCGGCGACTACCTGATCGTCGGCAACAGCGGCGATGCGTCGAAGATGGTTGTCATGAACCGCTTTACGGGCAAGCCGACGGGACTGAGCGTCAATGCGACGGGCATATCGAGGTCGATCCACGCCATCACGAGCGATTCTGCCGGTCATCTGGTGGCTGTCGCCTATACGAACTCATCGACTTTGCCCGACTTCGAGGTGTGGGTATGGAAAAACGGCATCGGGGACGCTCCGACCCTGATTTTCTCGAAGAGCCTGCCGTCCGATCCCTATTTTGCTCCGCTGCGCAGTGCCAATCCGGGTACGACGACCTACGATATCGGCCGTATGGTCGATGTGATCGGCGACGTGACCTCGGGCGAAGCCATAATCGGTACCTCTTGCATCCAGAAGATCCGTTCGGTCTTCATTCCGCTCGCCGATGGCGTCGCTTCGACCGCGACGGCCGTCGTGGAGTTCCGCTCCAACAGCCTCGCCTCGATGTGGTACACGACCAAGCCGGTGCTCTTCTCGATGGGCGACGACAACCTGTCGCCGGGGTATGTTTACGGATCGGGCAACGAGCGGCGTACGGTAACCTATGTTCCCGCGAACGGAATATCCGCTACGCAGTTCACGGTGCCGACGACGCACTTCTGGCTGACGGACAAGATCACGGGTGTCGATTGCATCGACTTCAACGGCATGCGGCTTATCGGCATTCAGAACTGCCATAAGGATAATGCCAGCGGTATCAAGTCTGCCCGACTCTATGTCGCCGATATTGCGGATCCTGCCGCCGGAGCCCTTATTTCGGGATTTCTCTTCGATTCGCGCGAGGGCAATCTTACGACCGGAACGGCCGATATTCCCGGGACGGGCTACTCTCCCACGGGCATGACCTCCTCCTATCCGTTCGTTTCGGGCGATGTCGTGCTGGGCGCGAACGGAAACGGCACGGGCGACGTGGCCTTCGGAGCCAGCGAGGACGGTAATGCCGTGCAGGCCTACATGCTGACGACCGATAACGGTATTCTGGCTTACGAAATCACGCGATATGACATTTGACGTCTGAACCGGCTGCCGGAAGGCTCTCCGCAAGGGGGCCTTCCGGTCGGTTCTTCCGATCCCCGGCATCGAGATCGAGGGTTATCCGCGTCTTGCGTCGGTCGGCGGAGTCGGGAGCCGCCGCGATTCCGGTACGCCGGCACGGTTCTATGCGCGGGAGGAGATTCGCGATATCGTCGCCTATGCCGCGGCACGCCTCGGTCCGGACGCAGCCCGAAGTGAAGGACTATGAGGATTGCATGCGGCGTATGGATTCCGTGTCCGCGCTTTCCGAGCGGCAGGGCATCCGCTGTTTCGATCCGCGCGATCCGGCCCGCCGTCCCGAACCCGCGGGCCCCGGGATCGTCGGGCGCCGTCCGCAAAAGATGGATTTCCGCGATTGATTTCCCTGTAACGACGAATCACATGAAACATGTACTTTCCACTCTGTGTGTGCTCCTCTTTCCGCTCTTGGCGCAGGCCGGCGGTGCGGATGTCGTCATCGAGAATGCCGCTGTGCGGCTCGTGATCGGTGCCGACGGCGCGGCCCGCAGCCTGATCCACAAATCCACGGGCGAGGAGTGCCTCGCCGCGGAGATGCGGACCCCGATCTGCGCGATTACGCAGTACCGGCCCTATGATAACGAGAATTTTCTGATCTATCCGGCCAAACCGCGCGTTTTTCCGGCCTGTCGGGTCGAACGGCGCGGCGACCGGCTCTATGTCGGGTTCGAGGATACCTATGACATCGCCGTCATCCGGCTCGACATCGAGGACGACTACATCGGCTTTTCGCTCGAGCGCGTCGATTACCGCATCGAGGCCTACGGCGTCAAGCGCCAGACCGAGATCGACGAATTCGCGCTCCTGCAACTGCCCCTGCGTCCGCGGGCGCACTTCGGCGAGTGGCTCAACGTAGTCTGGGACGACCGGGTGGCCGTCAATCTGCTGGGGACCCATCCCGGGACGCGTATCGACGCCTTCCCGACGGCGGAGGCGACGACCCTCTATGCGGGTCTCGACGCGCAGGTGGGATTGTTCGGTCCGGGGGCGGCGCTCGTCGTCTCCTCGCGCGAGGGGCTGCTTCCGGCCATCGGACAGATAGAGCGGGATTACGACCTGCCGCGGGGTGTCGAGAGCCGCCGTGACGGGTCCTACCGCTGCTCGTACTATTCGTTGCGCGGCGTGACGCCCGAAAACATCGACGCCCATATCGAATACGCCCGTCGGGGCGGATTCCGCACGATGATGGTCTATTACGTCGATTTCGCCCGCTCGTGCGGCCACTACGGCTGGCGCGAGGAGTACCCGGGCGGTATGGAAGACCTGCGTTACGTCACCGACCGCATCCGTGCCGCAGGCATGATTCCGGGTCTGCATTTCCATTATTCGAAGGTGGGGGTGAACGACCCCTACATCAACGGCGGACATCCCGATACGCGGATGAACTCCGTCTGTGAACTGGTCCTCGCCGAGCCGGCAGGTGTCGCCGACACGGTGCTCGTCGTCGAGGGCAACACGCAGGGGCTGCGCCGGGAGGAAGGCCGCCGGCTGCTGCATCTGGGCGACGAACTGATCTCCTACGCGGACTGCACGACCCGTCCGCCCTATATGCTGACGGGATGCCGGCGGGGGCTGCACAACTCGCAGCCCGCCGCACATGCCGCCGGAAGCCGTGCCCGGCTGCTCGATGTGGACGACTGGCCGTTGTTCGTGCGGATCGACCAGAATACGGGCATCCAGCGCGAGATCGCCGGACGCCTGGGGCGCATCTATGCCGAGGCGGGTTTCCGCTTCGTCTATTTCGACGGGGCCGAGGATGTCCCGATGCCTTATTGGTACAATGTTTCGCGGTCGCAGTCGGTCGTCTATGATGCACTGCGGCCTGCGCCGCTTTTCGCCGAAGGAGCGCTCAAGTCGCATTTTGGATGGCATATTCTTTCGCGCGGCAATGCCTTCGACATCTTCCCTCCGGAGTATATCCGTCCGGCGATGAAGAAATATACGCTGCGCTGCGCTGCCCGCAACGCCGAGGACTTCACGGCGGTCGATTTCGGATGGGTGAACTACCTGGCTCCGGGCGGCGCGACGATCGGCATGCAGCCCGACATGTACGAATATATCTACTGCAAGGCGCTGGCCTGGGATGCTCCCGTGTCGCTCGTGGGCAATCTGGAGGAGCTGCGCCGGCATCCCCGTACGGAGGACAACCTGCGGGTCATGGAGCGCTGGGAGCGAGCCAAGCTTGCGGATGTCTTCACGCCCGAACAGAAGGAGCGGCTCAAGGATCCCGACCGGGAGTTTTTCCTTTTCGAGGATTCGCAGGGACGCTTCGAGCTCTATCCCTGCCGGCAGCTTACGCCCGACGACGAGTCGGGCGTGCGGGCCTTCCTCTTTCGGCGCGGTACGAAGAGCTGCATCCTCTATTGGCATACCTCGGGTGAGGATCAGTTGCGGCTGACGCTTCCCGCATCGCGACCGACGCTGACCGATGACCGGGGGCGGCGCATCGCCTTCCGCCGCGAAGGACGACTCTGCCTGTTGCCTGCCGCCGGACGGGCCGTTCTCGAACTGGATCTTCCCGAGGAGGAGGCTGAACGGCTCTTCCTCGGGGCCGTACGGAAAATAAACCGTCCGATCGAACCCCAAAAATGACGATACGCATGAAACACTGTCTGTTGCTTGCCTCACTGTTCCTGACCGCCGCTTCCGGAGCGGCGGAACCCCCGACCGAAAAACTCGTGTTGAAGAACGACCGCGCGGAGCTCGTCTTCTCCGGCGGCAAGACCTTCCTGTTCGAATCCTATCGCTCCGAAGGTGCGGAGATGCTGCCTGCCGGGGGGAGTGCGACCCATCCCTGGCGTCTGGTCTATCGGGGCGTGAACGGCGAAAATCCGAACCTGCTGCCGCGGAACGGATACTACGACGGCGGAGAGCGTCTCGATACGCTGGGAATGGCGGCGCTGCGCTTCACCTGGCGTGTGCATCTCGACGGCGGTCCGGCCCGTGCTGTGCGCGTGACCGTTGCGCTCGGGGCCGATTCCGAACTTCCCGAGTGGCGTCTCGATGCCGATCTGCCCGAAGGGTGGGTGCTCACCGAAGCGGAGTTTCCCCGCATCGCCGTGGCGCGTCCCCGCGATGCGAAGGGCATCCTGCCCGTGGGCTACGGTACGGAGTATGCGATCGGAAACTCCGGTCGGCTGCAGGCGCGTTATCCCTCCTGCACGGGAACCATGCAGCTCGTCATGATGCACCATGCGGGAGGCACGGCCTATTTCGCCGCCGAGGATGGCCGGGGGTGCGGCAAGTGCCTCTGCATGGTGAGCGAGGGCAATGCCGTCGTCTTCGTACAGCAGATGACGACCTCCTATGCCTGGTCGGACGGAGGCCGCTTCGTGCTGCCCTGGCCGACGGTGCTGGGATTCAGCCGCGGGGGATGGCAGGCTGCGGCGCTCCGCTGGTACCGTCCCTTCACGTTCGAAACCCGCTGGGGCGCCCGTACGCTTGCCGACCGTCCTGTCGTGGAGTGGATCCGCAAGGCCGACATGTGGCTGCGCCCGAACGGTGCGGAACCCGGCGCCCGGGAGGCTCTGCGCAAGGCGTTGCGATTCTACGGCCGCGGTGTCGGCCTGCATTGGTACCATTGGCACGCCCGTCCTTTCGATACGAACTATCCGGAGTATTTCCCCGCGCAGGAGGGATTTGCCGAGGCCGTCGCCGAAGCGCAGCGCCTCGGGGCGCGCGTTACGCCCTACATCAACGGGCGGCTGTGGGATCCTGCGACCGACAGTTACCGGACGTTGCACGGTTCGGAGGCTTCGTGCCGCAAGGCCGACGGTACGCTCTATACGGAGGTGTACGGTTCCAAAGTGCCCAATACGGTGACCTGTCCCTCGTCGCCCGTCTGGCAGGAGGTGCTGCGCGACCTGAACCGGAGGATCCTCGCCGAACTGAAGACCGACGGCGTCTATATGGATCAGATCGGATGCGCCGGCAGCGAGGCTTGCTATGCCCCGGATCATCCCCATGCTCCGGGCGGCGGCGGATGGTGGCCGGCCGCCTACCGTGATCTGCTCGAAGGGATGCGCCGCGGTCTCTTCGGTTCCGACCGGGCGATGACCACCGAGGAGTGCGCCGAATGCTATATCGACCTCTTCGACATGATGCTCGTGGTCAATTCGCCTCACAATGCCTCCGTGCGCATGGTGCCGCTCTTCCCGCTGATCTACTCCGACCGCTGCATCTACAGCGGATATACCTATATTCCGTGGCGTTTCGACGACGGCTCGCTCCGTTTCATTACGATGAAGAGCCTGTTGTGGGGATCGCAGCTCGGATGGGTCGATCCCGAGATGCTGATGCGTGAGGAGAACCGTCTCGATGCGGAGTTTCTGAAGCGGCTGTCCGCATTCCGCCGCCGGCAGCACGACCTGTTCGTCGGCGGACGTTTCCTCGGCGAGATCGTTCCCCGGGGCGACAATCCGCGCCGGGAGATTCCGAACTACGAGACGACTCCCGAGGTGCTGGCCGCCGAGTGGGAGAGCCGCTCGGGGCGCCGGGCCTGCGTCGTGGTGAACATGGGCGACACGGCGCGCGGCGTGGAACTTCCCGACGGGCGGCGGATCACGGTTCCGGCGCTCGATGCCATACGTATTGACCGGTGAAACCAGAAACACGATAATAGTATGAAAACGACATTCTGGGCTCTCGTGGCCCTTTGCGCCTGTGCGGCGTGCGCGGACGACGACGGAAATCGCGCCTCGGGACGCGTTGCGGTTCCTTCGGATATCCGGATCGAACGGGTGGGAGCCGCCTCGGTGCGGGTCTCCTGGCAGGACAACAGTACCGATGAAAAAGGTTTCGACATCTGGGTGCGCGATGCCGCCGATGCCACGAACCGGTGGATCGCCGGATCCGTGGAGGCCGATCAGACGCGATATACGATCTCGCAGGGCCTCGAGGACGGTGCCAGCTACTTCTTCGGCGTGCAGGGTAAGGGCACGTCCGAGGCCGGCGATTCACGCGTCGTTTATGAGTTCTTCACGCTGACCCCGTCGTCGGAGCTTCCCGTGGTGGAGATCGACGGGCAGCCGACCGCCACGGCGACCTGTATCGCTGTGACGTACCGGATCGACAATGCGCCTTCGGATGCCCGCTACGGACTTTGCTGGAGCGCCGACGGCCTGCCCACGACGGAGGATGCGATGCAGTACGGTCCGGCGCTTCCCGAGGACGGCGGCGCCGTGCTGCAGGTCATTCCCAACGCCCTGCTCGAATACGGCAGGGAGTACACGGTCCGTGCTTTCCTGACCTCCGGCGGTGCGACCTGTTACAGCTCCGAAACGAAAGCCTCTCTCGGCGAGGAACCTCCGGCCGTCACCTTCGACTGGACGAAACTCTCGCACGAGTCGCTTCCGGCCGAGATCGGGCTCTACGAGACGACCGGCAAGCTCAACGGCCGCAATTTCCACGCCTGGTATGCCGTGGCCGACCTTTCGAAGGGTACGGTGGAGTTCCGCGTTTCGGTGCCCGAAGGCGCCGCGACGATCGAGGAGCAGTCGGCGGCCTTCGGCGGCGACTGCTACGTGATGATCAACGGCGGTTACTTCTACAACGGCCGCCATACGGGGATTTCCGTGGTCGATGGCGAGACCGCGGGAACGATCCCGGCCGTCCGCGGATCGCTCCGCACGTCCGATACCGAGGAGTACGATACGATGTATAACGTGACGCGCGGCCTGTTCGGTGTCGATGCTTCGGGAACCCCCGGCGTCTGTTGGGCCGGAACCGACGCCCGGGGGGCGGCCCGTTATTTCGATCGCCCGCTGCCTTCGGTCAAGGGGGAGGCTCGCTACGACGTCGTGAGTGCTGAAAACCCCGCTCCGGATATCGCCTGGATGCCGAAGTATGCCCTCAGTGCGGGGCCCGTGTTGCTCAAGGACGGCAAATGCCCGTTCGATTTCACCGAGACCCCGAAAGGCGCGGACTACTATCTGAGCAACTACGAGATCATGCCTTACGATATTTTCGGTGTCGGCGTATCGCCCGACCGCACGGCCGTAGGTAGCACTGCCGACGGCCGTATCGTGCTCTTCGTCTGCGACGGACGCATCGAATCGAGCCGAGGGGCCACACTCACCGAATTGGCGGCCATCATGAAGGGGCTCGGGTGTACGGATGCCGTGAATTTCGACGGCGGCGGTTCGACCGGTATGGTCATTGACGGCAAACATCTTAACGATACGACGGCCGAAGCGAGTCGGGCGGTGGTTTCTACGGCAGGATTCTTTAAAAAGAGATAAAATTTTTCTATTTTTGAAGCGCTTTGTGTTATTTTGTTTATAAAGTTGTCTTTCCATGAAAAAAAATCTCATCTGTTTCTTCCTTTTGGCAGGTTTGCTTTTCCCGTTTTCAGTATTATCCCAGTTGGTTTACCACGAGGGGTCGTCTTTTCCGGTTTACGGGAAATCCAGGGAATCCACTTTCGGGCGTTACACACGTCTGCCCGGATCGGTTGCAGATTTCGCACGGCGTCCCGTCTGGGACCTGGGGCTGCACTCGGCGGGACTGGCCGTTCGGTTCCGCTCCAACTCCACGACGATCTCCGTGCGGTGGACCAACACCTTCTGCAATTCGATGAACCACATGGCCCCTACGGGAGTTCGGGGCCTCGACCTCTACGCCTGGGTGGACGGCGGTTGGAGGTTCGTGAACTGCGCTCGTCCCGGAAGTGGAAAGACCACGGAGTCGAGGATCGTTTCGGATATGGTTCCGGAGGAGCGCGAGTACATGCTCTACCTGCCGCTTTACGACGGCATCGACAGCCTCTCGATCGGCGTTGATTCCTGCGCGATGATCGGCGCGCCCCGTCTTTCGTACCCCGTTCGCGAGCATCCCATTGTATTTTACGGAACGAGCATTTTGCAGGGCGGCTGTTCATCCCGTCCGGGGATGGCTCATACGAATATCCTCTCCCGGCGTCTGAACCGCGAGGCGATCAATCTGGGTTTCAGCGGCAACGGGCAGCTGGACTACGAGATCGCGCACCTGATGGCCGAAGTGGATGCGGGAGTCTTCGTTCTCGACTTCGTTCCCAACGTGACGGTCGAACAGATCGAGACGAAGCTGCTTCCGTTCTATCGCATTCTCCGAGACCGCCATCCGGACACGCCGATCGTCTTCGTCGAGGACCCTGTCTTTCCCCATACGTTCTTCGACGTGCAGGCCGCCGCGTCCGTCCGCCGGCTCAACGCGGCCCTTGCCGAACACTACCGGCGGCTCAGGGAAAGCGGCGAGCGCAATATCTACTACGTCAGCTCGGAGGATATGCTGGGCGACGACGGCGAGGCGACCGTGGACGGCATCCACTTCACCGACCTGGGAATGATGCGCTATGCCGACCTGCTGTATCCGGTTCTCCGGCGCGTACTGAAATAAAACGAGCCGGTTATGCGCTTTCTGTTTTCCGCGATGCTGTTGTGCACGCTATCCCTGCAATGTACGTTCTGCGGCGAAGAGACGTCGGCCTCTCCGCCTCCGTACCTGAAGCCTGTCCCTCCCGATGCCCTCATGGCCGAACCCTACGATTGGGAACTTTCCCGCCGGGCTGTACCCTCCGTTACGGATCTGGTGCTGATCTATGGCGGCGGGCACCATCGGACTCCGTATGAATGGGACAGAGAGCGTCTGTCCGACTACGTCACCTATACGGATCCGGACGGGAGGACGCAATGGCTCTTCGACGGCTTCCTGCTGCTGGAGATCATGGATCCCGACGGTAACGGAGGCTCCGGGGTGAAATTCGCCGACGGCTACACCTACGACGGTCGGCCGCTCCGCTCGGCCGACCGGGCCGCATGGCAGCGTCTGATCGACTATTGTTTCGGCGACGATACGGGCATCGGCGCCCTGGAGGACGCGGTGGCTGAGGCCGCCGCGCATCTCGGCGCCCCGGCCGTCAAACGCCGGGTGGTGGTCGCGATTCCGGAACCGATTCGCTATCGGGACGTCGATTCGAAGGTCACCCGATACTGGGGGAGTGTCGATGGCGAGGCGCTCGATTTTTCGGATGCGAACGATCGGTTGAAGGCTTGCAAATGGTTCATCGACACGGTGCGGGCCGAGTTCGACCGCCGGAAATACGCGCATGTCGAGCTTGGCGGGTTCTACTGGCTTGCCGAGAAGGACTCGGATACGAGCGGAATTCTGGGAGCGATAGCCTGTTACCTCGACGGGCTGAACGAAAGTTTCAACTGGATTCCCTATTTCGGCGCCTCGGGTGCACGTCAGTGGAAGTCCTACGGATTCCATTGTGCCTACTTGCAGCCGAACTATTTCTTCAGCGAATCGGTCCCCGAATCGCGCCTGGACGAGGCGTGCCGGATGGCCGAGGAGGCGGACATGCATCTCGAACTGGAGTTTGACGACAATGCGCTCGAGAGCCGGGGCAAGGCCGGCCGGCTGCGGGATTACATGTCGGCTTTCCGGCGTAACGGAGTGTGGTCTGACAAACGGCTGGCCTACTATCAGGGCGGCCAGTCGCTGCGGACGCTGAAATATTCGGCCGCAGCGGCCGACAGGGAGCTTTACCACGCGTTCTGCTCCTTCGTCGTGAGCCGTCCGATCCGGACGTCCCGGTGCGGTCCGGACGACATGCGAGGCGATCCGGGCCGTGTGCGGGACGTCGCCCCGGCCGTCGATTTGCACCGAAAGGGCCCGGAGGACGTTTTCTGAACGTTTCTCACGCTCCCCCCCCCGACCTGAAAACATCGTTTTTTATTCATTCACGGAAAACCACCAAAACAACGACCTATGACAAAATCCGCTTCCGCCCCGCGCAGAAACTACCTCCTCTCCTTGGGTATTCTGGCCGGTATGTTCTTCATCTTCGGAGCCGTTTCGTGGGTGAACTCCATCCTGATTCCCTATTTCAGGATATGCTGCGAGCTCACCCATTTCGAGTCCTATTTCGTCTCCTTCGCCTTCTACATCGCCTATTTCATCATGGCCGTACCCTCCGGCATCCTGCTGAAAAAGGTGGGCTTCAAGCGTGGAATCATGTACGGATTCATGCTTACGGCCCTGGGGGCCTTCGTTTTCGTCCCGGCGGCCCTTTTCCGTCAGTTCGAGATTTTTCTGCTCGGACTGTTCTGCATCGGTACGGGGCTGGCGGTCCTCCAGACCGCGGCCAATCCCTACGTGACGATCCTCGGTCCGATCGAGAGCGCGGCTCAGCGCATGAGCGTCATGGGCGTCTTCAACAAGACGGCGGGCATCATCGCCCCGCTCATCCTGGCGGCGCTGATTCTCCGGCCCGAGGACAGCGAGCTGTTCGCACTGATCGACTCCGGGACGCTCGACGCCGCGGCGAAAGCCCCGTTGCTCGACGGCCTGATCCGGCGCGTCATCGTTCCTTATGCGGTGCTGGGCGTGCTGCTGCTGCTCGTGGGCGTGGGCATCCGCTACTCCGTTCTGCCCGAGATCGACACCGACTCGCAGAACTCCGCGTCGGGGGCCGACGACACGCCCGGGCGGCGGAGCCTCTTCGATTTTCCGTATCTCTGGCTGGGAGCTCTGGCGATCTTCTGTCAGGTGGGCGCTCAGGTCGTCGCCATCGACACGATCATCAACTACGCGGGGTCCATGGGCATGGACCTTGTCGAATCCAAGGTTTTTCCCTCGTTCACGCTGACCTGCACGATGATCGGCTTTCTGTCGGGCATCGTTCTGATTCCGAGGTACGTCACGCAGAAGCAGGCGCTCGTCGTCTGCTCCACTCTGGGACTTCTGCTCTCGCTGGGGGTCGTGCTGTGC